>NZ_JAIMBZ010000045.1:0-23706 GCF_025499445.1 Acidiphilium sp. AL
GTTATCTCGCCTATGGTAGGCACGGGTGGTCGGGGTCCACATGAGGCTGTCCATCCAACTCGGTCTCGACAACCTCTTGGAATCACACCTCATCCCGCCACCCAACCCTTCATTCCATCATCATTCCGAGACAGCCTCTCAGTGCTGCCGCCGGACCCGAACTTGCCCTCCATGGCAACTATGATACCGTCGTCACCGAAAGCGTTGCAGGCGGCGTCGGCTCCGTCCTCGGCGGCGGCAAATTTGCCAACGGCGCCTTGACCAGGGCCTTTACCTATCTCTTCAGAGGCTACGGGATTCACACATTTCATAAAATGTATGTAAATCAACGGATTGTAACCGATATTCCGATTTGATCCCGTTATGTGTTCTCTATTATGAGCACTTCAGATCATGTACTTTAATCTGGCTTCGGCGAAATTTTTTCGGGTTGATTCTTTGCCGCAAAGAGATGTGTGCATACCGTAGCGCCAGGGGATGCCCGCACGATACCGATACAGCACGGCGTCAACAAAAAGCTTGTTGTCCTTCGCGGTTACCCCAACGTCGCCATCTTTTCCTGGCAAAAGATGCGCAATCCGCTCCCATTGGTCAGCCCTCAGCCCATAACGCCCCATCGATCAGCCTTTCGGAATGCTGATCTGCTATGAATCAGGAAAACGGTCGCGCCGGAATCCCCCCGGTCAAATGACGACACACCCTAGGGTCAGGACTCACTACCACAGCCAGAACGTGACAATGGCGGCGATGCAGATGGCTGAGAAGAAGGTGTGGGCGCAGCGATCGTAGCGGGTGCCGATGCGGCGCCAGTCCTTGATGCGGCCGAACATGTTCTCGACGCGGTGCCGCTGCCGGTAGAGTTCCTTGTCGTGTGCTATCGGGATGCTTCGGCTGCGCGTCGATGGTATGCAAGGCGCTATGCCGCGCTTCATCAATCCGGCGCGGAACCAGTTGCTGTCGTAGCCGCGGTCAGCGAGCAATTCGCGGGCTGGCGGCAACGCGGGCAAGATTATTGCCGCGCCCTTGTGATCGCTCATCTGGCCTTCGCTGAGCAGCATCACGACTGGGCGCCCCTGGCCGTCACAGACGGCATGCAGCTTCGAGTTCAGGCCGCCCTTGGTTCGTCCGATACGGCGCGGAGAACCCCTTTTTTGAGCAGGCTGGCGGCCGTTCGGTGCGCTTTGAGATGCGTGGCATCGATCATCAGCCGGTCCGGCTCGCCCGCTTTGGCTACCAGAGCCGCGAAGATGCGTTCGAATACACCGAGGCGGCTCCAGCGCACAAAGCGGTTATAGAGCGTCTTATGCGGGCCATAGCCGCGCGGTGCGTCCCGCCATTGCAGGCCATGGCGGATGACGTAGACGATGCCGCTAATGACCCGCCGGTCGTCAACGCGCGGAAGCCCGCGTGACCGGGGGAAGAACGGCTCGATCCGCCGCATCTGAGTACGGGACAGCAGGAACAACTCGGCCATCGGACACCTCCGACACCCCGAGAATCACGCCGCGTCGAGCCGTGTAAAGGGTCCTGACCCTAGAGGTGCCCGTACACCGGTTTGGCTGAAATCTCCACGACAATAGGTGCCTTCGCCACCCATGCCCTGGCCGCGCATAAGCGTGCTTAGGCCTCGACGTCGTGTTCGCTCGCCCTCGCTTGGATCTCGTCTGCGTTCTTTCGGCACAGTGGATGGTTGCAAGCGCAAGGGTTGGTGCTGCGTGCAGGTGCAAATGGCATGCGTAAGCCCATGGACAGCCTAATTTTCACGGAAGACCATTCAGAGCCAGACGGCGTTATCCGCTACGACGGCAGCAAGGGGCAGCACAAGTCGGCGTGGGCGGGCGTCTCACATTCAATGACGAGACCAGTGGACTCTTGCTGAAGTCCACGCCACCGGTTGTTCGCATCCGCGGCAGCCTCGAACAGGTGACGCCTCAATGTCGGTAAAGAACGATGCCTTGCCCAGTGCAGATCGCATTGGCCAAAAACGCACAATCTGATGGGATGTGAAAAGTGCCATCGAGAGAATGGCGCGCCCGACACGATTCGAACGTGTGGCCTCCACCTTCGGAGGGTGGCGCTCTATCCAGCTGAGCTACGGGCGCATCGATATTCAGATAGTGTCCGAGATCGAACAGGGTCAATCCCGAATCCAACAATCGAATCGGCTCAAACCAAGCGGGGTTGAGCCCCGTCGTTTGCGGCCGTTCGTACTCCACAACCTCCTTTCGGTTTGCTTCCGTGGTGCTTCCGCGACCTCGAACGCAATTTTGATGCTTCCTTCGAGTTTTGCCAATCGCTTGGTTTCACTCGATTTTTACGACACCCTCGATCAGCAGAAAGAGCTTGCGTTTGCCTTCGGAGGGCAACGCTCTATCCAGCTGAGCTACAGGTCCGTGCGGACGGCATAGCGGGTTTCGCGCGCGGGCTCAATGCCGCGCCAGAAAGATCGTCGCATCGGTCCCGGCATCGGACGGCAAGGGTCGGTTCGGGTGCAGGATGAAGGAAGCGATGTCGCGGGTCGGCGTGGCGCGCTGATGGTCGAGCAGCATCAGGTGGTAATCGGGCGGGTAATAGGCGAGGCGGATGCCCGGATCGGGCGACAGCGCGCGCCAGCAGGACGCCATGGCGGGTTTCGGGATCAGCTGATCGTGGCCGCCATAGAGGATCAGGGCGTGGCTCGGCGTGAAGCGGGCGCAGGCGGCCTGGGCACGGCCCATCATGCGCACCAGGCCGGCGACGGTGCCGAGCCGTGTCGCCCGGATGGTCAAGGGGTCTTCGAACAGACGGTGCAGGGCGCGGCGATTATCGCTCGCCAGTACATGCGCCTGCCGCCCGGTCAGCCGCAAACCGGGCACGGCGGCGCCGGACAGCGCGGCGGCGAATCGCAACGGGGCGGCCATCGCGCGGCCGCCCCAGACCGCCGGCGAGATCAGCACATAGGACGTAACGATGGGATCGCGCCGCGCCCCGAGCAGGAGTGCGACCGCGCCGCCCATGCTTTCGCCCATGATGGTGAGCGGAATGCCGGGATAGCGCCGGTGCAGGATCGCCGCCATCTGCCGCGCATCGCCCACCATGCGGGCGGTGCCGGGCCAGAGGCCGCGCCCCGGTGCGGCGCCGAAACCGCGCTGATCGGGCGCGAACACCGCAATCCCGGCGCGGGTGAGGGTTGGTGCGGGCGTCGCCCAGGCATCCCGGCTGTCGTTGAAGCCGTGCAGCGCCAGCACCACGGCGCGCGGAGAGCCATTGGGCAGCCAATTCCGATAGGGCAGGCGGGCACCGCTCGCGAGCCGGAAATATCCCGCAGTGACAATGGGATGTTTCGCGGTCGGAACCGGCATGTGGAATGGTCGTGCGCAGCCGGAGAGAGCCAGAAGCCAGAGGATCGGCAGCAAGCGGCGGGGGCGATATGAAATCACGGCGAGCGGCGGTATCATGGATCAGCGTCACCAAGCAAAGAGGGGTTCCATGCCGGATGCACCGCAAGCGCCGATCTTCGAGACGATCCAGGTTCATGATCGGGTGGTTGCCTGCGATGGCGGCGGCGAACCGCTCGGTCACCCGCGGGTGTTCCTGAAAATCGAGGATCGCGAGGTGAAGTGCCCGTATTGCTCCCGGCTCTACGTGCTGGCGGCGGGCGCGGTTTCGGGCGGCGCGCATTGATGGGGCAGCGCCTGGTTCTGGTGGATGGCTCGGGGTTCATTTTCCGCGCCTTTCATGCTTTGCCGCCGATGACGCGAGAGGATGGCACGCCGGTCAATGCGGTGTTCGGTTTCTGCAACATGCTGACGCGGCTGCTGAAGGAGCATACCGGCACCCATCTCGCGGTGATTTTCGATGCCGGGCGTACGACGTTCCGCAACGCGATCGATCCGCGCTACAAGGCGCATCGGCCGGAGCCGCCGGAGGAATTGATCCCGCAATTCGCCCTGGTGCGGGATGCGACCAGGGCGTTCGCGGTGCCGGCGATCGAGCTGGACGGGTTCGAGGCGGACGATCTGATCGCGAGCTATGCCGCGGCGATGAAGCGCCAAGGCGGCGAGGTGGTGATCGTCTCCTCGGACAAGGATCTGATGCAGTTGCTCGGCGATGGCGTGTCGATGCTCGACCCGATCAAACAGACGCCGATCGGCCCGGACGAGGTGATGGCGAAATTCGGGGTGGTGCCGGGCCAGATGATCGAGATGCAGGCACTGATGGGCGATAGCGTCGATAACGTGCCCGGCGTGCCGGGCATCGGGCCCAAAGGTGCGGCGCAGCTCATCGGCGAATATGGCACGCTGGAGACGATACTCGAGGCGGCCGCATCGGGCGCGATGAAGCCGTCGAAGCGGCGCGACGCGCTGGTGGCCCATGCCGAGGATGCGCGGATTTCGCGAAAACTGGTCGAGCTGCGGTGCGATGTCGCGCTGCCGGCGCCGATCGCGGATCTTGCCATTACACCGCATGACGATGCCGTTCTGCAGGCGTTTCTCGATGCCCAAGGCTTCAAGAGCATCAAGGCGCGGCTGGGGCTGAACGGATTGCCGCGCCGCACCGAGGCGCAGGCCGAAGCGAAACCTGTGGCGGCGCATGAGCCTGCGCCGGATGCGCCGTTCGGTCCCTACGAGACGATCGACAGCGACTCCGCGCTGGAGACCTGGATTGCTGCGATCCGCGCGGTCGGGCGCGTCGCCGTCGACACCGAAACCGCCGATCTCAATTCGCGGCGCACGAGGCTGATCGGCATCTCGCTCGCGATCGCGCCGGGGCGCGCAGCCTATATTCCGCTTGGTCACGAACTGGGCGAGCAATTGCCGCGCGCGAGAGTATACGAGGCGCTGGCGCCGGTTCTGAACGATCCGGCGATTCTTAAGATTTTTCACAACGCGAAGTTCGATCTCCACGTCCTGGCCGGGGCCGGATTGCCGGACGCCGCGCCGATCGACGATACCATGCTGATTTCCTACGCGCTCGAAGCGGGCGCGCATGGTCATGGCATGGACGAACTGTCAGCCTTGCATCTCGATCACAAACCGATCGCCTATGACGAGGTGACCGGCACCGGGCGCAACCGGATCGGTTTTTCCGCGGTGCCGATCGATCGTGCCACGGCCTACGCCGCCGAGGACGCCGACGTAACATTGCGTTTGTGGCTGCTGCTCCGGCCACGCCTGCGCGAGGCGCGTGCGCTCGCTCTGTATGAGACCCTGGAACGCAGGCTGGTTCCGGTGCTGCTCGGCATGGAGCGCGCTGGGGTGATGGTCGATCGCGACGATCTCATCGCCATGTCGGCCGAATTCGCACGCAGGATGGACGAGATCCAGCGCGATATCGAAAAACTGGTCGGCCATGCCTTCAATCTCGGCAGCCCGAAACAGCTCGGCGAGATTCTGTTCGACGAAATGAAGCTGCCCGGCGGCAGGCGCACCAAGACCGGTGCCTGGGGCACCGACGCCGCCGTGCTGGAGGAACTCGCCGAAGTCGGCCTCGAACTGCCCGCGCGGATTCTCGACTGGCGGCAGCTGCAGAAGCTGAAATCGACCTACGCGGATGCTTTGGTAGGCGAAATCGACGTGGAGGATCGCCGGGTTCATACCAGCTTCGCCCAGGCGATCGCCGCGACCGGGCGCCTGTCCTCGAACGATCCGAATCTGCAGAACATTCCGATCCGCACCGCGGAAGGGGCGCGCATCCGCCGCGCGTTCATCGCCGCCCCCGGCCAGAGTCTGATTTCGGCCGATTATTCTCAGATCGAGTTGCGCCTGCTTGCCCATGTCGCCGATATTCCGGCGCTGAAGCGGAGTTTCGGCGATGGCGAGGATATTCATGCGCGCACCGCGTCCGAGGTGTTCGGCGTGCCGATGGAAGGCATGGACCCGCTGACGCGACGGCGCGCCAAGGCGATCAATTTCGGCATCATCTACGGTATTTCGGCGTTCGGGCTGGCGCGTCAGCTCGGCATCGAGAATGGCGAGGCGAAGCGCTATATCGATGCCTATTTCGCGCGCTATCCCGAAATCCGCCGCTATATGAACGAGACACGCGAATTCGCCCGCACCCATGGCTACGTGACGACGCCGTTCGGCCGACGCTGCTACGTGCCGGGAATCGCCGACAAGAACCCGGCGCGGCGCGGCTATGCCGAGCGCCAGGCGATCAACGCGCCGTTGCAGGGCGGAGCGGCGGATATCATCAAGCGGGCGATGGTGCGCCTGCCGGCGGCGATCGCCGATGCGGGGCTGGACGCAAGGTTGTTGTTGCAGGTCCATGACGAGTTGCTGTTCGAGGCGCCGCGGGATCAGGCGGAGGCGGTTGCTCAGCTTGCCAGGGAGGTGATGCAGAATGCGGCGGCGCTCTCGGTGCCGTTGCTGGTCGAGGCGGGAATCGGCCCCAACTGGTCCGATGCGCATTGAGCCGGAGAGTCGTTTCCCGCGCCGGAAACACTCGACCGTCAAACAGTTTGTTAACTTTTCGCTGGCATCGTGCTTCGAAATGAGACTATGTGATTTTTCAAGAATTCTCCGTCGATAAGTGCATTGGTGTGCTCATGTCTCGTTGTGCTGGACTGGGGTTATGCGGGATCTCTCTGAATGAAATTGATTCAGCCCTTGTCGTCGTGATCCGTCGCATCTTGCAATGAGGTTGGCGAACAGGGGTTTGCCATTGGGATTCGGCATTAGGCGCCGACAAGTGGGCATTCGCTTGACATGTCAGCCGATCGGCGCCGGTCGATGATGGGGAGTAACGTCGCGCGATCTCGTTATCGTGCCCTGGTGGCCGAAGATCGTATCGAGGTGCATTATCAGCCGATCATCGCGGTGCGCCGCGGCGAGGTGATCGCGATCGAGGCGCTGGCCCGGCTGCGCGACGGCGACCGGCTGATCCAGCCGGACGCCTTTCTCCCCCAACTGACCGCCGAGGACCGGGAGATTTTGTTCCAGAGCGTGCTGCGCCGGGGCATCGCCTATTTGCGACACCTCGCGGCGGTCGCACCCGCGCTCAGCCTGTCGATCAATGTCGATGCCGAGGTTCTGTCGCGCGGTTCGGTGTCGGCGACGATCGAGGCGGCGCTGGCGGCAGGCTCGATCTTGCCCGGACGGTTAATCGTCGAACTGCTCGAAAGCCATGAATTTCCCGATCTCGGAATGGCGCGCCACGAGTTGGAGATCCTGCGCCGCGCCGGCGTGGCGATCGCGATCGACGATCTCGGGGTCGAGTTCTCGACCCTCAAGCGGGTGCAGCGCCTGCCGGTCGATTACCTCAAGATCGACAAGGCGTTTCTTGCCGATGTCGCGCAGAATCCGAACGACCTCGTCTTCCTCGCCGCTTTTGTCACGATGGCGCAGGAGCTTGGCATGAAGCTCTGCGTCGAAGGCGTCGAGACGCTCGACATGCTCGATGCGCTGCGCATCATGGGTGCGCCCATGGTGCAGGGCTTCGGGATCGCCCGGCCGATGCCGGAAGCCGCGCTGTCGTCCTGGCTCGCCGGCGGCGCCGGCCGGCCAATCAAGGGACCGCCGCGAACCATGCTCGGCGCTTTCGCGCTGCATACGCGCTGGCTCAGGGTGTTTCTGTTCGCGCCGAACGAAGCTTCGTTGGTGCATTATCTGCGCCGCGATTCGAAATTGTCACTGGAGGGATTCCTGCGCCGCGCCGGGCTCGACCGGGCGCCGCTGGGCGTCGCCTATGCCGATCTGATGGCGTTGACCGATCAGGACACGCTGAAAACCGCCGCGGTTCATGCCGCGGCGGAGCGGGTGCGCGTTCTGCTGACCGAGGCGGTGATCGCGCATGGCCTATCCAAGGCCGGAACTCCGGCGCGTGCGAAGGCCGCGCGCCAGCCGCGCCAGGGCAGCGCCGATCGGTCCGTCCGGCAGGGCGGCGGCATCCACCGGAGCGACGAGAGCGGCGCCGAGCTGATCGCGTCCGATTTCTGACCGGCCCGGCTTCACGCGATCGGCGGCGGGCAGGCTGACGAAGCGCAGCCGCGCGACGATCTGGCCGCCCAAGGCGAGATTGATCCGCGCGGTCAGGGTTGGCGCCATGTGCTGGAATTCCAGCGCGTCGGGGCCGGCGCAGCCGATGGTGAGCGTGCCGGCGGCGCATTTCACCGGCAGGCTGCGCGCCGCGATGCCGGGACCGACGACCGCCGGCCAGTCTTCAAGCAATGTCGCGAGCGCGGCGCCCCGGCGGCGCAAAGCGGGGCGCAGCACCGGCGCGATCAGCGCGGCGATGCCACGCGGCGCGTAGTGCCGCGCCGGCTCGACAGGCGGGGCTTTTGCCGTCACTGAGCGTTTCCGTGAGCCTTGATCCGCCATCCTCAGCACTTCTGCTCCGCTGGTATCGCGCCCATCGGCGCGACCTGCCCTGGCGCGCAGCACCGGGCGTGCGCGCCGATCCCTACCGTGTCTGGCTCAGCGAGATCATGCTGCAGCAGACCACGGTAGGCGCGGTGATACCGTATTTCCGCCGGTTCATCGAGCGGTTTCCGACGGTCGCGGCTTTGGCGCAGGCACCGGAAGACGATGTGCTCGGGCTCTGGGCCGGGCTCGGCTACTATGCCCGCGCCAGGAACCTGATCACCTGCGCCCGCGTGGTCGCCGGGATGGGCGGATTTCCCGAAACGATCGAGGCATTGCGGGCGTTGCCGGGTATCGGGGGGTACACGGCGGCGGCGATCGGCGCGATCGCTTTCGATCGTCCGGTGGTGCCGGTGGATGGCAATGTCGAGCGGGTGGCGGCGCGGATATTCGCGATCGAGGCATCGTTACCGAAGGCGAAGCCGACAATCGCGGCCGCCGCCGCGCGATTGGGCGAGCAGGCCGCGGCGCGGCGCGCGCCGGGCGATTTCGCCCAGGCGCTGTTCGATCTGGGAGCGACAATCTGCACGCCGCGCAATCCATCGTGCATGATCTGTCCGTGGCGTGACGCCTGCGCCGCATATTTGCGCGGCATCGCGGAGGAGTTGCCGCGCAAGGAGAAAAAAGCCGTGCGGCCGGTGCGGTTCGGCGCGGTCTTCCTGCTCCGCGACTCGGTGGGAATGATCGGGTTGCGCCGCCGGCCACCCAAGGGGCTGCTCGGCGGCATGTTCGAATTGCCCGGAACGGACTGGGAGAGCGCAATGCCCGAGACCGAACCGCCAATTGCCGCGACCGACTGGCGCGATGCCGGCACGATCCGCCACGTATTCACCCATTTCGAGCTTTCGCTTCGGGTGATGGCGGCCTCGGTCGCCGTTCTGCCGCGCGGTTTGACCGCCGCTCCCGTCGATACGCCGATGCCGACATTGATGCGCAAGGCGGTTACCGCCGGTCTGGCGGCGCTGCGTTAGAGCAATTCTGATGGCGCCGGGCTGTTGCGCCGTTCGATTCGGCATTGCACACTGTGCGGATGCGCATCGTTATCGATCATCCGCCGCTGCTCGCACTGATCATGGCCGTTCTGCTCGGGTTCGCCACCTGGCTCGGCCAGCGTCTGGCCGCCGACGATGCCGGGTCGGAAACACCGCTTGGGCCGGTGCAGGGCGCCGTGCTCGGCCTTGCGGGGCTGATGCTGGGATTCAGCTTCAGCATGGCATTGTCGCGCTACGAGCAGAGGCGCTCGCTGGTGGTCGACGAAGCCAACGCGATCGGCACGACCTATCTGCGCGCCGGCCTGCTCGCGCCCGATCTGCGCGATGCGGCGCGGCCTTTGCTGCGGCGTTATGTGACGGCGCGGCTGGCCTATTTCGGGGCGGCCGAGGATCGTCACGAAATCGCCGCCGCCGAAGCCTCGGCCGCGCGGCTGCAGGTCGCACTCTGGCGCATCGCGGAACAGGCGTCAGCGGTGGCACCGAACGCGATCACCGGCAGTTTCATCCGTTCGCTCAACCAGACGATCGATCTCGAAGCGGAGCGCGACGCGGCCCGGCACAACCGCCTGCCGGGAACGGTGTGGGTCGTGCTGATCACGGTGACGGCGGGGGCCAGCTTCTTCACCGGGCTGCTGCTGCGGGGCCGGTATCGCGCGACCCTTGCCGCGCTGCCGGTGATCCTGGCGATCGTTCTCGGCCTGATCGCGGAGCTGGATACGCCGCGCGCCGGGCTGCTGACCATCAGTCAGCACAGCATGGAACGGCTGGAGGCGAGCTTGCGGCCCAATGCGGTCCGTTAGTCGCGAGGAGGGATCAGAGCCAGCGTCCTGGGCAGGAATAGATCATCGGCGTCCAGGGTTCCTCGATCAGGGCATAGAGCCGGCTGATTTCCTTGGCATAGGCGATCATCGCGGCGCGGCCCTCCTCGGGCGGGAAATTGAACGCCATGCCGTTGAAGGTTTCCTCGGCCAGCAGCGCGTCGGTCAGGTTCTTCCAGGGGAAGATTTTTGCCTCCCGCACCTGCTTCAACTGCGCCTGCAATTGCGGGCGGCGGATCTCCAGCATGTAGTCTTCATAAACGTAGCGCGCGGGCCGGGATTCGTCGTCAAGCGAGGCGAACATATCCGGCTGATCGCGATGGCTGGAACGGCTCATGACGCCACCCTAGCCGATTCGCGCGCCGGCGTGTAGGGCAGACGGCAATGTCGAACCAATGGCGCCGCGATAATCTGCCCGAAATCATGACCCGCCTTGCCGCCCGGCCTGGGCACGAGGCGGTGCGCACCCTGATCGGGGACATATTGCGCAACGGCTTCGGCATCGCCTGGAGCGAGATCGACCATGAAGTGCGGCTGCCGCGCGTGCATGGCCGGATCGACACGATGTTCGCCGGCACGGTGTTCGAATTCAAGCGCGACCTGCGCCAGGAACTGGGCGATGTCGAACGCAAGCTGCCCGACTATCTCGCCGAGCGGGAGCGTCAGACCGAACGGAAATTTCTCGGCATCGCGACCGACGGCGCGACGTTCATCGCCTATGAATGGACCAACGGAGCGCTGGCCGAAATCAGCCGCCACGTCACCAGGGCCGATCAGGGGCCGGCCCTGCTGGCATGGCTGTAACCGGCACTCGGCGCGCGCGACGATCTGCCGGCGGAACCGCTCTCGATGCAGCGCGCCCTGGGCCGCGACAGCATGGTGTTCGGCCATGCCCGGCGGGTGCTGGCGGCGCTCTGGCAGGATTTCGCCGGGCATCCCGAGGTGGCGCTGAAGCGCCAGCTATGGGACGGGCTGCTGCGCGAGGTCTATGGCACGCCGATCGGCGATGACGGGCTGTTCCTTCAGCACACCTATCTGACCATCATCGCCAAAACCATCGCGGCGGCGATTTTCGAGCTTCCCGCCACCGGGCCGGAGGCGATTTTGTCCGGTTCAGCCCTGGCGGAGGCCGGTATCCATGGCGCGGTCGAAAGCGATTTTTTCGACTGGATTCTGCTCGATCAGCGCGGCCGGGATCTGGTCGCGCGCATGGTGGGCGAAATCCGCCGGTTCCGGTTGCAGAGTGCGCAGACCGACGTGCTGAAGGCGCTCTACGAAAGCCTGATCGACCCGGCGCAGCGCCACGATCTCGGCGAATACTACACGCCGGACTGGCTGGCGGCGAAGCTGACCCGCGCCGTCGTCACTGCGCCGCTCACCCAGCGCGTGCTGGACCCGGCCTGCGGTTCGGGCACGTTCCTGTTTCACGCGGTGCGGGCGCTGCTCGGCGCCGCCGAGGCGGCGGGGTGGGGCAGGCGGGATGCGCTGCGCGCCGCCTGCGCGCAGGTGCATGGCATGGATGTCCACCCGGTCGCGGTGATTTTCGCCCGCGTGACCTGGCTGCTCGCGCTCGGCCCGGCCCTCGGCGGGGCGCGCGATCTGATCACCGTGCCGGTCTATCTCGGCGATGCGCTGCAATGGAACGTGGTCGATCTGGGCGATGCGCAGGAGGTTCGCGTCGCGGTGCCGAACGCGAAGCCGCTGACGATTCCGGGCGGCTTCGCCGAGGAACAGGCGCGGTTCGAGCCTGCCTTGCAGGCCCTGACCGATGGCCTGGCCCATGCCGAGGCGCCGGCGACGGTATATCGGCAGCTCCGGCACATCGCGGGCGTGACCGCGCAAGACGCCGAGACTCTGCGCGATACCTATGCCCATCTCAAATCGCTGTACGATGACGGGCGGGACGGCATCTGGCCCTATGTGATCCGCAATCTGCAACGGCCGCTGTGGCTGTCAAAGCCGAAGCAGCGCGCCGATGTGGTGCTCGGCAATCCGCCCTGGGTCGCGTTCCGGTTCATGAGCGCTGGGATGATGAAGCAGGTTCGCGATGCCTGTAAAAAACGGAATCTCTGGGTCGGCGGCGTGCTGGCGACCCAGCAGGATCTGTCGGCGCTGTTCATGGCGCGCGCGGTGGAGCTTTATCTGAAGCCGGGCGGGCGGATCGGCTTCGTGCTGCCCTATGCCGCGCTGAACCGGCCGGCCTATGCCGGGCTGCGCGCGGGCGATTTCGGCACCAACGGATCGCTGCGGATCACTGAGGCCTGGAGCTTCGACGAGCGGGTCAAACCGCTGTTTCCGGTGCCGGCTTCGGTGATCATCGGCACCCGCGCGGATGCCCAGGGATTGCCCACCCAGGTCACCCGCTATGCCGGCGCGCTGGACAAGGCGCCGTGGAACACGCTGACCCCGCCGCGCGGGCCGGTGGAAAACCAGTTTCTGCGCCATGTGCTGCTCGGCGAAAGCCTGGCGCCGTTCCGGCTGCTGCGCACGCCGCTGGCGGTTATTCCGGCCGATGGGCTGAAGGTTCTGGACGCCAAGAACGCCGCCGCCTACGGGCATATCCATCTGGCGCGCTGGCTGCGCCAGACCGAGGCAGCGTGGGACGAGAATGCGCGGAAGGATGGCGCCGGCAAGCCGAAAATGACGCTGCGGCAGCGCTTGGATCATGTGCGAGGATTGTCGCTGCAACTGCCGAACGCCGGATTGCGGGTGGTTTATGCTGCGTCCGGCACCTTACCAAGTGCAACTATTGTCGAAAATCCTGAATACTTGGTGGAGCATAAAGCCTACTGGACAGCGCTGCGTTCGCGCGCCGAGGGGCAATATCTCTGCGCGATCATCAATTCGGAAGCGGCGCGCAGGCGAATTACTGATATGCAGTCGAAAGGCCAGGGCGGCGCGCGGGATTTCGACAATCTGGTCTGGGAATTGCGTATCCCGGAATACGATCGCAAAATTGCCCTGCACCGCGCCCTCGCGGCGGCGGCCGTCGAGGCGGAGAGCATCGCGGCCAGGGTCGAACTGGCGGAAAGCGCCTATTTCACCACCCAGCGCCGTGCCATCCGCGATGCGCTGGTCGCCTCCGGCGTCGCCACGAAAATCGACGCCCTGGTGGAACAATTGCTGGAAGGTTGAGGTCGGGAACACGGGAATTATGGTATATCGGCACTCATGAAACCGTCGATCGCCCTTCATCACAAGCGCGCCGCCGTGAGCGAGGCTGCGAGCCGCTTTCGCGCCGCAAACCCGCGCGTCTTCGGCTCGGTGCTGCATGGCACCGACCATGAAGACAGCGACCTCGATCTGCTGGTGGATGCGCTGCCGGGAGCAACCTTGTTCGATCTGGGCGGCCTGCAAGCCGAATTGGAAGACCTGCTTGGCGTTCCGGTCGATTTGCTGACGCCGGGCGATCTGCCGCCGCGGATTCGGGAGATCGTGCTTGCGGAGGCATCTCCCGTATGAGCGGGAGCCGTGTCGGCGATTATCTCCGCCACATGCGCCAAGCGGCGTCCGATGTGTGCGGTTTTGTCGCTGGTCTGAGCAAGGACCAGTTTCTTGCCGACAAGCGCACGCAACAGGTCGTCATCATGAGCATCGTCATTCTTGGCGAGGCCGCAACAAAGATGATGGATCGGTACCCCGAGACCGCCGAGCGATACCCTGGAGTGCCGTGGCGCAATATGCGCGGGATGCGCAATCGCATCGCGCACGGCTATTTCGATATCAACCTCGATGTTGTCTGGGAAACCGTGCAGACGGCGCTGCCGGAGTTGCTGGCCTGTCTGACCGCCATCGAACAAGAGGTAACTGAAGGCGACTGATCGCGGGCGAAGAGTGGAGTGGTGGCGACAGTGATCACCAAAAAATACCCCGGAGCAAAACTCCGGGGTCAGTTGACAGGATCGGTATCGGCGGGGTGCCGATACCGCGGGGAAAAAAGTTAACCGATCACCGATCCGGGGCGCTGACCGCCCAGCGATGATGGTGGACCAGCCCGTCGTCGTGGCCGGGGCCGGGAGCGGTGCCATCGTCGTTATCGTGGAACTGTTCGGTTTCGGTGCTGCCGGCCATCGCCGTGGTCGAAGCCTGGCCGGAGGAAACCGCCATCGACACCGCGTCGAAATAGGAGGTGCCGACCTCGCGCTGATGGCGCGTGGCGGTGTAGCCTTGCGGCTCGGCGGCGAATTCCGCCTGCTGAAGCTCCGAATAGGCCGCCATGCCGCGCTCCGAATAGCCCTTCGCGAGCTGGAACATCGAATAGTTCAGCGAGTGGAAGCCGGCCAGGGTGACGAACTGGAACTTGTAGCCCATCGCGCCGATTTCCTGCTGGAAGGACGCGATCTTTTCCGGGCTGAGCTTCTTTTTCCAGTTGAAGCTGGGCGAGCAGTTATAGGCGAGCATCTTGCCGGGGAACTGCTTGTGGATCGCCTCGGCGAACTGGCGCGCCTCGTCCAGATTCGGCTCGGAGGTTTCCCACCAGAGCAGATCGGCATAGGGCGCGTAGGCGAGGCTGCGGGCGATCGCGTATTCGACGCCGAGGCCCGGCTTGATCCGGTAGAAGCCTTCCGGCGTGCGCTCGCCGGTGATGAACGGGCGGTCGCGCTCATCGACATCGGCGGTGAGCAACTGCGCGGCGTGGCTGTCGGTGCGGCAGAGCAGCACGGTCGGCACGCCTTCGACATCGGCGGCGAGGCGGGCGGCGTTCAGGGTGCGGATGTGCTGGGAAATCGGCACCAGAACCTTGCCGCCGAGATGGCCGCATTTTTTCTCCGACGCGAGCTGGTCCTCGAAATGCACGCCGGCGGCGCCAGCCTCGATCATCGCCTTCATCAGCTCGTAGGCGTTCAGCGCGCCGCCGAATCCGGCCTCGGCATCGGCAATGATCGGCGCCATCCAGTAGGTCTTGGTGTCGCCCTCCATGCGGGAAATCTGATCGGCGCGGCGCAGCGCGGAATTGATCCGCCTGACCACCATCGGCACCGAGTTCACCGGATACAGCGACTGGTCGGGATACATCTCGCCCGAGATGTTGGCGTCGGCGGCGACCTGCCAGCCGGAGAGATAGATCGCCTTCAGTCCGGCCTTGACCTGCTGCATCGCCTGATTGCCGGTGAGTGCGCCGAGCGTGTTCACATAGGGCTCGGTCTTGAGCAGGTTCCACAGCCGGTTGGCGCCCATTTCGGCCAGAGTGTGCCGGACCCGGAAATTGCCCGCGAGCTTTTCGACATCGGCCGGGGTATAATCGCGCTTGATGCCGGCGAACCGATCCGGCGCGACGGACATGCCGCCGGGCAGGCCGTCGGGGGAACGGGTCGGGGTCGGGAACGGTGCCATGGGTCTCTCCTGATGCAGCGCGATAGAGGCAAGCCTGCGTGGTAACGGGTTGGTTTTTGGCGTGACTGAAGTGGGTCAAATATTTACGCTGCAACTGCGAATGTCACGTGGATTCTTGGCATGAAATGGCGAAACCCGTGGCGATATTGACTGTAAAGTTTTTCAATGTGTAAACTTTGAAAAATTCCTCCAAGGCTCCGAGGCAAGTGTTCCATGTCCAAACCCTTGATCGGCCGGATCGTTCGCCGCCTGCGCCAGGAACAGGGCCTGACTCAGCAAAAGCTCGCCGCAAGGCTGGGAATCTCGACCTCGTATCTCAACCTGATCGAGCACGATCAGCGCGGCGTGACCGCGGCGTTGCTGATCAAGCTGACCGAGACGCTGCAGGTCGATCTCGCGTCGCTGTCCGGTTCGGACGAGCGGCAACTGGAACAGGCGCTGCGCGAAACCTTCGCCGATCCGCTGCTCGGCGCCGAACCCGTGCCGGATTCGGAGGCGCAGATCCTGGCCGCCTCGGCGCCGGCCGCGGCGCGCGCCGTGCTGGCGCTCTACCGGGGCTTTCAGGCAGCGCGGGAGGAAACCGGTGGGATCACCCTGCCCTCGGGGCGGAAAATCCTGCTGCCGAACGAGGAGGTGCGGGATTTTTTCCACGAGCACGCCAATCATTTCCCCGAGATCGAGGCCGCCGCCGAGGCGATGGGGGCCGAGTTGCCGGCGGCGGCGCTGGGGATGAACCATGCGCTGGCGGAACGGCTGCGCCACAAGCATGGGCTCGTCGTGTCGGTGACGCCGCTGCCCGGCGCGCTGCGCATTTACGATCCGGCGTCCCGGCATTTGCGGCTGTCGGAAACCTTGCCGCGCGAAAGCCGGGGATTCCAGATGGCGTTTCAGCTCGGCTTGCTGGAGGCCCGCGATCTGGTCGAACCGATCGTCAAGCGGGCGGCGATGACCACGCGGGATGCCGGGGAATTGCTGCGCATCGGCCTGATCAACTATTTCGCAGGGGCCGTGCTGATGCCCTATGCGCCGTTTCTCGACGCGGCGGCATCGCTGCGCCACGATGTCGAGCATCTCGCGATGCGGTTCGGGGTTTCCTACGAGCAGGCGTGCCACCGGCTATCCACTTTGCAGCGCTCCGGCGCGCGGGGCGTGCCGTTCTTCTTTCTGAGGATCGATCCGGCGGGAAATGTCTCGAAGCGGTTTTCGGCGGCGGGGTTTCCGTTCGCCCGGTTCGGCGGCAATTGCCCGCGCTGGGTGGTGCATTCCGCGTTCGCGACACCGGGCACGGTGCGGGTTCAGGTGGCGCAATTGCCGGATGGCGCGACCTATCTGTGTTTCGCGCGCAGCATTACCGCCGCGCCAGCGCATTGGGGCGAGCCGCCGGCGACCCGCGTGGTGGCGATGGGCTGCGACATCACCCGCGCGTCCGAAATCGTGTATGCCGACGGGATCGATATCGAGCGCGCGGCGGTGGGGATCGGGCTGACGTGCCGGCTGTGCGAGCGTCAGGAATGCCGCTCGCGCGCGTTTCCGCCCCTGGCGCATCGGCTGGCGCTCGATGTTTCGACCACCAGTGCGAGTCCGTATCGGTTCGAGCCGGCCAAGAAATCCAGAGCGTGATGCCTTTCAGTCGATCACGCCTACTCTTTGTTTGGGCGAGCAATTTCATGGCCTTGCGGATCGCTTCGCGATTTCCGCTTAAAGCCATTTTGCTCTATCGGCTGAACGGCGGCAATCCGCTACCGCCGGGGAACAGGTACCGGCTGGCGAACATCGTCGCCTGATTGGCGAGTGGCACCGGCGGGAAATGCGCGAGGACGGCAAGGGTGTGCGCCGGCGGGAAAGTGAACCCAGGGCTGGCCAGCGCTTCCAGCGCGCCGGGACGATTGCCGTGCCGGAGCTGATGGGCGGCGCCGACCATCGCGTCGATCACCGTTTGCGAGGGCGTGCCGGGGGCGATGCCGAGGATGCGCCGGACCCGGCCGCGCGCGGCGAGCATTTGCTGTTTCGCGAGCGAATTCATGCCCAACCAGCGCCCGCCGGTGGCGAACTGGCCGGCCATCGCGTCGAGCGAGGCGACGGCGAGCGCCATTTTCGCTGGCCGTCCCTGCATCGCTCCGGGATGGGCGAAGGCATCGGTCGCCGCGTCGGTAGCGGCGATCGCCGGGTCCTCGCCGATGATCCGGTTGCCGAACGTGTCGGCGGGCAGATAGCCGGTGGAGGGCGAGGGGGTTTCGAGCCCGCAGCCGGCGAGGGCGAGCGACAGCAGGGGAACGATCATCAGGCGGCGCATGGCGACCCTCCGGCCTTTACATAGGATGTGAGCCTCCGATGGCGAGGGCCGATCACAAAGCTTTCAGCCCTTGCCTGAACCGGACGGCCTGGGCGGCGTAGTGCGGCGCGATCTGGTCGTGCAGTGCGCGTTCCGCATCGCTCATCACGCGCATCAGCCTGGCGGGCGTGCCCATCCACAGTTCGTTGCGGCCGATCCGCTTGCCCGGCTGCAGGGTGGAATGGGCGGCGAGCATCCCACCTTCCTCGATCACCGCGCCGTCGAGCACGATCGCGCCCATGGCGACGAAGGCGCGGTCGTGCAGGGTGCAGGCATGGACGATGGCGGCATGGCCCACGGTGACATCCGCGCCGATCCGGGCCGCGAATTCGGCGCCCGCATTGACGTGGATCACCGTGCCGTCCTGGATGTTGGTGCGCGCACCGATGGCGATCGTGTTGGTGTCGGCCCGCAAGGTGCAGTTGAACCAGATATTCGCACCCTCGGCGACGCTGACCGCGCCGATCACGACGGCGCCGGGGGCGACCCAGGCGGTTTTATGAATCTCGGGCCGCACGCCGTCGAGTTCGAACAAAGCCGGTTTCGTATCGAGCATCACGAGGTCTCTTGGGTTGGGGCGGGATCAGCTATCGGCGCGCGGAACCCAGGGGATGCGGGCGACGTCGATCCCGTCTTCGGCCAGCGACTCGGCATCGGCCTCGCTCGCTTCGCCATAGATGCCGCGTTTGGGTGCCGAGCCGTCATGGATGCGCCGCGCTTCGGTCGCGAAATCGCCGCCGACATAGTCGCAGCGCGCCTCCACCTCGGTGCGGAGCCGGGCGAGCATGGCGCGCAATTCGTCCGGCATCCGGCCCGCGACGGCGGTGCCGGATTTCTGCTCGGTTGCCGCCGGTTCCAGTTCCGCAGCCTTCTGGGCGGCAGGTGCGATCGGTTCGTGGCTCTTGCCGCCGATCCGCGGCGCCATCAGCGCGCGCGATACCTCGTTCATGCCGCAGCGCGGACATTCGAGCATGCCGCGCGCGGCCTGCCGGTCGAAACTGGCGCTGGTCTTGAACCAGCCGTCGAACTCATGACCGGATGCGCATCGGAGCTGATAATGAATCATGCGGCGAGCAGCGAATCGAGCTTCCCGCCGCGCTCCAGCGCGACCAGGTCGTCGCAGCCGCCGATCGCCGCGTCATCGATGAAGATTTGCGGGACGGTGGTGCGGCCGCCGGAGCGCTCGATCGCTTCGCGCCGCGCCGCCGAGCCGTAGGGCGCGTCGATCTCGGTGAAGGCGATGCCCTTGTCGCGCAGCAGGCGGACGGCAAGGCTGCAATAGGAGCAGAAAGGCTGGGTGTAGATTTCGATATTCGGCATGCGATGTCTCCAGCCGTTCACATACGCGAGACGGATGATATCGCAAGAGTATTTACGTTTCCTGAATATCTGCCACGCGCGCCAGGGCAAGCACATCGACCGCTCCGGCGCCGGCTTCATGGAGCGTGGTGGCGCAGGACGAGGCGGTGGCGCCCGAGGTCAGCACGTCGTCGATCAGCAGGATGGTGCGGCCGGCGATCTGCGCGGTTCGATGCCGGCGGACCGCGATCGCGCCCTTGAGCGCGGCTTCCCGGTCGTGTTGGTCTAGCTCGGCGAGTGGACGGGTCGCGCGGATGCGGGCGAGCGCGTCGATGAGGACCGGCTTTTTGGTGAGCCCGCCGAGCGCGCGGGCGAGCTGGCCGGCCTGGTTGTAGCCACGTGCGGCGAGCCGGCGGCGATGCAGCGGCACCGGAACCAGCCAGTCGGCGCGGGCGAGCAGATCGGCGCCGGGTCGCAGCAGCAGGCGGGCAAGGCCGGATGCGGCCTCCGGCCGATCAGTGTATTTGAACGGCAAAATCAGACGCTTCGCCGCCGGGCCGTAGCGCAATGCCGCGCGGGCGGCGCGAAAGGCCGGCGGGTCCCAGTCGCACGCGGTACAGAGCGGGGCGGGTTCGGCGAGCGGCAGGCCGCATTGGCCACAGAACGGGGCGGTGATGAAATCGGCCTCGGCGAAACAGGCGGCGCAAAGCTGACCGTCACCTGTCACCGGCTCGGTGCAAGCGAGGCAATGCGCCGGGAGCAGAATGTCGAGCGTGGCGCGGGCGAGGGATTTCAGCACGAGCCCAGTCTGCCAGCGCAGGGGTTTTCCGGTGGCTCGGATCGCGTCACAAGCACGGCGATGAACGACATGCTGATTTTCGAACGCGCCGCCGTGCGCGCCCATCGCGATCGGGCGGCGAACCAGCTCGACCGGGTGCGCCCGGTACTGGACGATCTTGCCGCGCGCGTGCTCGACCGGCTGGATGACACGGGCCGGAAATTTGCCACGGCACTCGATCTCGGTGGCCGCGGCGCGGTCGCGACGCTGCTGGCGGCGCGCGGGGTCGCGGTGGTCTCGGCCGATCTTTCGCCTCGTATGGCAAGGCAGGCCGGCGGGTTCGCCGTGGCGGCGGACGCGGAATTCCTGCCTTTCGGCGCCGCCAGTTTCGACCTCATCGTCGCGCATCTGTCGCTGCACTGGGTGAACGATTTGCCGGGTGCGCTGATCCAGTTGCGGCGGACCCTGAAACCGGAAGGGTTGTTTCTCGCCAGCCTGCCGCTGCTTGGCACGCTCGGCGATTTGCGCGCGGCGCTGATCAAGGCGGAGGAAGCGCTTACCGGCGGCGCCTCGCCACGGGTGTCGCCGTTTCCCGATCTCGCCGATTGCGCGGGGCTGATGCAGCGCGCGGGATTCGCGCTTCCGGTCGCGGAACGCGAGGTGATCGACGTCGAGTATGCCGAACCGCTGGCGCTCCTGCGCGATCTTCAGGCTGCGGGTGAGACCAACGCGACGATCGCGCGATCCCGGCGGATTCCGCCGCGCGCGTTGTTTCCCGCCGCACTGGCGGCGCTGGCACCGGATGATGGGAAGCTGCGTGTACCCTTGCACATGGCGGTTCTGACTGGCTGGGGTTCATAGCAATCCAAGGCGCTTGAGGCTGACCCATTTGCCGTTGCCGATGATCACGTGGTCGTGCAGCACGATCGAAAGTGCGGCGGCCGCCTGCTTGATCTCGCGGGTCATCGCGATGTCCTCCTGCGAGGGCGTGGGGTCGCCGCTGGGATGGTTGTGCATCAACACACTCAAGGACCAGTTTCTGTTATTTTTCAACACCTTGCCGATACGCTGAAATCAACAGGGGCCGTTAATTGGTATATGTGGAGGATGACTGGTCGTGATAAATAATCCATGATCATGCAAGATCTTAGATGATACTCCAAGGTCACGCTGGATCACGGATCCCGCATCATGATGCTCGTCATATCGCATCACCTGGGACTTGAATAGCCAGCCATGACGATCCGGCTCAACCGGCCGAAGCATATTCCTCCAGCGACAAAGATCGGAAGGGTCTACAGACCACGAGATTGAATTTGTCCCAGCGGTCGAGTTCGCTGACGGGATAGAGGATCGCCTTGCCGATCTTGATGAAGGACGGTCCGACGCGCATGGCTCTCCAATTTCGCAGCGTGCCTTCGCTGACCTGGCCACGGTAGCGGGTAATGACTTCTTCGAGCGTTAGGTAGGCGGGGGACGGCACGAGGTCTCCTGTGGACAAGCGATTGTGCAGCAGCCTGTTGCACAATTGGATGCGCCTTTCGGAGCCGGCGGACCCCGATTACGTGAGACGGCGGCAACACGGGCCCGCTCGGACTAGTGTCCGAAGATTCTCAACCTCGCGTTCGCCCGTCCGCAAGCGGTCCCGAGGCTTTCTAGAAACATTAATAGCTGTCGATCGCGGTTTGTCAGCGCCTTCTTGCGGGCCCGGTCGCGAGTTTTCTCCACATCCAACAGGCGGCCTGCGACAATCCAGACCTCGCGGTCGTAGCTCGGGTTCGTGAGGGCTGCTCTGACCGTAGCAGCGACATCATTCTCGGGTACGTTCTTTTCATTTCGGAAGATTCGCGGCAGGACCACCGTCTTAGCGTTAAATTGTGTGGGACGTTTCCAACGGTCATTTTCGATCCCGTCGACCTGCGCCATTGTCGAGCAGAACGCGAGTGAGGCGGCCGACTGGCGACCGACCGCTTCGAGCTTGGTGACGCCGCCCACGCTCAGCTTACTACTCGCCTTAGGCAACGCCCAACAATTACCGCGCTAGGGCGGCAGCCTGGGTGAGACGGTATAATTCCAC
This sequence comes from Acidiphilium sp. AL, assembly GCF_025499445.1. Taxonomy (NCBI): domain Bacteria; kingdom Pseudomonadati; phylum Pseudomonadota; class Alphaproteobacteria; order Acetobacterales; family Acidocellaceae; genus Acidiphilium; species Acidiphilium sp. AL. The sequence goes on from NZ_JAIMBZ010000045.1 coordinate 21,973, forward strand.
TCGGGATGGAACTGGTCACCTTTGATGTTCAGGCCGGCCATCTCCTCATCGCTGACCTTGATCCCCTTTGGGTAGGTTCGGGTGTCGAGTTCGCAGCGAACCTGCAAGCCAGCCTTGGTCGTGGTAGCAGCGATCAATTCGACCACTGCGAGCCGGCTGGTCAGCGGTGTCCCCCGCCAGTTCTCGGTAATGTAGCAGAACAGTCGGTGCTCGATCTTGTTCCATTTCGATGTCCCCGGCGGGTAATGGCAGACCTGCAAGGTCAATCCGGTCTCATCGGCCAACTTCTGTAGCTCGACCTTGAACAGCCGCACGCGCGAACCGTTTGAACCGCCGCCATCTGCGGTGATCATCAGCTTGTCGGCGCCCGGGTACCGCTCCTGGCCCATCAGGTCCAGCCAGCGGCGGATCGAGTTGACTGCGAACTGCGCCGTATCGTTGTCGATGCCCACACTCACGCAGCCGGCGTTGGCCGCGACATCATAGACGCCGTACGGCACCACCTTGCCGAGTTCGGCATCGATGAAGTCATGCACCTTGACCTGCTCGGGGCTGCCTTCGGGCCGGTAATCACTGCCGGCATTCTTGTAAGGGCCGATCAGCTCTTTCTTCTTCGTGTCGATCGAGATCACCGGCTTGCCGGCCGCCTGCATGGCAACCGCGGCGGTATTGATATGCTCGAACTGCGCGTCCCGGTCGGGATTGCGGCTGCTCTCCAACGTCTTGCGGTTCACCTGCCGGCGATAGTGCAGCAACTCCAGCAGTTTGGGGATTGTGCTCTTGCTCACCTGATGCCCCATCGTGCACAGCGCCGCTGCCAATTTCGCATGGCTCTTCGAGACCCACCGCAACGGCCGCATCGGGTCGCCCTTCGTCGAGGGTTCCAGCAACTGGCGCAGGTCATCCAGCAGTGTCGTATCTGTCTCGGTCAGGCCCGGCCGACCGCTACCCGGACGACGCACTTCGCCCGACAGAGAGGCGGGGTTGTCCAGGTCCTTCAGTCCGCGGCCGATGGTACTGCGCGCGAGCCCCGTCGCCCGCGAGGATGCGGCAACTCCGCCGTAGCCGGCGGTGCGGGCTTCCGCCGCTGCGAACAACCGGCGTGTCCGCTCGTTCAGGTCACGGCCAACTGCGGTAAATCGTGCACGAATCGCTGATGGATCAATCATTCGCCGAGTCTACCCGCCGCCGATTCCCGGCGAAATCTCCCGCTACCTCATGCCAGCCGATTCGGTGATTGTTGGGCGTCGCCTTAGCATGGACGATTGCGAGCCGCCGTTCGCCAATCGCGATGAAGTCGCCAAGCTCCGAGGAATCATCGTCGAGCAGGACGAGGTCGAAGCCCCTGAGAGCTCGCTCCAGGTCATTCCCCCCACCGGTGCCTGGATTGGCACAGTAGGACTTGACTAAGCCGAAGACGGACGACTTCGCCCACGTGGCGGGTTTCGAGAAAAAGTTCTCGCCCTTTTCACTCTTGGTGTCGCGAAGTTCGGGAATGGCGACGGCGCACTCTAGCGGCAGTACAGTCCCCGTTGCGCTTAGCACGTCGCGCGCCTTCAGAAACTCGCCATACATGTAAACGACGCCGTCCTGCGGTAAGCGCGAATTTCGGCGCACCTAGGCCGGGTGGCGGGCTGCTGGGAATAGGTGTCCACTTACGGGAGGTGGATACTTATGATGGAGCGGATTGGACCGCATGGTCTGGAAATAACGGGCGTGAGGCGCGATGGGCGT
>NZ_JAIMBZ010000046.1:0-21283 GCF_025499445.1 Acidiphilium sp. AL
AACGTTGAATACCACCATGACCTACGCCAGGGCGGATCTCGATCTGAAACGTCAGGCGCTGATGCAGGTGTTCCCCGAGATACTCGCGCCGCCTCGCGCTGGTCACGTGAATTCAGCCGCGATCAATATCGTCGACTGGTTGAAGCGGCTATGATTCCGTAACCGAGTTATGTGGAGTTGGCGGCCCTCAAACCTTCGTCGGCTGGAGTTGACGCCTTCCAGCTCCACATCACTGCGCGCTGCACATAAATCGAGGATGAGCAGGTGATAGCGATCGAGTTTCGAGATGGTGGCTTCGAGGGTGAGTTCGCGCCGCGCGATTTGCAAGCGCTGGACCAGATCGGTGGTTCTGGTGAACAACACCCGGAAGCCTGCTTCGATGAGGGCGAGACCGATCGCTGCACTGAGATGACTTTTGCCCACGCCGGGCGGGCCAAATAACAATAAATTGGCGCCGGTATCGAGCCAGGCATTGCCGGAGGCGAGTGCGGTGATGTGGGCCTTGCTGATCACCGGCACGGCGTTGAAGTCGAAATTATCGAGGGTTTTGCCGATCGGCAAGCGCGCTTCGAGCAGGTGGCGCTCGATGCGTCGTCGTTCACGATCGGCGACTTCGTGCTCGGCGAGAGCGGCGAGAAAGCGCGCGGCGGGCCATCCTTCCTTGTCCGATGGGGCGGCGAGATCGGGCCAGAGATGTTTGATCGTCGGCAGGCGGAGTTCGCCGAGCAGGAAGGCGAGCCGGGCAGAGTGGCCGACGGTTCCGGCGATCCGCGGGATCGCTGGCAGGACCACGGAAGGGGTATCGGCGGCATGGTTGGCGGTCATGCGACGTCTCCGCCGCTGATCATGCCAAGCTCGTTGTAAAGGCCGAGCGATACCGCTTCGATCATGATCACCGGTACGCTGGCGGTGGCGGGGCGGAAGCGTTCGCGCAAGGTGTCGAGGCAGGGCAAGTGGCCGGCATCGAGTTCGATCTCGAGAGCCTGTGCGAGTTCGGCTTCGCAGGCGTAGTCGTGCGCGAGACCGAGCAATTCGACGGTGATTTTGCAGGCGACCTTGTCGGACCGGCGCTCGGTCAGCGCATCGAAGGCGCGCGCATAGGCTGGACGTGGGAACAACTGGTTGCGATAGACCAGGTTGCGCAAGGCACCCGGCTTGCGGCGCAGGGAATGGATCACGTGGCGATAGTCGATGACGTGACCGTGCTTGCCGGTGGCGTGATCGGTGCGGCCGCGGGCGAGACTGAGCACGTGACTGGCACCGAGGAAGCATTCGAGCCGATCATCGTAGAGCCTGACGCGCAAGCGTTGCCCGATCATCCGCGCTGGCACCGAATAGAAGACCTTGCGCAGGACGAAGCCACTGGAGGATGTGACCTGAACCAGGGTCTCCTGGTAATCGATCGTGCGGTCAGCAGGCAGCGGATTGAGGGTGGCGCACTCGATGGCGATGGCTTTGCTTCGCCTTGTGTTATGGCGGGCGAAGATCTCGTCGATGAACCGGCGATAGGCGGCCAGATCCTCGAAGGCACGGCTGCCGCGGAGCAGCAAGGCATCTTCGATGGTTTTCTTGGCATGGCCGTGGGAGCTTTCGATCGTGCCGTTCTCATGGGCAACCCCGGTATTATTGCGGGTGGGCTCCATGTCGAAATGCGCGCAGAGGGCCGCATAGCGCGCGGTCAGGTCCTCAATCGCGTCACGGTCGAGATTGCGAAACGCGGCCGAAAGACTGTCGGTGCGGTGCTTCAACGGCACGCCTCCCAAAACGAACAGGGCGTTCTGCAAACCTTCGGCGAGGGCCGAATAGCTCTCCCCGCCGAGGATCACATGGCCGTGCTCGAAGCCGGAATGCGCCATCCGAAAATGATACAGGATATGATCCAGCGTCGCGCCAGCGATCATGACGCCGAGCCCGGCCAGGTCGGTGAAATCCGACAAGCCCAGTTCGCCCGGCGGATGGATCTGGCGGAACATGACGTCCTGCGCCGGACCGTGCAGGCCACGCCAGAGTTTGATCCGCCGCTCCAGCGTGCGCCGGATACCAGGGTCGAGTTCCGGATGGCGCCGGACCAGTTCCTCCAGCACGGCGATGGCACGCAGGCCGGGCGCCGCAGTCAGCATCGGCACGATCTCGGTATCCCAGACCGCCTCCAGCGGATCGGGGCGACGGCGTTGCCGGCGTGCCTGCGCCGCGGCAGGCAGATGCGGGCCCTGCTCGATCCGATAGGCGGTCGCGGTGCTGAACCCGCTCTTGGCCGCGGCTTGCTGCGGGGTATTCCCTTCGATACGTAATCTCATGAACATTCTCTTCTGCTGAACGGTGATCAGGCGACCGGTCAAAGCTGCGGCTCCTACGATGGAGCTGAACCTTATCCGGCCGATCACGGTCAGTCAGACAGATCCCCTAGAACGAACCCGCTCCGGGCTGGGGGCCCGCTCGGGCTACGCCCTCCCAGCCCCCCAGCCCGGATTCTCATCCTGATTGACGCGCATTCTCATCCTGATTGTCGCGCGGCAGAAGAATGAGGCATGGTTGGTCGACAACGGCATGCGCTCATGTATCCACCGGAAGAAGCCGTAGGGCCGAGCGATGCCGCGCGGCACGGCGCTCGCGAACGCGGCGAAATCCCGGTTGCGTTCGGCGATCGAGCATGTGGCCCTGTTCGTTCGCACCATCGGCCTCGTCCGGGCAAGCACGAAGATCGGCCTCGTCAATCTCGCCTACAACATGCAGCGCCGGGGGCGGCTCGACAGGAGAACCGCGCCCGCATGACGCCCGAAGCCCCGACGGGGGGGCAGAAAATCCCAGAAACCACAAGCAATTGCCCCGAAATCGATGCACCGACCGGCGCCAGCCGAATCAGCAACGCGATTGAGCCCAACCCGCAACTCGAAATCCGTCAGGCCAAGGGTTCTTCGAGGCGTCCGGATATAGAAAAAAGATTTACTATACCCCGCTCAGGCGAGAACCCGAAAATCCGCGGGATCGATGATGCGGAAGTTGTCGGTGACCTCGTCACAGAAGCGGTGCCAGTCCCTGGGCACCGTCTCACGCAGGAAGCCCAGGATCGCCGCCTTGAACTCCTTGAAGGCGGCATAGCATTTGTTGTGGGTTGTATGCCGGTGCATCAGCCCCCATAGCCGCTCGATCGCGTCGAGATGGGGGCAATATGCCGGAATGAAGTGCAGCTTGATCCGCTGCCCTGGCTGCGCCAGCCACTGCTGCACCAGTTTGGCGTGATGATACCGGGCGTTGTCCAGGAATACGTGGATCATCGCCTTGCCCGGATACAGTGCCTCGATCGCCATCAGCAGCATGATGGTGCTGACCGCATCCACCGTGGCCACGTCCAGCATCCGGGTCTTGCCGGTCTCCAGATCGATCGCTCCATGAATGTTCAGCCGATCCCGCCCGCTGGTCTGGGTCACCGCGACCGGCACATCTTTCGGTGCCCAGCAGCCGACCGGCCGCACCGCATGCGTCGGGTGCACCGCATCGGCGAACATCACGGCTTCATTCGCCGGCAACTGGTTCAGCAGGTCTTCATAGGCCTTGATAAACGCCGCCTGCTTCGCCGGGTCCAGCTTGCGCGAGATCACCTTCGGCTTGCGGTGCTCCATGCCGAGGCGGTGCAGCAGCGCGACCAGCCCGGAGCGGCCCTGGTATTCGATGCCGCATTCCCGGGCGATCCAGGCACCAACCTCATTCGTGCTCCGTGGCAGGGTCCCGGCGATCCAGAGTTTCAGCCGCTCCTGCTGCCTATCGCTCAACCGGCAGGCGCCGCCTTCATAGCCAAAGCTCGCCAGGCCCTCGACCCTGTCTTCCAGATACAGCCGGTACCAGGTTCGGATCGTGTCATCGTCCAGCAGCAGCACCTTGGCCACCACCTCGCAGCTCATCCCCGCATCCAGCAGAACCAGGGCATTCGCCCGCCGCGCCAGCCGATGCGCCGCCGACCCGTCCCGAGCCAACTCGATCAGGTCTTGCCGCGATTCATCGTCCAGGAAGCCGCCGCGGATCATGCCACCAGCAGAATCCGGTCCGGCCCGGTTGGCAAGTGATTCGTTCGGGTTCCTGCGGAGTCGGGGTATACAAGAAAAGCAAGCGAGGCTTCGGTTCACAACCCCAGAACAAATAGGAGCGCTGGCGACATATCTCTGTTCTGATGCAGCTCAGACTATAACAGGAGCGCCACCCTCGATTGACGGTGGGTGGACGACCCACTGAAAGCCATCACGAAATAGTTCGGCCTCCATCAACATATAGAATTTGACCGGTCACGAACCTGCTTCCCGGTGCCAGAAGAAATATGATGGCAGCGAGAAGGTCTTCCGGTGTTCCGAATCGGCTCATCGGAATTTTGGCGAGTGCCGCGTCTCGGATAATAGGATCGTCAAAGATCTGTGTCGCCAAAGGGGTTGGAGTGACAGCGGGCCCCAATGCATTTACCCGGACACCCGATGCAGCCCATTCTGTGGCGAGCACACGTGTAACATGCGCAGCACCAGCCTTGCTTGCCGCATATGCGGCGTAGTGACGGTTTGCAACGCTGCTCGACACAGACGTTATGGTAATGATGCTTCCTCGGTTCTGCCGGATCATTGGACCGCCAGCGGCTCTCGCCAGACGAAATACACCGGTCAAGTTGATATCAATGGATCTTTCCCAGTCGATGTCTGCGAGTTCCAGTGCCGGACCAACCCGGTATATGCCGCTTGCATTCACCACGCCATCGATTCTACCCCACTTCTGAATAACCTGCTGAACCGCCGCTTCGCATGACGCACTCGCGACGATGTCGAGTGCGATTCCCAATGCCCGCCCGCCGCGGTCGACAAGACTCTGGGCATAGTCCAGAGTTTTTGCTTCATCGATATCCGCGATGGCAACTCGGGCGCCGCGACGACAGAGTTCTTGCGCGATGGGCCAGCCGAGGCCGCCGACGCCGCCTGCTACAAGAACCGATTGCTCCGTTATCGAAAAAAGGGGATCATGATTGTCGGGCATTTTGCTTCTTTACAGGATGGATCCGCGATTGAGGCTGCTTCGTCATCAGCCTGCCGAATGACCCGGATGAATTGAGCCGTCTGTTCCAGCATTCGCGCCTGAACTCGACGCTCCGCGCGAACCAGTGAACTGGGGGAGATGCCATTTTCATTTCTTTATTTTTGCGCGTGGCTTCGGCTTGTTCTGGCGGTCTAGCGGCGGTTCGTCCCAGAAGGTGCCTTCGATCCTATGTGCTGCCTCGAAAAGCAGTGGAACATGCTCCAATCCACGGTCAAGGGACATCCTGGCGGCCGGTGCGGATACCGCGATCGCCGCGACGACATTCCCATTCGGTTCTCGTATAGGCACCGCGACGCAGACGACGCCGGCAAGAAATTCCTGATTATCCGTAGAAATCCCGCTCGCTCGAATCTTTTCGAACTCTTGTTCGAGATCAGGTAACTCTATGATTGTATTGGGTGTATAGCGATAGAGAGGGCCTTTACCTAGAACCCGCCTGCGCTTCTCTGATGGAAGAAAACTGAGAAAGAGCTTGCCCATAGAGGTGCAATGCAGCGGGACACGCGAACCTGGCTCGAATCGGAGCCCGAACGGCCAAGCGGCCTCGACACGATCGAGATAGACGAGATTGTTTCCTGAAAGAACGCCAAAGTTACAAGTTTCCTCGAGTGTCTTTGAAAGCTCTTCCAATATCGCCCGCCGGGGTGCCGAGCGAACCGAGGCGATGAGGAGGCTGATGCCCATTTTGGCAAGTCGATTTCCTGGTCCATAGCGGCGAGTGCCCGGTTCGCGCGCAAGTAACCCCTCTTCGATTAGCATATGGACGATGCGATGCGCTGTAGGTTGCGGAATATTGAGGAGTGCACCGAATTCTAGAATTCCTAATGGGCGCCCTGCATGAGCCACGGCTTCGAGAAAGGCAAACGGCTTCATCGATGACAACGCCAATACGCGCTTGCCGGAGATATCGGACACATCAGCAGGTAAGGCGTCGAGAAAGTCTCGCTGCCGGTTGCTTCCACGTGCGGCGGCTTGACGATTTTCCGATTTCACCATGGTTTTCTCATATCATGATAAATAAAAACTTGCAAGGCGGATTTATTGGGGGCACAATGCTATTAATAGCTACGTGCAAGGTATGACATTTTGGAGTTTCTGTGAAACGTGTCCTGGTCGCAAACAGAGGAGAAATCGCCCTTCGCATCGTCAGGGCGTGTCGAAAACTGGGACTGGAATCCGTGGCCATTTATTCCGATGCCGATGAGAATTCCCCTCATATCTGGGCGGCCGACAGTGCGATAAGGATTGGACCCGCTTCCGCGTCCAAAAGCTATCTTGATGCACGAATCGTTCTGGAAGTCGCGAAAGCCACCAAATGCGATGCGTTGCATCCGGGATACGGATTTCTGTCAGAGCGGGCAACATTCGCTGCAGAATGCGTTGCCGAGGATATCACATTCATTGGACCGTCTTTCGAAGCCATCGCCCTGATGGGAGACAAGGCCGAGGCACGGCGCACAGCGAAGACATGTGGGGTACCCGTGGTGCCTGGCTCCGACACGGCCTTCCATGATCCAATGGGAGCCACGGAAACCGCAACGATGATCGGATTTCCCATATTGTTAAAGGCACGCGCCGGTGGAGGAGGGCGGGGAATGCGTATCGTGTCGGACATGACATCCTTCACGAGCGCGTTTGCGCAGGCCTCGGGTGAAGCCGAGGCGGCGTTCGGCGATGGCGGCATCTACCTGGAGCGTTTCATCGGTAGGATCAGGCATATCGAAGTGCAAGTGTTCGGCGACCGGCATGGGCGGATCGTCCATCTGCTGGAGCGCGATTGCAGCGTGCAGCGCCGCCATCAGAAACTGGTGGAGGAAGGCCCGTCACCGGTTCTCGATGACGCCACTCGTCAAGCGATCTGCGCCGCCGCGATCAAACTTGCATCGGCGATCGGCTATGTCGGCGCCGGGACAGTCGAATTCATCTACGACGCCGATAGCCAAGAATTCTATTTTATCGAAATGAATACTCGCATCCAGGTTGAGCATCCCGTAACGGAGATGCTGACCGGCACGGATCTGGTGGCCGAGCAACTGCGTATCGCCGCGGGCGAACCTCTGTCCTTTCCCGACTCGCCCTTTGCAGCAAACGGGCATGCGATCGAACTCCGCATCAACGCCGAAGACCCGGATCGGGGGTTTGCTCCATCCCCCGGAAGGCTGACCCGGTGGCGTCCGCCGGAAATGTCCGGGGTCAGAGTCGATAGTCATGCCTATAGCGGTTACGATGTTCCGCCATTTTACGATTCTCTCCTGGGGAAGCTCATCGTGCATGGAAAGGACCGGGCGCAGTGCATTTCCCGAGCCCTCGACGCGCTCGACTGCTTTGAGGTTGGTGGGATCGCGACGACGATTCCTTTTCTTCGGTGGTTGATGGTTGCGCCGGATTTCGCACGTGCGACTGTTCATACGCGCTGGGTAGAAACGGAATTCCAACATGCCTGACAGGACGCGCAGGATCAGGTTGATCGATGTCACGTTGCGCGATGCACATCAGTGCCTCTGGGCGACGCGGATGACGACGGCGATGATGCGCGACATCGCGCCCCGGCTCGACTGCGCTGGCTTCGAGGCGATCGACCTTATCGGCGGCGCAGTATTTGACGTCGCAGTCCGGTATCTACGCGAGGATCCCTGGGAGCGGATGCGCCTGCTCTCTTCATGGGTCACGCAAACGCCGCTGATCATCCACACGAGAGGCCAGAGCCTTTTTACATTCGAATTTTTTGCCGACGACGTTGTGGAACTCGCAGCCGAGCGATTCGCGGCGAACGGTATGCGATATCATACCCCATATGATGCTCTGAACGACATGCGTAATCTGGAAATCCCGGTCAAAGCGGCAAAGCGGCAAGGGCTTTATGTCGTGGGAGGTCTCGTCTACACACTGAGCCCAGTCCACACGGACGACTATTATACGGCGAAAGCCGGGGAACTCGTCGCCCTTGATGTCGATGCCGTTTTTCTGAAGGATGCAAGCGGGCTTCTGACGCCGGAACGTGTGGCGACTCTGGTCCCCGCTGTGAAGGCGGTGCTCGGTAGCCGTCCGCTGCATATCCATACGCACTGTAATTCGGGCTTAGCGCCTTATGTCGTTCTTCAAGCTGTCGATCATGGTGTCGATGTCATCCATACGGCGACATCGACGCTCGCGAATGGCGTTTCGCATTCGCCGACGGAACGTGTCGCCTGCAATTTGCGGCGACGCGGATATGAGGTGCCGATCGACCTCGAGCCGATCCGCGAAGTCGCGGAGCGTCTCGCCTATATCGCGGCCAAAGAGGATAAGCCTGTCGGCACGCCCAACGAATATGACGAGTTTCATTTCCAGCACCAATGTCCCGGCGGTATGGTCTCGAACCTCGCCTATCAATTGGAGACCATGGGACTTAGGGACCGATTGAACGACATCCTCGAGGAAGCATGGCATGTTCGCGAGGACCTGGGATATCCGATCGTCGTCAGCCCCTTCGCTCAGTACATTGTGACGCAGGCGGTGCTGAATGTTGTGGGCCGGGATCAGGGACGCCGCCGTTATGACACCGTTCCGGATGAAATTCGCCTCTATGTCCGGGGCGGCTATGGGGAAATCGCTGGTCCCATCGAGCCGAATCTCTACGACAAGATAACCAGGGGCGCGCCACCAATCACTGAAAGGCCGGGCTCCCGGCTGCCGCCGGCGCTCGACCGCATCCGCGCGACGCGTGGCCCTTTCGCATCGGACGACGACCTCCTTCTCGCAGCTTTTTACGACGACACCCAATGCGGCGCCCTGAAGGGCGCGGGGCCGATCGACATTGAATGCCCGATCATGGCAACCCCGCTTGCCACCTTGCTGAAGGAAATCAGCAATCGCCCATCGATCAAATCATTTCACTTCAGACATGCTAGTCTGTAGGCAGGCATGGCATTACGAAAGCTCCACCTATGAAGCCGATCATCATCACCACCGCGATCACCGGTGCCGTTCCGAAAAAGAAGGACAATCCGGCAGTTCCGATCTCGCCAGCCGAGCAGATTGAATCCACCCAGGCCGCCTATGAGGCTGGGTCGGCGCTGGTGCATATCCATGTGCGCGACGCGCAGGAAAATCCCTCATCCTCACCCGAGCTTTTCGCCGCTGTGCAGGAGGGCGTTAAAAAGCACTGCCCCGGCATGATCATCCAGTTCTCAACCGGAGGGCGCGGGCGGGAGGCTTCGCAGCGAGGCGCCAACCTTTATCTCAAGCCCGACATGGCATCCCTCACCACCGGATCGGTCAACTTCCCGCGGCAGATATACGAGAATGCTCCTGACTTCATCGAGGCCCTCTGCAAGGAAATGCTGATTCATCACATCAAACCAGAGATCGAAGTCTTCGACGTTGCGATGCTCTACAATGCCGTCGAACTGGTCAAGCGGGGACTGATTCTGGAACCACTCCATGTGCAATTTGTTATGGGTGTCCAGAACGCTATGCCGGTACGGCGATCTCTTCTCGAATTCTTGCTTTCTGAATTGAAAGAAATCAGCCCGACCGCCACGTGGTCGGCATTTGGAATGGCACGCCATCAGCTTGAGGTGAACCGATGGTGTCTCGAGCTTGGCGGACATACCCGTACCGGCCTTGAAGACAATGTGCGGTTTGACAAGACTCGTCTTGCCGCGAGCAATGCTGAGCTTGTCTCGCTCGTCGTCGCGGAGGCGGCTGCCTATGGGCGCCGGCCTGCGACTCCGGACGAGGCGCGCTCAATCCTGGGACTTGCGGCGTAAGGAGGCAGAGTTGACCCTAACTTACAAGGACGTCGCTGACATCATCAAGATCATCGACGCAAGCGGCTGTGAAGAAGTGATAGTGGAACTTGCGGATGTCAAGATTGTGGTCCGGCGTTCTAGCGGGACGACAATCATACCCACAGCCACACCGCTTTCGCCGGCGGAACCGCAAAAATATGCGGAAAAACCACGACATGCCGAGCGCCAAATCGCCCCATCCGAACCACCCGCGGATATAAACGCGACTGACGGCGGAACTATCGTTCGTTCCCCTATGACGGGGACTTTCTACCGCGCACCGTCTCCGAAGGATCCGCCCTTCGTTGAGATCGGAAGTATTGTCAAAAGTGGCGACTCGCTCTGCTCGATCGAGGTCATGAAACTTTTCACGACGATTATGGCTGAAACTGACGGCCAAGTGACACGTGTTTTCGCCCAAAATGCTGAGCTCGTGCAAGTTGGCCAGCCGTTGTTCAAAATTGAGGCCATACGAGCGTAGATGCTCGGGGGCCATCGCTGGATCTATTGATACGAATGTCTGGAACGCCCCATCGCGCAAGGTGAACGTGGAACGAGGTGTCGATCACGCGCAGTCATGGTTTAACGCAATTTCACATCACGCATAAACAGCCCTGCGCGACGCGCAATCAATGCCCCCACAATTCTTCGAGCGTTTTCCCCTTTGTTTCGACGCCGATGACTGCAGTGACGATTATGCCGAACGCGGAAAAGACGAGAGGTAAAATAAGAGCGCCCTTGACACCAAAACTTGCGATCAGTACCGGCATGGTATAGGTGCCGAAGATGGCACTCAAACGGCCGGCAGCTGCGCCGATACCGGCTCCAGTACCACGAATTCGAGTCGGCCAAAGTTCACCGAGGAGAAGATTATCGGTCGAGGCAGGGCCAAGCCAGAGCGCGATCTCGATCAGGATGAAGAGAATGAAAATGGCCGGCAGCGATGGGCGGAAAAGCAGTTCATAAATGAGCAAGGCCAGCACGATGCCACCATATCCAAGATAGTTGACAAAACGCCGTCCTCTAGTATCGACCCAGGTGTAGATCAGGACCAGACCAATTATGCCGGTGGCTTGCAGAGCGAGATTGCCAAGCGCAATCCCAGACGGCGTCTTCGAAAACCCACTTTTGGTTAGGATAAGCGGGAGGAAGACGGAAAGAGCATAAAATGGTGCGCCTTCGAATACATAATTGAGGATTCCGTACCAAGTGTTGCGGGCAAACTTGCCAAAGATTTCGCTCAAGGCATGGGAACTGGGAAGGACAGCCGCCCTTTGGGAAAAATCGACCATCGCGCCAAGCGACGTACCAAGTTGACCGGCGGCCGCGTGCGCTTCGTCCTCCCGCCCTTGGGCCAAAAGCCATCGTGCAGATTCCGGCAGATTGCGGCGCAGCAGGAGCACGACAATGGCTGGCAACGCTCCAGAAGCCAGCATCCATCGCCACGCATCTCCTGAGCCAAAGTGGAGGAACAAATAGCCGACCGCGAAAGCCGCAATTTCACCGGCAAACCATGCGCCACCCCAGTTGAGCACCAGAATGCGCCCCCGCCTCTTCGCCGGCACAGCCTCTGCAATGATGGGCGACGCGAGAGCATAGTCGCCGCCGATCCCAATTCCAATCAGGAAGCGCCAGAGAATCAATTGCCAAACGTTGAACGACAGGCCCGAGAGAATTGCAAAAACAACGAAGAAAACAACATCTGCGATGAAAACCAGGCGCCGACCCAAGCGGTCCGCCAATCGGCCAAAGACAAGGGCGCCGACGAAATTGCCGACAAGAATGGCTGAGGCAACGAGCCCGATCTGGGTCGGTGTGGCGTGGAAAGTCTTGCCGATCTGTAGAAGGGCCAGGCTGATGATCGAAATATCATAGCCATCAAGGAATACACCACTTACCGAAAGTCCCAAGAGACGGCGCATCTGCGGGGTCAAGACCTCGTCGCTCTTTGCTTCCATTTTATGACCTCCCAAACCAGAAAGCCTGGCAACTCCAGGTTGATATAGTCATTCTGCTTCAACCAGTAATAGGGCAAAAGTGTAGGCCGATACGGAACGATAGCAGATCGATCCGTATCTGATTTCAGAAAAATGGCGGATTTCCGCGACCATCGTTCTGTAGTCGTGCCGATGCTGCACCTGCGTGCCCACGCGTTTGCGCCTCTTACCCCAACCAGCCGTAAGCCCCTATTACAGAACGATTCTTGGAGCGTGCCTGTCGATAGGGTCTTGACGAATAGCATTCAATATCTCATTGTGCAATACAAAAAGTTTCGTTCAATAGAATTTTACCGAGCTTTGGCTACCCAAAAGGGTTTGCTCCGTTGTGCGCGGGCTTGCCGTGGATGGTGCCGGCGGTCCGTGCTGCGATGTCTGGTCGGATAAGGAAAATCAGGATTCGAGGATCCGATGAAGCGTCAGAGAAAATGGTGTGCGGCGGACGATACGATGATGATCCCGGTACATCGGGGACGTTTGCGCCCTGTGACACGACCGATGGACGAACGGGGTCTTCTCGCCGGACATGACGACGGGCTTGACGGCAAATCGGGCGGCGGTCCGGGCGTGGATGCACAAGCTAGAACGAGCGTGTTCGTGCACTCGTTCGGCGTTCTAGCATATGTCATGAAAGTTAGGCGGCCGGTGTCGTCGACGGAGATTGCGGATCATCTCAAATTGCTGAAACCAAACGTCTACCGGATGATCGAGCAGTTCGAGGTGCAAGACTTCTTATATCGGAAGTTCATCACGAGGCGTGTCACCGCCGGGCTGCGTCTGGCGGATTTTGCCTTCGATGTCCTGCGCAGTTCGGTGCAGTACGCGCCGCGTCGGCAGATTCTCAGCACGCAGGTCGCGGAAGTTGGCGAGACCTGCAACGTCGGCAGGCTCGACGGCAATCGAATCATCTATTTCGATCGCGTTGAGGCGACCGATTGGCCGCTCCGCCTGTATTTTTCGATTGGCTCGTGGGTGCCGCTGCACTGCACGGCGATCGGTGAATTGTTTCCGGCGTTTCTTCCTGACCAGAAACGAGCGACGCTGCTCGACCAACTCGAAACTGACGCTGTTGACCTGGACGACGATTACAACGATCGGTGCGCTGGAGGCGGAACTCACTGCCGCTCGTCGCCCCCAGCTATCAGCACAATGACAGGTTCTCCGCCAGCCTTCCGCTCTGGGCCGGCCCGCCCGGCGATCAGGGATCGAAGGCGGCGACCCGATGACTGGCTCGACGACCGAGGATGCGCGGCGCGCGCTCGACCGGGACGAGAGGACCGATGCGGTGATCTTCGTCGTCGAGGTCGGCGGCACGACGGAGGAAGAAGCCGCCGAATATGCACGTTGGTTGAATGTCCGAGCCGGCGCCATCGTCGCCGGCTCGGAGGCAGCTACGCGAGCAAGAAGGCGTCGCTCAAGGCGGCCGGCGTCACCGTTGTCGACACGCCGCATGGGATCGTCGAGGCGCTCACAGCGCTTCTGCCGGTCCTTGCCTAGAACAGGCAGAACAACAATGGAGGAAAGCCATGCCGACACCAACCGAACACCAGATATACGCGCAGGAGAATCTCCTCGCGCGACTGGACCGGATTCCAGTTAATCGAACAATCCTTCTGCTCGTCGGCCTTCTCGGGCTGACATGGATACTCGAAGCGTTCGATATCGGAATCATCGCACCCGTTCTTTTCCTGCTGCGGACAACGTGGCATCTTCGGCCGGCTGAAATTGGACTGATCGCCAGCGCTGGCACCCTCGGGATCGTCATCGGGCTATTGCCTGCAGGCTTGGTTGCCGACCGCTTCGGCCGCAAGACCACGCTGGTCGGTGGCATCGTCATCTTCAGCGTGTTCACGTTTGTCGGCAGTTTTTCACAGAACGTCGCAGAACTCGTGACCTGCCGCTTCATCGCGGGCCTCGGGCAGGGCGCTGTCTTCCCGGTGCCGTATCTGCTGCTCTCGGAATTTGTCAACAAGAGGTGGCGCGGGACGGCGGTCGGTCTCTCCAATTCGCTGCTCGGCTTTTCCTACGGTCTCAACACGCTGGCTGGTGCGCTGATCATCGGTGTCATCCCGAACGCCGAAGCCTGGCGCGTGCTGCTCATTCTCGGGGGCGCGACGATCCTAATCACGCCGTTGATCATGATCTATCTGCCGGAATCGCCGCGCTTCCTGCTGAAGGTGGGGCGTATCGATAAGGTGCGGAGCTTCGTCGAGCGGCTGGAAAACATCAGCGGCCTTCCGCATGACGAGACGCTGATCGACCAATCGTCCCTTCGGGTACTGGAGGTGACGGCGAGACGACGTGTATCGCTCGCTGATTTTGTCAGGCCCCCATATTTGACGCGCTGCATCATTTCGTATTCGGCGTTGCTGTCGCCGTTCGTGGTGTTTTATGTGATCACGATCTATGGGCCGAGCATCCTGCACCGCATGGGTGCGAGTAAATCGGATGCGTTGTATTATACCTCCGGTCTACTGTTCCTTACGGTGATTTCGACCGCGATGGCTGGAAGTCTCGGTGACCGGATTAGCCGCCGATGGGGGCTCGTGATCATTATGACTGTGGCGGCAATCGGCACCATCGCTCTCGGTCAGCCGATGCCGGAAATTGGCGTCGTGATTGCTGCGATAGTGACCTGGAGTTTCGTCTATGCCGGATTTCCGCTCGCAAAACTATACATGGCGGAGCAATTTCCTACACGTCTGCGTGCCTCGGGCGCAATGATCGGCGAAAGCATCACGCGCTTCCTCGGTGGAGTCGTACTGGTCTATCTCTTCCCGATCATGGCAAGCACGTTGGGCTCGGCTTCGCTCTTTACGATCCTGGCGATATTAACAGCGATATGCATTATTCCAATCTGGTTGTTGGGATTCCAGACCTCGGGCCTCAGCGTCGAACAGACTGGAACCGACCTCTCGCGCTATGAGACGTCGGAGCCTGCGGTGCGCGATGCGGCGGTCGAGTAACCGGAGGGGCAGCATCCGGTTTCAAACAGGCCCCGCGACGGTGCGCTTGACCGCGACGCGGCGGCGACAGGCCCTCTGATGGTCATCGCTCGGGAGGCATCTGAATGGAGAATGGGTGATGGATCAGCCGCTGCAGATTGCGAGTGGTCAGCCTGCAACTACTGGTCGGTCGCCGGAAGGCGATAGCGGCGAACGTGGAGGCTGTCGTCTTCCATCGTGATTTCCAGAACTTGGTTCACGATGTCGCTATCGGTGTCCAATTCGTCCATCGACTGATCGAACAGCTCGATTTGCATGTCAAGGTCCATCCCAGGTGGCCCATTGAGGCAAATCAACCCAGCATGGATCGCGACGTCGGCATATTGGCCTTTGCTGCCGGGGGCGGTGGCAGGACCGCGAAAGTCGATGGAATTCTTGGTGACGAAGGTCCAGTTGCCCTCGAGAATGATGGGCTTCAGCTCCCAGTCCTTCAAGCCGCTGCGCCCCAGCCAGACGACATGGGAAGACTCCCCATATCCTCTGGTATGGGCGCGCTTCGTGAGTTCAGGGCTCAGGCACTCATCGACCAGAAACTTCATCCGGTCTTCCCGCGACGAGGAACCCGGTGATCGGCGATGATGACGGCTCCCTTGGGAAGCTCGTCGCTAGTTCGAGGCCGGCCTCGCGCTGGATTGGCTTCCGCATAGATCGTGGCGAGTTCGATGCTGTCAACGTCCAGTGACGGGTAGGCGGCGAGGATGCGATCGGCGGGAACACCCGCCTCCACGGACGCTGCCACGTCGTACACCGGGATACGGGTACCGCGGATGACGGGCGTGCCGCCGAGCACGTCCGGATCGGTCACGACCAGATCTCGTGCAGCGGCCAAACGGTCCATGCGCTCCTTGGTGCTTCTGACGAAAGGCGCCAGATCAATGGTCAGGAATTCATCCCGAACTGTCCAATCCTTCTCGACGAGCGAGGCCAGGGCCAGGGCTCGAAACTTGTGCAAGCGCGACCCGGCCTCCCGGATGGCGAACAGTCGCTCCTCGGAGGTCAAGTGCTTGGCGCTGGCGAAGTAGAATGAGATCAGGGTGCAGGCGGTGGCCATCACGCGCCGGCCATCATCGACCGTGAAGAAGCCGTCGGGCAGAATCCGCTCGTCGATGACCCGATTGACGTCTCGGAGGGCGACGCGCGCGACGACGGCGGCCTCGGCGGGCCTCAGCATATCCGCAGTCACAGCCATAGCAGCCTCCAAAAAAATCTTCCGATAGATCGGAATATATATCGCGAGGGCGTGAAATTCAATGGCGCGGCCGCCGTTGGCAGTGGCGGCCAGCTCTGTTTCACCATTGCGACGGTGGACACCATACTGAAGACGACGAAGGCCACCTTGCGGCGACTCTCTCGTAAATAGCTGATTCATCTGAAGAAAATTGGAACGGGTGAAGGGATTCGAAGCCTCGACTCCAACCTTGCCAAGGTTGTGCATTACCCGCGAAGATGCATTCACTACCGAGTCTCAGCAGGCGACTGACCTCAGACTCAACTCTCGGCCAAAGCAGGTCCCCGCAACCAAGTTTATCAAACCAAATCAATGCATTGAAGCCGCCGCAAGGCGGCTTTTTGTTGTCCGGCGCACTAGGGCAGTCTTAGGGTAATTTAACTCGAATTTCTAAACCTGATGACCTATGGTCGTGGTCTGCCAATGATCCTCAACCGGAGCGCACTATGCGCAAGGGGGTGTCATGCCGACCGTCGAGCTGTTGGGTGGAAAGGTTCAGATTTATCAGCGCGGCAATAGCCGCTTCTGGCAGGCGCGCGCGTCTGTCGGCGGCAAGCAGCGCCAGTTCAGCACCAAGCAGGAAGGCCAGGAGCTGGCCGCCAGGGCGGCGGAGAGCTGGTACTTCAAATTGCACGGCCAGGCCGAAGCGGGCGTGTTGAATGACCGCCCGACCTTCAGGAAGGCGGCGGAGCAGTTCCTGAAGGAATACGGGGTTATCACCGAGGGTGAGCACTCCCAGAAATGGACCGAAAGCCATGCCATCCGGCTGCGGGTGCATCTGGTGCCGTTCTTCGGGAGCCTGCCGCTCGACAAGGTGACCCCCGGCAAGGTCCAGGAATACCGGGTGCACCGGATGACGAGTTATGCCGAGCCGAACCCGCACTCAAAAGGCCAGCATAAGCCCAAGGCCAAACCGCCGGCGCGCAGCACCTTGCATGATGAGGTGGTGACGCTGCGCATGGTGCTGAAAACCGCCATCCGCCATGGTTGGCTCACGCATCTGCCGGATCTGTCGCCGCCTTACAAGACCCAGGGCAAGATCACGCACCGGGCCTGGTTCAGCCCGGAGGAATACAAGCAGCTATATGAGGCGGCGCGGGCGAATGCGAAGGCGCCGGAGCGGGCTCATTACAGATAGAATGCCGAGCAGGTTTATGACTTTGTGCTGTTCATGGCGAACACCGGCCTGCGGCCGGACGAAGCCTTCAACCTTCAGCACCGCGACGTCACGATTGCCCAGGAA
Source organism: Acidiphilium sp. AL (assembly GCF_025499445.1). NCBI lineage: Bacteria > Pseudomonadati > Pseudomonadota > Alphaproteobacteria > Acetobacterales > Acidocellaceae > Acidiphilium > Acidiphilium sp. AL. The sequence continues at coordinate 17,313 of NZ_JAIMBZ010000046.1, forward strand.
GAAAGCAATAAGGCGGAAATTCTGGAGATCGAGGTTCGCGGCAAGCGCGGTGTTGGGCATTGCAAGAGCATGCCGGGTGCTGTGCGCGTCTATCAGCGCTTACTGGCGCGGGCCAAGCCGGTGCAGGCGGAATCCCGCCGCGAGCGGCAGCTACGGCGCAAAAACGGTGGTGTGACCCTCGTGGCGCCGGAGCCGGAATATCCGCAGCCAACTGATCTTGTGTTCCCGGGCAATCACATCAAGCTGTTCAATAATTTGCTTGAGCGCGCTGGGCTGAAGCTCGATCGCGATGGAAAAGCCAGGACGGCCTATAGTTTGCGTCATACCTATATCTGCATGCGTCTGATGGAAGGGGCCGATATCTATCAGGTGGCGAAGAATTGCCGGACCTCGGTTGAAATGATCGAGAAGCATTACGCCATCCATCTGAAGAACACGCTCGACGCCGCGGCCATCAACGTGGTGCGCAAGAAGGCTGCGAAGGCGAAGCCGAAAGCAAAAGCTGCCAGCATGGATGCCGATTAGATGTTTAATCTCGGCTGGATAGCGATCCGCTTGGCGGATCGCCCAGAAGCGCACCCCTTGCGGGTGCGCAACCAGGGGCTTGGCCCCGCTTAACGATATTCATCCTTCCTTCAAAATGCCCGAGCCACCAGCATCTCCTCGGCGCTTGTGGTGTAGCGTGGTGAATGCCGTGTCTGGCGGCCGGCCCAGGTTTTGATCATGCCGGTTGCCGCCGGGCGCAGCGTGCCGCTCCCGAAACGGGCGTTGACGGCATCCAGCGCCGCCATGGCGCGGGCGGATTTGACGGCATCTCGGGTGCTGAAAAGACCGCTTTGCTGCTGGGCGGGCGCAAAATCGCCCAGCATGATGCCAGCTTTGAAATACCGGAAATTCGGCCGCCAGATGGCGCGCAGCAGGCGCACCGTCCCGTGGATCATCCTTGTCGATGCGGTCGACGAGTTTGCGATGGTTTTGGTGGGGCCGATGCCGACACAACTGGGGATTTGGCGAGGCGGCGGACATCATTACGCAGGCGACGGCACAAATTTTCAAATCGGGCAGGCCGGTGAGTCGAGGAACATCTCGTCGTTGCTGTAAGGCTCCACCTGCGGCACGCTAGCGGCCAGGACCTCGTACATGCGCCGGCTCATATCGCCATAAAGCGGGTAATTGCTGGAGCGCCATTCAACTTGCTTGCATTCAGGTCGGCGCAAAGCGAGGTGCCAGCGCTCGCCCAATTTAAGCCCTGTCGCTTTGGCCTGAGTGGTGCGCGCAATGGCGCCGCCATCGATATTGCTCAGCACCACCAGCGTTCCCGCCACTGTATGGCGAGAATTGGCGCAAAGCGGATGGTTGGAACAGGCCGGAGAATTAACCCGCAATCGCGGGATTGGTGCTTGAGGTGAAGGCGTTGGGTTGGCTCTGTAGCAAGCCAGACTAACAGGCTGTCGTTCGGCGTCCGTCCCCGCGCCAGTGACGACGACGTCGTTTTCAAAACGCACCATCATTCAACCCAGTGAGCTCGTCGAAATTGCAGTCTGTGGTGGCAGAGCACCCGACGTCTTCGCTAAATCAAAGTCAGAAGATCCAGTCGACCAGCAGCTCGCCGCCGGAGACCTCGAGCACTGTACCGGTGACGTACGGGTTGGTCATGAGGAAGACTGCCGCGTGCCCGACGTCAGCGGCAGTCCCGAGCCGCCGGGCCGGGAAGTTCGCGCGGACCTTCTCACGGATTTCCTCCACGGTTACTTTGGGCAGGGCGTTCCAGAAGTCGGTGTCGATAAATCCGGGCCGGATTGTATTGACGCGGATCGGGGCCAACTCCAAAGCGAGCGATTGCGACAGGGATTCGACGGCCGCGAAGGTTGACGTGACCGCAGTGAGGCCGAGCTTCGCCCGGGCTCCGGTGCCGCCGGTGATGAACGTTATTGAGCCGCCAGCCCGCAAATGCGGGGCGGCATGGCGGGCGCAGGCCCAACTGCCCAGGAACTTGCCCTCCAGGTAGCTGCGGACGCCGCGCATGTCGGGGGCCATGAACGATCCCCAGGACCCCAGCTCCGGTCCGGCGGTGACGACGAGGTGGTCGAAGGGGCCGATAGCCTCGAACGCGGCTTGCACGGCCGCCTCATCGCAGATGTCGAGAACGACCTGGTCAAACGCGGCCAGGTCGGGCCGGTCCTTGGCCGAGACATTGCGGCGGCTGGCGACGGTCACGACAGCGCCCATGGCGTAGGCGGATTGGGCGACCCCGAGGCCAATCGCCTTTTTGCCGCCGACAACAACGATCCGCTTGCCGGTGAGATCGAACGACGGTACCGGCGAATGTGCTTGCTCGGATGCAGGTTTGATCATAATTTATGTCCTTTCACTCGAATAAAAAAGAGCGGCATCGCTACGCGATTGTCCGAACAACACCGCCGTCGACACGCAAGGAGGTGCCGGTTGTCGCCGACGCCTGCTCCGAGCAGACATAAACCACCAGGTTTGCGACTTCTTCGGTTGTAGCAAAGCGGTTGAGGAGCGATGTCGGGCGCATCGTCTTCAAGAATTGCTGCTCGGCTTCCTGTTGCGTAATGCCTTGCTCTTCTGCGGTCGCCTTCATCCAACCGCCCATGATCTCCGAATTCGTAGGGCCTGGGAGGACCGAATTGACGGTGACGCCCGTTCCGCCGACCTCCTCGGCCAAGCCCCTCGCAATGGTGAGCTGAGCGGTCTTGGTCATGGCGTAGTCGATCATGTCCTTGGGGATTGCGAGCGCGGACTCGCTGCTTATGAAGACTACACGCCCCCAGCCGCGCTTTGTCATGTTCGGCACATAATGGCGGGAGGCGCGAACACCGCTCATGACGTTGAGCTCGAAGAGATCGGTCCACTCGCTGTCGCCAATTTCGAAGAAAGGCTTCGGGCGCCCCGTGCCCACATTGTTGACGAGAATATCCGCATCCGGCTCCCGCGCGAACAACGCCGCAGCACCTTCCGGGGTCGCAAGATCGGCGGAGACGCCAGTGAACTCACCCTTTGGGAAGAGCGCCCGCAATTCGCGAAGCGCTGTATCGACCCTTGCCTGGCCGCGGCCGCTGACGACAACTGCGGCGCCAGCACGCGCCAATCCTTCGGCAATGGCGCGGCCGATACCCGCCGTGGACCCTGTTACGATGGCCTTTCGGCCCTTGAGATCGATGTTCATTCTATAACTCCTTTGATCACCGTAAACTTGGCGCGAAGAAATTCTTTTATAATCGTGCAATATCCCATAGGATTTATTCCAAAGGAGAATAGCTTGGATCGTTTTCATGAATTGAACGCGTTCATTGCTGTCGCCGATGCCGGCGGCTTCTCGGCGGCGGCCCGGCGATGCGGCGAGACGCAGCCGACCATCAGCAAGGCCGTCGCGGCGCTCGAGAAGCGTCTCGGTGTTGCACTGTTCCATCGGAGCACGCGCAGCGTGACCCTCACGGATCAGGGACAACGATATTACGACCGAGCGAAGCCGTTGCTCGAGGAGATGGATGAGGCGGAAACCGAGCTGACGAATAGCTCAGCCGCAATCTCGGGAACCGTCCGGATCAGCGTGGCGGCAACTTTTGGACGGCTGCATGTGCTTCCGCTGATCCCCAAGCTGCTATCGCTTTATCCCGAGCTTCACATTGATCTCATTCTCTCGGACTTCGTGCGGGATATGGTGGAGGATCGAGTCGATTTAGCAATTCGGGTTGGGCGTGTGGACGAGCTTGACGCAGTGGCGAAGTTGGTCGTCGAAACGCCCTTGGTCTGCGTTGGATCTCGCCGGTATTTCGAGCAACATGGCACACCGAAAATTCCTGCCGATCTCCTCAAGACTCCCCTCATTTTCACACTGCCCCGAAAGTCTCGGCGAAGACGGGCAGGTCGGCGAGCATATCGGCGAATTTCTGGACCAGTGGCAGCAGGCGAGGCTCCGGCATGGTGGGGATGAGTTCGTATAGCAT
>NZ_JAIMBZ010000047.1:0-5384 GCF_025499445.1 Acidiphilium sp. AL
GATCGTCGCGCGACTCGGTGGCTGGAATTGTTACTATAAACCACCGGGGCCAAAAACCATGCGAGCCGGATGGGCACAGTTCGCCTCAATGGCCGCAGGCTTCGTCCTCGCTACCCAGTCAAATGTGTGAATCCCGTAGGACCTGCGGGGCGGGATTGCTGCATTCGCATCCGCACTGGACCCGGATGATTACACTATGGCGCAACAATTGGCCGCGGCGTTGCGGGGCAGCGGATCTGAGGGGCTGGTCTACCCCAGCAGGCGCGATCCTGACGGTGTTTGTGTAGGGCTGTTTTACCCGGACCTAGCCACGGCACCTATGCAAGGGCGCCACCTTGATTATCACTGGGATGGTGTTCGCGTTGATCTGGTCCGCGATGCGGGGACCGGAGAGGTTTTTCGGGTGAAGGAATTCTGAAGGGGGCGGGGACAGACAAAAGCCGAATATGTCCACGCGCATTTTGTGAAGCGGCGTCTTTTTGCCAGCCCGGGTTTTTGGCTGCCAATGGGTACTTTAAGTATGCCTCGTGTTGAATGGTGCGGGCGTTGTGTTTAGCTTGGTCAATTAAGGCATTTTTTAACAGAAATCGGAACGATCGAGGGTTTCTAAGTGTATTATTTAGGGCAGTGCGCATGCTATTTCGAAACATCGAAGAATATGTTTGAGAAAATTTAATGACGTTCCGTCTCATAACCTGAAGGTCATAGGTTCAAATCCTATCCCCGCAACCACTTTCGTTATAACTCACTCGAAATCCAAATCTGACAACAGCCCGCGCAAGCATAACTGCTTGTACGGGCGGCGTTTTGTCGAGCTCCAGCATCGACTGGTTGTTGCGAGGGCGGTCACGCAGCGTTGCGCCGGAGTCTTATGTAAGCGCGAATTTCGGCGCACCTAGGCCGGGTGGCGGGCTGCTGGGAATAGGTGTCCACTTACGGGAGGTGGATACTTATGATGGAGCGGATTGGACCGCATGGTCTGGAAATAACGGGCGTGAGGCGCGATGGGCGTCGGCGCTATGATCCGGCCAGCAAGGAACGCTTGATCGAGGCGTGCTTTCGGCCTGGGGTATCGCTTGCGGGCGTGGCATTGCAGCACGGGGTGAACGCCAACCCGAGCCCGATGCCCTCGTGCATGAGGGATTATGGTCCGAGCCCACGCAGCTCGACCGGATGTGAGGTGATGCGGCCATCAAGGCTGCATGGCAAAGACGGGCTCACGCTCAGGATCCGACCGCTCAGGAGAATGCTCGAAGAACAAATAAATCATCTTGACCAACGAAACCCCATGTGAGGGGATGAGTGAGCCACGACGGTTGTCTCCGCCCTCATCAAGCAGGCATTAGAACAGCCCGTGGGCTCGAATTGCGTTAGCCGATAGACGGTGCAGCCCGCGTTTGCCTCTGAGAGCTGACCTTATTTGCTCATCGAGCAGAAACGAACCAAAGAAAAGCGGTCGGGATCGACCTTGATCCCGACCCAGTCTGGGAGGAAACGGATTGCGTTCAGTTCTTGGCGGCGGCAACCGCCTTGATTTCAATGATCAGACCTGGGCGGGCAAGGCCGGCGATGTCGAGGATCGTCCAGGTTGGAAAGGGGGCGGGAACGTACTGGGCCTTGACCTTCGCGAAATCGGCGAGATGCGCGTTGACACCGACGTGGTAGGAAACCAGTTCGACCAAGTCGCTCATTTGGCACCCGGCCTCCGCTAGAACGAGCTTCAAACGTTCGAAGGCATTCACAAACTGCTGTTCGGCCTTTTCCGGGATTGATCCGTCGGGGTTGAGCCCAATTTGTCCAGCAACAAAAACCAGATCTCCAGCTTTCACTGCTGACGAGTACTGGAATTTGTCGAAGATCGTTCCGCCGCCCGCGGCGGTAAAAATCGGATTTGTCGAGCTGTACACGGTTTTGGTCATTCAGAGTCCTCGCGTTCTTCTTGAGGTTTGTAGATGTTAGAGGCGTGTCCCGGACGCCAGTTCGAGACCGAGCAGGAGGCGGCCGTAGGCCTCCGAGATCGGTTCGGGCTGGAGGAGGAAGTGAGAGCTCATTGCGTGGATGTCGCGAAACAGGCGTTCGATCCGTGTGCCTTCCGGCAGGAGGGAACCGCCGAGCGCTGCGAATAGCCGCTGCGTCGAAGAGAGCGCCTGTCGCGAAGCGATAGCGATCTTCGTGCGGCTAAGCCCGCGTTCTTCCGGCGTGAGAACGCCAGCATGACCGATGCGTTCCTCGATCATCATGGTTTCGGAAAGCAGGAAATCGCGCAGAAGACTCATGGTCGCCGCACTGCCGCCCGCATCGACCTGCGCGATCTTGTCGTTGATCTGGGCTTGCTGGTTGCCCGAACTGACGCGGCCGCGCATGATTTTGATGCACTCTTCGCTGCACGCGCTCGCCACGCCGAGCGTCGGCGCCAGGACGGACATCGCGTTCGCAGTGTTTAGCGGAAAGTCGTAAAGCGGCTCGCTATTCGGGCAAGTTGGGTGCTTGTTGCCAGCCTGCAATTCGGCCCAGTTCATGAACCGGTGCGCCGGGACGAATGTCCTGCCAAGATTTATGTTTTTGCTCCCAGTGCCGCGCATGCCCATCACGCGCCAGCTATGATGGTCAATAACGAATTCAGATCGAGGAACGAGTACCACATGAGGCGTCGTTGCGCCGCTTCCGTTGGGAATGTTGATCAGGAGACCAAGCCAATCCGAAACATCGACGCCAGACGCATAGCGCCACCGTCCGCTCAATGAGATACCACCGCCGACAATTTCAATCTCGATATCCTGACCCACACCGCCGGTTAGCATGGGAACGATCGGCGAGACGCCGGGCGCGAAAATCTCTCGTTGTGCCTCGGTCGAGAACTTTCCGAGCATGATGATGTTGGCGCTTGTCAATCCAGCCAGCCATGCGGAGGACGAGCAGGCGAGGGCGACGTTGAACGTTGCCTCCCAGGCGAAGCGGGGCGATACGCCGAGCCCGCCAAAGCGGGAGGGCCGGGTCAAATTGAACAATCCCGTCTCGAACAGGCGTTCCGCCACGTCGTCCGGTATCCGCCGAGCCTGTTCGACCCGCGCGGCCTGCTCGCTGAGCCATGGCACAAGGGCGGCCGTTCGTTCGAGTACCATTTCGGCCCCGGCTTCCATCGAAGTGGGGACTGTGGTCCGCCGAGCCAAATCCATTGCGATTGCCTCCTCTCGCGCTATCATACGAACGGAGTATCGCGGGGGCGGCATCTTTGCTGTATCGCCGGATACGTGTTGGTCGTTCCTTTCGAGGAATCAGAGGAGGGGCACGAATGGCGAAGAAGCCCGCCGCGACCTGGCGCATGACGGACGCGCTCGCGGCCAAGCTGCAATCGTTCGAAGGGAAGGTGCGGCTGCGCCGTTTCGCCGAAGGCGAACAACTATACCGGCAGGCCGAGGTCAATACCCACTTCTACTTCGTGAAGTCCGGTCTCGTCCAAGTATCGATATTCAGGCGGGACGGCACCGAGGTGGTGCTGGAAAATATGGGACCGAACGCTCTGTGCGGCGAGGGTGCGGCTTTCGACGGCTTGCCGCGGTTCTCGACGGCGACCGCCGTCGAAGCGACTGAAGCCCTGGAATTCGATGCCGCCCACATCGAAGCGTTGATGCGGCAGGACCCCGAATTCGCGTTGGCCCTGCTGAGGCTGACCAGTCTCAAGCAGCGGATTCTCGCGCTGCGCCTGGAGCACCTCGTCTCCAACGATCCTGAAGAGCGCATACTCGAATTGCTCAGCCGGTTGAGCAGGATGTTTGCCGTCGATCACGAAAGAGGCCGGAAGATTCTGACACATCTCACTCACGAACAGATCGCGTCGATGACCGGGACCTCACGCGTAACCGTCACACGGACGCTCGGTCGGCTGCGCGATAAGGGAATGTTGTCCGGCGAGGATGGTTACACCATCCTCGCCAAGGATCTCGACGCCTGATTGCGATTTCAGCCGGTCCACCAAAATTCGTCGATGTGCTGCCCCCCGGTTTGGTCCGGCTCGTCGTAGGAAAGGCGAGCGTACTTTCCTCCGTGATAGAGAAGCGGCGTCGCCGCGGTGGCCGGGCCGAACATCTCGTCGATTTGACCGATGAGGATGCGGTGATCCCCGCCGGGATGTTCCGCGACGAGCCGACAGCGGAAGGTGGCGTTGGCTCCCTCGACCCACGGCACGCATTCGGTCTCCCGCCAGCGCCATGTCGGCACTTGGAGAGGTCTCCCGGCATGATGCGTCGAGACGTCCTGCTGGCTCGCTGAAAGCAAGTTGACCGAAAAAGCGCCAACGGTGTCTATTCGCTTTGCCGTCGCGCTCGTCAGCGATGCGCAAAACAGCAGCAGCGGCGGATCGAGACTCACCGGCGTGAGCGAATTCACGGTCATGCCGGTCGGTCCGGCTTCCCCTGCAACCGCGATCAACGTTACGCCGGTCGTCAGCCTCCGGAACAGCGTCCGAAAAGCTTGGGCGGTATCCCCGTTCATGCTGCCGCTCTCCGTAAGCTAGGCCTTCGAGACGGCCGTTCCTACCGTTCGGATCGGGTATCCGCTGTATCCAGCAGCACAAAGTAGCAGATGTATCCGCAGATACAGCGGGCCTACTGGAGCGGTGCCACGCTGGATACGTAACGGCAACCGTGAGGGGATACGCAGGGCTGTTCAACCCTCTGAACTGACGGTTCATTGAGTCCGATATGCAACAGGATGTCGCAAAGTGAGGCGATGGGTGTCGGGGGGATTCCCGAGGCGGCCGATCTCGGATTCTTGGGACGGCAACCGACTCGGAGGTTGCCATGACCACATTCACCCCATTGCTCGACATCCTGACGGATGTGCCTGACCCGCAGCGCGCGGAGGGGAAACTCTACAAGCTGCCCCACGCAACGCTTCCAAGGCAATCTTCGCCTTCAATGCCGCATCAATCGTCCGTCTGGTTTTGCTCATAATCCGCTCCGTTTACCACGACAGAGCGGCGCCTCGTCCAATTAAGCCGGTGGTCCCATTTTCGGGGCCCAGTTCAGCTGGTTTGGCGACTCCATTGAAATTGCTGGGTTTTATTCGTTCCGTACCTGGACACTGCGATACGTAATTGCCGCAACTCATTGATATAGAATAGAAAGATCATGGCCAGACACTAAGCCGAGCTTCCGATTTGTTTTTCTCGTAAGTCGTTGAAAATACCCGACTGAGACCACGAATCGCCCCGAAAACGCGCCCATGTAATTATAAAGAATAACTTGCTTGTCAGGGGATATTGTGTATATCGTAAGACATGTATATTGAGGCGGTTCCCAACCGGAATTCTCTCCCGGCGATCCTGCTGCGCGAAAGTTATCGCGAGGGCGCCAAGACCCGTAAACGAACCCTCTGCAACCTCT
>NZ_JAIMBZ010000047.1:5394-18777 GCF_025499445.1 Acidiphilium sp. AL
AGCAGGAGTAGCTGCGACGGCTCCAGCTCGTAGAGCGGGTCCGAACTACAACGCGAACGGCCGCTTTTGCGTGCGTTTTCGCCGGCAAGCGCAACATCAAGCCTGGGCGAGATGCTCGACCTCGGCAGCGTCGATGAGGACGAACTCTATACCGCCCTCGACTGGCTCGGCGCGCGCCAGGAGGCGATCGAACGCGCCCTCGCGAAGCGTCATCTCCAGGGCGCCACGCTGGTGCTCTACGATGTCTCGTCGAGCTATATGGAAGGCCGCTGCTGCCCACTCGCCCGGCGTGGCTACAATCGTGACGGCAAGACGGGAAAGCTCCAGATCACCTACGGCCTCTTGTGCGCACCCGACGGTTGTCCGGTCGCGATCGAGGTGTTCGAGGGCAACACTGGCGATCCGGCAACGCTGGCCAGCCAGGTCGAAAAACTCAAGACGCGATTTCACCTCGACCACATCGTGCTGGTCGGCGATCGCGGCATGATCACCGAAGCGCGGATCACCGACGATCTCAAGCCGGCCGGCCTCGACTGGATCACCGCGCTGCGTGCGCCCGCCATCAAGGCACTTTGCGACAGCGGCGCCTTGCAACTCACCCTCTTCGACGAGCGCGACATGGCGCGCATCACCACACCGGACTTTCCGGGCGAACGGCTCATCGTCTGTCGTAATCCCGATCTCGCCGCCGAACGCCGGCGCAAGCGCAATGATCTGCTCGCCGCAACCGAGCGCGACCTCGCCCAGATCAAAGCCGCGGTCGACCGCAAGCGCACGCCGCTCCGCGGCACCGCCGCCATCGCACTCAAGGTCGGCGCGGTGTTCGATCGGCACAAGATGGCCAAGCATTTCCGCCGCGACATCACGGATGCCAGCTTCAGCTTCGCGCGCAAGGACGACGAAATTGCCGCCGCCGCCGCACGCGATGGCCTCGATGTCATTCGCACCAATCTCCCCGCCGAGACGATCGATGACCCCGCAACGGTGCGCAGCTACAAATCCCTCGCCCGGGTGGAGCGCGCCTTCCGCTGCCTCAAGACCGTCGATCTCCATATCCGGCCGGTCTACCACTGGCTGGAGGGGCGGGGGCGGGCTCATGTGCTGCTCTGTATGCTCGCCTATTACCTCGAATGGCATATGCGCCAGCGACTGGCACCGATGCTGTTCGAGGACACCGACAAGGACCTCGCCGAGACCCTGCGCCCCAGCGTCGTCGCCAAAGCCGAGCGGTCCCCAGCAGCACTCCGCAAACAGACCACCAAACAGACCGACGATGGCTTGCCGGTCCACAGCTTCCACAGCCTGATCGCAGACCTCGCGACACTGACGCGCAACACCGTCACCACCGCAATCTCGCCAAACCGCCCGATCACTATCACCGCAAGGCCAACACCCATCCAGCAAAAGGCGCTCGACCTTCTCGCCATCCGCTGTACCCAGTAACCACCCCGCCCGATCACAAATTATCGTTTCGGATCAATGGGCTGTGCAATTCAAAAAAGGAAGCTCAGACTAAGGCCGACAACTCCGAACAATGAATCTGAATGAGGCTTATTGCGGCTCACACGCCTACGTATAGTAAGGCAAGATGTTCACCAAGAGCCGAGGCCAGATAATTGATAGTGACGCACTGCTCCTTGCATGAAATTGTTTCGAAAGACGGTGCCTGCCGATACAGAACCGAAGAGCGCATTCCGACACCCTGACGTCAATGAGATTGACAGACGGATGTGCACAATGAATGAGGAAGCGCTTTTGTACAGACGCCTGTTTGCAAGTTTCGCGACGGGGGTTGCCGTCGTGGTAGGGGAAAGCCAGGGCAGCGTCGTCGGGATGACTGTGAATTCACTGACATCCGTCAGCCTTGAGCCACTGCTTCTACTATTTTGTGCTCGAAATGAGAGCCGATCGGTCGAGAGCGTCCTGACCACAGGTCGGTTTTCAGTGAACATTCTCGGCCGCGACCAGCAGGACATCTCCCTAGAGTTCGCGGGTAAAGGTGACATCAGCCGCGTCGAGTGCGCCCGCCGGAATGGGTTCGCCTGGGTCGAGGGGGCAAACGCGGTCTTCCTATGTGAGGTCGAGCAGATCTATCCAGGCGGTGACCACCGGATCATCGTCGGTCGCGTCGTCAGCATGTCCGGTTCAGAAACCGTGGATGAACTGCTCATCTATTTCGACGGCCGCTACACCGCCTTGCAAAGCGCCAGCCTCAGATATTCGGTTGCGTGAGATTTGACCTCAAGCGACCGAACGGTTCCCCGGGTACGGATCAGCCCGTTCAGTGACAAGAGACGTCCCTTATGTTCGAAACACTCAGTCCTGCTCAGCCCGACAAGATACTGGCCTTGATCGGCCTGTTCCGAGATGATCCGAGGCCAGGAAAGCTCGATCTTGGCGTCGGGGTTTACAAGGACGAGAATGGCCGGACTCCAGTCTTGGGCGCGGTGCGGGAGGCAGAAGAGCGTCTCCTCAGTGAGCAGGACACAAAGAGCTATGTCGGCCCAGCTGGCGACCTCATGTTCAACGCGGCAATGGTCAGACTCCTCTTTGGGTCGCAGGCGGACACGTCGCGGATACGCGCCTGCCAGGCACCGGGCGGCTCCGGTGCCCTGCGGATCGTCCTCCAACTACTTCGTCTCGCAAGGCCTGCCGCGGCGATCTGGATTCCCGATCCGAGCTGGCCGAACCACGCAGCGCTGGTCGAGGCCGTTGGCGCAGAGCTCCGGAGTTATCCCTACTTCGATCCGGCAACTGGCGAGGTTAGCTTCGGCGCGATGATCGACGCGGTGAAGTCGGCGAGACCGGGAGATGTGGTCCTCCTGCAAGGCTGTTGCCACAACCCCATCGGAGCCGATCTCGATCCGTCGCAATGGAGTGAGGTCGCAGATCTCATCGTCGAACGCGGCCTGTTTCCCTTCGTGGACATTGCCTATCAAGGGTTCGGCGATGGGCTCGATGCGGATGCCCTAGGTTTGCGGCTTATCGCCTCGAGGGCGCCAGAGCTTGCGGTCGCGGCAAGCTGTTCGAAGAATTTCGGGGTCTATCGCGATCGCGTGGGGGCGGCTATCATTGTCAGTCGCACTGCGACCGAGGCCGACAACGCGATCGGGCAATTGCTGAGCGTGACGCGGAGCATGTATTCGATGCCGCCGGACCATGGCGCCGCCGCGGTTCGGATTGTCTTGGACGATGCGCGCCTGCGTAGCGGATGGGAGACAGAACTCGAAGGCATGCGCCGGCGCATGGTCAGGCTACGGCAGGGTTTCGTCGAAGCGCTGCAGCGTCAGTCAAACACCAGCCGCTTTGATTTCCTCGCCCGGCAGCGCGGCATGTTCTCGCGGATCGGCGCAACGCCCGAACAGGTCGAGCGGCTGCGGATGGAGCATGCGGTCTATCTGGTCGGCGATGGACGGATCAACGTTGCAGGCTTGCCTGAAACCCGATTGGACGAGGTTGCGAAGGCCGTTGTCTCGGTCCTGGACGGCTTTGGGTGCTGATCCCTTTGAGGGCCGAGAAAGACGTCGTCACTGAGGCGGCCTCGAGGAACGGTGCGGAATCGAGAATGAATTCGGGTGAGACACTGTCCGGTGTGGCAGCGGTCCCCCGCTTCCGAGGGCAACGCACCCGCCTCGTATCCTACGACCTGATCACGAAGTGACCATCGACGATATCGATTGTTCCTTGGTCGCGAAGGCGTTGAATGCTGCGTGTCACGGTCACCCGCGACGTGCCAGTCATCGCGGCGATCTCCTCATGCGTGAGTTTCGTGACCAGGATACGTCCGGCGGCATGATCCGTGCCGAACATGGTTGCGAGGCGGCGGAACAGCTCCATAATCCGTCCCTCCGGCTCTCGCGAGACGAGGTGCTCCAAGCGGATCGCAAGAATGCGCTGCTTCAGGCTCGTCACCTGCAGGAGCGCGGCGGCGAACTCCGGGTGCCGTCTGAAAACGTCATTCAATTGGTCCGCATCGAATTCGATCGCTTCGGTGTCCTCGACCGCGAAGGCCGATGAAAAGCGCGGTAGAGCGTCGAAGGCAGCGCCTTCGCCAATGATCGTATGTGGCCCCATGAACTCCAACAGCATTTCGGTGCCGTCTAACCTGATGATCGAGACTTGAACGAGGCCTTTCTCAATGAAGAAGAAATTGCTGGAAACCGTTCCCTGCTCGTAAAGCGCCTGGTTCTTCTTGAACCGACGACGACGTCCCGCGTCCAGGTGCCCCCTGATGACGTTCATCAGATCTGGATCAATACGCCACGTCCCGAATTGCTTCTTCGCCATTTTTTTCGTGTTCCGCCCAGAGCATCGCCTTCTTTTGGCCGTGATCCGTGGACTCGTGTCCTCCAATAGGACGCGCCCTTTTCTATCATCTATAAAATCTAATGCACGTATCGCCAGATACAGAGGCGGTTCCCAGGCCGTCGCTACGATACCCCACCTATAACGAAACCGTAGCAGTCAGCCGTCGAACGGCAGGCGGGGGTATGGGAAGCGAATATGTCGGCACATCTTTCCACTCAGGCTGAAAGCCACCCTGTTGTCTCGGACGGCGCTGAATAGCGATATCCATCCGGATGCTCGGCGATATACTCGTCCCACAGGATCGATAGCGTCACGTGCTTGCGCTGCAACTCCCGGCGGATTTGTGCCCAGTCCGGCTCATCCACCCGCCGATGACCAGGCCGCTTACCCGCCGCGCCATCGAACAAGCGGCTCTCCAATGCCGCTTCGGGCAGCGCCAGCGCCCCTGGACCATCGAGCCCTGCCGCCTCCAGCCGCCGCAGCGTCATGCGCACCGTCGAGGCCGCAACCCCCACCCGAATGCCCACTTGGCGAGTTGATAGACCCGCCATCCTCAGCCGTACAATCTCGTGCACATCGCGCATCGCAATCCGCTCCACTGGCATTCATCCGCTCCCTTGATCAGCCAAAGGGAGTGAACCTGAACCAGCCAGCAGAGACCCCAATCCGACCCAACCAACCCGGCCCAGGTGGGCGGAGCTGGCAAAGGTTCCATCGACGCAGTCGATGGAAAGCCAGCGGAGGGGAATTAATCTCGGAATGGATGGGCGAATAAATCCCGGAATCCCGGGCGAGTTATTCTCGGAATGCTGGGCAAATTGAGCCCGGAATCAGCATTTCGGTGAATGGAACAAGATTTTTCCCGATCAGGCCATGACCCTGGCCGCGGTGGACCGCCTCGTTCACCACGCCACTATTCTCGAAATGAACGTCGAAAGCTTCCGACGCCGCGCCGCAATCGAGCACAAACGAACCCCTGGTCGACCAGCATCCCGCCAAACCCCCAAAGCATCTTCCTGATTGTCGCGCCGCGTCAATCAAGTTGAAATTGCCCCTTGCAACCAATCCAAGACCCGATATCCTGCCTCACATCGCGGTCAGAATCTTCTCACCCTGATTGACGGTTTTTCTCACCCTGTTTGTCGCGCTACACATTATTGCGCGCGATTTTACAACTGGTATCGCGGGATACTAATTTTCATCACCCAGACCTCTATTGTTTGCCCGACGATTTTGACTGTGCGGCATGGGGGTCGAGCTATGACGACGTACGACGGAATAATCATTGGAGCCGGTCACAACGGTTTGATCACGCAAGCCTACCTGGCGAAGGCAGGTCTCAAGGTGATCTCGCTCGATGCCGGTCCGGTTGCGGGGGGCGGTCTACCGACCGTCGAAGACGAAAAACATCCCGGCTTCTTCCATAACCTGCATTCCTACTTTCACCGTGGCATTACCAGCATGCCATGGTTTACCGACCTCAAGCTGGCGCGCTACGGCGTAGAGTATCTCGAAAACGATCTGTACGTATCGGTCCTGCAGCGGGACGGGAATGTGCTGCAGTGGTGGAACGACTTCGAGCAGACTTATCGATCGTTTGCTGAGATTGATCGAGACGATGCCGACCGCCTGCGTTACTGGCGTGATCGGTTCATTCCGATTACCCGTGACATCATCCGTCCAGAGGCGGCGGCGCCGCCAGAGCCGGTGGCGGTGCGGCGCGAGCGGCTACAGAAGTTCGAAGATGGTCGTCTGTTGCTGCAGGTCAGCGAGTTCAGTCCATGCGAATTTGTCTCGCAGGAATTCAATAACCCGGCAATCAAAGGCGCGTTGCTTTTCATAAACGGGATGCGCGAGATGGACCTTCGCGCCAAGGGCTTCGGGCACCACTTGCCGTCGCTGTTTGCGTCATCGGCACAGGTCCAGACCTGTCGAGGTGGCGCCGTGTCGCTGGCGCGCGCCTTGGTCCGTTCGATCGAGGCTTCAGGCGGGACCGTGCGTACCAATGCGCCATCCCCCGCGATCCCTCGCCTGGCTCGCCTGAATCATCGCCCGCCTTGGCGGATGGAATTGCTACTACAAGCCGCCAGGACCAAAAACCATGTGCGCCGGATAGGCCCGCTTCGCATCCATGACCACAGGCTTCGTTATCGCAGCTCAGTCAAATCCGTGAATCCCGTAGCTGTGGCGTGGTCGGATACAAGCCGACTTTCGGGACGATACCGCTGGATCCCTATCCGGCGGCGTTTTCGCAGCTTCCGCATATCGGGCCGATCACGCGGAGCGTCGCGGACGCTGCGCTCGCCGCCTATGCCATGAGCGGCGCGTCCGGAATGGATTGGACGTCGCTCGCTCGGACGTCGCTCGATTTCAGTCTGTCGGAACGGAAGTCGCCGTCGAAAATCCGGATAGGGGTGCCTGCCGGACTATCCAGCCACCTCGATCCCATCGTGAAAACGGCCTGGGAGGACGCGCTGTCCGTCATCGCCGAGGAGACGCCGATAACGACCGTGGAAGTTCCGATAGAGGAGTCCAGAGACATCGTCGGCGCGCTCTATCGTCTTGGCTGCAGCTATGCCGTTTCGCAGGTTTCCGATGAGAAACGCACCGGCCTGCATGCCGCTCTTCTCGCGTTCATCTCGCCGGTGCAGGGCCTGACAGCGGAGGATGTGCTCAGGCTGCAGAGGCGGCGCGAAGAGATCGCGAGCCGACTGTCCGCGATTCTGATCCATGACGTCGACGTACTGCTCACGCCTACCATGCCCTGCCTATCGTTGCGCACTGACGAGCCGGCTGCCGCAGCGGCCGACTGGTTTGGATGGTGTCCGTTCACGCCGCTGTTCAATCTCTCGCATGGTCCAGCCGTTTCGGTGCCATGGCACACCGATGCGAGCGTTTTACCCATCGGGTTGCAGATCGGGGCGGCCCCAGGAAAGGATGGCATCGCCATCGCCGCGGCAACTATGATCGAGGCGCTCGACGATCGCAGGCGATCACGGGCTTCCGTCCATGCGGGTTGATCGAGTGGCGCGACAAGTGCTGGACGTCGGTCGCCTGGCGGCGGGCGGACCGGCCTTTGTCTCGTTCCAGAGGGAGGGACGAGGAACGCCGGTTCTCCTGCTGCACGGCTTCGCTTCCGACGCGAGCGACGACTGGGTCGGGACCGGCTGGTTCGATGCTCTGATGGCGGCGGGATTCGACGTGATCGCGCCGGACCTGCGGGGGCACGG
The DNA here is from genome assembly GCF_025499445.1 of Acidiphilium sp. AL. Classification (NCBI taxonomy): domain Bacteria; kingdom Pseudomonadati; phylum Pseudomonadota; class Alphaproteobacteria; order Acetobacterales; family Acidocellaceae; genus Acidiphilium; species Acidiphilium sp. AL. The sequence goes on from NZ_JAIMBZ010000047.1 coordinate 12,933, forward strand.
CCAGAGCGTGAAATCGGACGATCCGGCGGACTACCGGCTGGACGCGCTTGCCGGCGACGTGGCCGCGCTGTGCGACCGCTGCTGGGGAGACCTTCGGTTCAGCCTTGTCGGCTATTCGATGGGGGCGCACGTTGCGATGTCCGTGGCGCTCGCGTCCGGCGATCGCGTTGCGAGCCTGGTCTTGGGCGGCATGGGCGATCGGATCGCCGCGACCGTGGGACTTGCGCCTGAATTCGTCGACGCACTTGATCCGGAGGACGATCGGCCGCCGGATCGACGAGAACTCCCGTCCTACGCCGTTCGCTTCAGACAGCATGCAGCGTCACGGCCGTTCAATGACCTCGCAGTCCTCGCAGCATGCTTGCGTGGTCAGTCCGGCGTCTTCGATCTTGGGTGCCTGTCGGCCGTGACAGCGCCCACATTGGTCATGGTGGGCGAGCAGGACAAGTTGGCTGGTGCTCCGTATCGCGTCGCGGCGCTTTTCCCTCGAGGCGTCGGGGAGACCGTGCCGGACGTCAATCACGCATCGGCACTCGCCGATCGAAATTTTCGGAAGCGAGCGGTGGCGCATCTCACGCACATTTCCGCGGCGATCATTACATAGGGAGTTGACATGACGGCTACAAGATCGCGGACCTACGACGCTTTGCCTGCACCGTTCGGAAAGTTCGCCCACGCGACGGTGCTCCCGCTTGCGGGAACCAAGCTGGTTTTCGTCTCGGGCGTGACGGCGCGGGAGTCGGGCGCACACGATGCGGAGGCGCAGACGCGCGTCATCTATGAGCGCATCCGATCCGTGCTTGAGGAGGGGGGCGGGGGATTCGGGCACGTCCTGAAGATGAACGTGTTCGTGCTCGACATCCGCGACTATCCCGCGACGAACAAGATCCGCGAGGAGTTCTTCGCCGACCTCGATCCGCTGGCGAGTACCCTCGTCGAAGTCTCGAAATTCGTGCGTCCGGATGTCCGGGTCGAGATCGAATGCATTGCGGCGATACCGGAACGATGAACGACAAATCGCAAAACGTTCCGCCGATGCGAGAAGTATCGCTTTCGGACAAGTTCGACCTTACGGCCAGTGCGATCTTCATCACCGGAAAGCAGGCCTTGTCGAGGGTGCCGCTGCTGCAGCGGGAGCTCGACGGCAGGCGTGGGTTGCGCACGGCTGGCTACATCTCGGGTTACCGGGGCTCTCCACTCGGCACTATAGACAACGAACTTTTGAAGATCGCCGACCGGCTGAAGGCCGCGGACATCGTCTTCGAACCGGGGCTGAACGAAGATCTGGCGATGACCGCCGTGTGGGGCAGTCAGCAGATCGACTTTGTGCCCGGGCGCCGCGTCGATGGCGTGTTTGGCATGTGGTACGGCAAGGGTCCCGGCGTCGATCGGTCCGGCGATGCGATCAAACACGCCAACATGTCGGGCACCCATCCCAACGGGGGCGTGCTGCTGGCATTCGGCGACGACCATGCCGGCAAGTCATCGTCTCTGGCGCACCAAAGCGACCTCGCGCTTGCTGCGCACGAAGTTCCGATCCTCTACCCCTCGGACGTGCACGACATCTTCAAGTTCGGTCTTGCCGGCTTCGCGATGTCGCGGGAATGCGGACTGGTCGCGGGCCTGAAACTCGTCAACGAGACGGCGGACTGCACCCAGGCCGTGGAGTTTTCGCTCGACGAAGTCGCGCCCATCCTCGAAGAGAAGCCGACGGCACGCAACGACGTCAGCATTCGCGTGGAGATGCTGGCGGTGACCGCCCAGGACCAGAGGATGGTCCGGAACAAGCTCCCGCGCGTGCACGCGTTCACGCGACGGAATGGGATCGATCGGGTCGCGTTCGGAGCGGAGCGGCCTTCTCGTCTGGGGATCGTGACGGCCGGCAAGGCTTTCCAGGACGTTGTCGACGGACTGCGGCTGGTCGGCATCGACGACGACGCCGCGCGACGGCTGGGCATCGGCGTTCTGAAAGTGGGCCTGATCTATCCGCTCGATCCGGAGCCTTTGAATGCGTTTTCGCAGGATGCCACGGAGCTTCTCTTCGTGGAGGAGAAGCGCCCGCACATGGAGCTCCAGGCAGCCGCGCTCATGTACCATTGGGCACGGCGGCCGAATATTTCGGGGAAGTGGACTCCGGACGGAGAGGCGCTCCTTTCAGCGGACGAACCGCTGGATGCCGCCACAGTTGCGCTGGCCGTCAGCCGTCGCATCCTCGCCATGGTTCCCGCCGATCTCGCGGAGGCCGTGGCGTTGCGCGCGGCGATCGAGGATCTTTCCGGACGCATTGCTTCGTTCAAGCAGGTTGACGTCGGGCCGCTCGCGCGCCGCCCGGTTTTCTGTTCTGGCTGCCCTCACAATCGGTCGACCAAGCTGCCGGACGGGTCGTTCGGCGTGGCCGGGATCGGTTGCCACGGCCTGGTGCAGTTCATGGACCGCAACCCGTTGCCCTGTACCCACATGGGGGCAGAAGGAGTGAATTGGATCGGGCTGTCGCATTTCACGGATACCAAGCACGTATTCGTGAATCTCGGTGACGGCACGTTCTCCCATTCGGGGTCGCTGGCGATCCGTGCGGCAGCCGCTTCCAACGCGAACGTGACCTTCAAGATACTCGTCAACGACGTGGTCGCGATGACGGGCGGACAGACCGTCGAGAGCGGTCTGTCGGTCGAAGCCATCGTGCGACAGGTCCTTTTGGAGGGGGTGAAGCGCGTCGTGGTCGTGGCCGAAGATCCGGACGCGATGCAATCCGGACGGTCGATGCCGGCGGGGGTCGCGGTCCTTCACCGCATGCTCATGGAGAACGTGCAGCGCGAACTCCGCGAGGTTCCGGGAACGACGGTGATCGTCTATGTGCAGATTTGCGCGACCGAGAAGCGCAAGAGGCGTAAGCGAGGGCAGGTCGCCGCCGCCTCCATGCGCGTCGTCATCAATCCCGCGGTCTGCGAGGGATGCGGGGACTGTTCCCGGGCCTCGAACTGCATGTCGGTACAGCCGCTGGAAACGGAATTCGGCCGCAAGCGTCGCATCGACCAGGCGAGCTGCAACAGCGACATGTCCTGCCTCGAAGGGTTTTGCCCTTCATTCGTGACCATCGAAGGCGGCGGGCTGCTGAAACCTAAAACCCTCGACCTCGACGCGGCAGTCGCCGGCCTGCCGAGGCCGGAAACGGCCGATCTCAGCGGTGGATCGTTCGGCATGCTCTTGGCCGGCATCGGTGGGACCGGGGTGGTGACAGTCTCCGCGATCGTCGGCATGGCGGCCCATCTGGAGGGCCGGGGCGTCGGCATCTACGATATGACCGGCCTCGCTCAGAAGGGCGGGGCGGTCTACAGCCACCTGCGGATCCTTCCCACGCTGCAGAGCGTGGCGCCGCTGCGCCTCGGCCTGGAGGATGCTGGCCTCCTGATCGCATCCGACGTCGTCGCGGCGACCCAACTCGAGGCGTTGACGACGGTCGGATCTTCCACGACGGTCCTCGTCGACGATCGGGTGGTCGCGACGCAGACGTTTCATGAGAACGGCAATATCGACCTCGACTCCGAGCGTCTCATCCGCCGCCTCGAACGACGAGCCGAGCGGCTGCCGCTTCGCGTACCGGCGAACGACCTTGCCCGGCGCGCCTTCGGCGATCCCGTCTCCGCTAACATGATCATGCTGGGATACGCGTTGCAGATGGGCGTGCTGCCGCTCTCGCCGGAGGCGATGGAGCAGGCGATCCGATTGAACGGCTCGGACGTGGCCGGAACACTGCAGGCCTTCCGCCTCGGAAGGCTGTACTTCGCGGATCCCGAGGCGGCGAGGGGGCTGCTGGATCCGGACGAGCCGATGATGACCATGGCACCCAAGCCCGTCGATACGCTGCAGCAGCGTATCGCCATACGGGTCGACGCGCTGCAGGCCTACCAGGACGCCGGCTATGCCGAACGCTTTCGTCGCCTGGTCGAACGCACGCGGAGCGGGGAAGACAAGGTCGCCGCCGGCTCGACCCGGTTGACCGAAGCCGTCGCCAGGAACGCCTTCAAACTCATGGCCTACAAGGACGAATACGAAGTCGCCCGCTTGCTGGCGGATACATCCTTCTGGGACGGTTTGCGACGCCGGTTCGACGGAGGAGCGCTCAAGCTGCATCTGGCTCCGCCCATCCTCTTTGGCCGTGATCCGTCCAGCGGACGCCCGCGCAAGAGGGCGTTTTCGGCGAAGTATCTGTTGCCGATGTTGCGTTTGCTGGCGCGAGGAAGAGTCCTCCGCGGTTCCGTGTTCGACCCTTTCGGTTGGATGCGCGAGCGCCGCATGGAGCGGATGCTGCGCGATCGGTACCTCGCTTTGGTCGAGAAGATCGTCGTCCGTCTCAACGGCGCGAATCTCGAAGCGGCCGTGGCTCTGGCTTCTTATCCGGACGAGATCCGAGGCTACGGCCCGGTGAAAGATGAATCGGTGAAGCGAGTGGAAGCCCACGTCGAGATGTTGTGGGCGCAATTCAGTAAGGGCTTGCCCGAAGGCCTGCCCGATGCCGCCTAGACCGAAGTTTTCACTTTGAAACTGCTTGAACGCATTGGGTGGCTTGGGATAGCGCGGTTTTATATTTGAATGATGTGTCCATACATTGGGCTTGCGGCGCGACTCGAGCTGTGATTCCCTGGCGGCATGTTCATCGACGTGGTTCCGAATGGCCGCTCGGCGTCGGCGGTGCTGCTGCGGGAGAGTTTCCGTGAGGGGCGGAAGGTCCACAAGCGCACGATCGCCAATCTGAGCCAGATGCCGCCCGAGTTGATCGACGGTCTGCGCGCTTTACTCGCCGGCGGCACGGTGGTGGGTGGCCCGGATCAAGCGCTCGAGATCCGGCGGTCCCTGCCGCACGGGCACGTGGCGGCGGTGCTGAGAATGATGCGCAAGCTGGAGATCCCGCGCCTGCTGGGACGAACGGTCTCGCGTGAGTGCGGATTGATCGGGATAGGGGGGCGCCTCACGACGCCGCCCCTCCCACACCACCGGGCATACGGGTCCGTACCACGGCGGTTCGACTGGATTACTCTGGAGCTGGAACATAGAGGCGTGGGAGACCGATTGCATCGAAGTGGTGGTTGCGCAGGGCGGCTTGAACCGTCGGGTGTCCTGACATGCGCCAAAAGCCCGTCGGTGAACCGGCGGCGACCGCTGCTCTGAACTGCGATATGCCACGACGGCACAGTTCCTTGAAGCGATTGTGCCCGTTCCCCCACTGCCGCCAAAGATATGAGCGCAATCTTCGACGGGTCCACGCTTCGAGGTTCGCGAGCACGCGAGGGGTCTGGCAGAAGCCGAAGTAGCCGCGCCATCCAAGGAGGTATGGCGTGAGTTCCTCGACAATCTGCATCAGACTGAGCCCCCGCGTCCGGCAGGTCATTTCCCGGATCCGCGCCTTGAACGTGTCGAGCAAAGTCGGAAGCGCATCACGCGCAAGCCGCCGTCGCATCACGACACGGCCGGCCCCGTCCAGACCCGCTACGCTACAGCTGGTCTTACCAAGATCAATCCCTAAAAACGCAATACCCGTCATCCCGCCCTCCTTTGTAAAAAGAGGCAAACCCTACCCGAGTTGCCTCAGAGAGGGGCGGGCCATCCCATAATCACACCTCGCCCGACCAGCCAACCCTTCATCCCGGTCATTTTGATATCATTCCGAAATGGCCTCTAAAGTAGCTCACTGCTGAGCTCGGAGGCAACCCGGAGCAGGCGGGGTAGATACGACGTGCGGATCGCCTCAGGACCAGCCTTTTCGACCCTCATGCCTACGTTCATAGCGGCGACTACGGTCCCGTCATAGCGGTGGATCGGCACCGCCACGGACCGGAATCCATCTTCA
>NZ_JAIMBZ010000048.1:0-18611 GCF_025499445.1 Acidiphilium sp. AL
ACGCGATCAGCTCGATCCCGTCCTGCTGGCGCGCCAGCTCCCGCCCGATCGCCACCGCAATCTCAGGATCGGTCTCGCCAACCGACGCCCCAAAAAACCGCGCCATGCTCCCAATCACTCTCTGCTCGTTCATCGTGTCACTAGAGTCCTTCAGTGAATTATCAAAGCGTGCTGTTCGCCAGCATGGGCTTCGACATATCGCTCCCGCTCCGCGCGCCATCGCCATATGCGGAACGGCCGGCATGGGTGAGGGCATCGAGAATTTCGTTGGAGCCGCAGAACCCGATAATGCGGCCGCCATCGCAGACAAAAATCGGCCGTCCGGTCATCTGGCGGATTTCCACGACATCCTTGAGCAGACAACCCGCTTCGACCAGGACCACGTTCCCTGCCGTTCGGACGAATTCCGAGTCAGCGTCGCACCAGCCGACGCTTTCTCCTCTGCAGTGAAGGCCCGCAAGCCTGCCATCGGCATCAAGCTCGATCTCATACAGATCGCGATCGATGAAACGATGGGCTCCGTCCGCTCCCACAACCTCGCCGACCGGCTTCATCAGCGAGGCAGCACGAAGCGCGGTCAGCGGATTCATATGCTTCACGAACTCGGCGACATAATCGGTGGCAGGCCGAAGCACGATGTCTTCCGGCTTGCCGACCTGGATCACCCGCCCGTCCTTCATGATCGCGATCCGGTTGCCGATTTTCAACGCCTCGTCGAGATCGTGGGTGACGAAGATGATGGTTTTCCTGACCGTTCGCTGCAGTGATAGCAGTTCGTCCTGAAGCTTGTTGCGAATCAGCGGGTCGAGCGCGGAAAACGGTTCGTCCATGAGCAGAATATCGGGGTTGGTGACGAGCGCGCGCGCGAGGCCGACACGCTGCTGCATGCCGCCTGAAAGTTCCTCGGCATATTTCTCTGCCCAGGGCAGAAGCCCTACGACATCGAGCCATTCATCGACGATCTTGCGCATTTCCGCCGCCGGCATCCGCCGCAATTCAAGCCCGAGTTCGACGTTCCTGCGCACGGTGCGCCACGGCAGCAGAGCGAATTGCTGGAATACCATGGAGACGGCTTCGTTGCGCAGGCGCTTGAGCACGCCCGCCTCCGGGCGGCTCATATCAACGACGCGGTCGCCCTGGCGGATCAGAATCCGGCCCCGGCTGATCTTGTTCAGCCCGTTCACCGCCCGTAGAACCGTGGTCTTTCCTGATCCCGACAGACCCATGAGCACGAAAATTTCACCCTGCTCGATCTCAAGATTGACATCGGCGGCACCGACCACGACGCCGTTCGAGGCGATGAGATCATTCCGCGATTTACCCGCGTCCAATCCCTTGAGCGCAGCCTCGACGCGACCGCGCGCCGCGCGGTCGTCGATGCCCGGAAATAGAATATCGACCTTGTCGAATTGTACGATGCCCGCCATGCTTTACGTCCGCGCCTTGGTGGGACGGAAGACGCGATCAAGAATGATCGCGACCACGACGATCGCGAGACCCGACGTGAATCCCTTGCCGATCTGCACGGTCTCCATCGCCTCCACCACCGGCTCGCCAAGCCCGCCCGCACCGACCAGTGCGGCGATCACGACCATCGAAAGACTCAGCATGATGACCTGGGTGAGCCCGGTCAGGATTGTCGGCATCGCGGCGGGAATCTCGACTTTCCAGAGCAGTTCGCGCGGGCTGGCGCCGAAGGCCTGACCGGCCTCGATCAATTGTTTCGGCACATTGATGATTCCAACATAGGTCAGGCGCACCGGCGTGGGAACGACGAAAACGATCGTCGAGATCAGGCCGGGAACACTGCCCAGCCCGAACAGCACGAGAGTCGGGATCAGATAGACGAAGGTGGGCAGGGTCTGCATCATATCGAGAATCGGCCGGATCGCCCGGTACAGCCTCGGCCGGTGCGCCGCCGCGATACCGATCGGCACACCGATCGCCATGCAGGCCAATGTCGCGTAAACGATGAGCGAGATCGTCTCGAGCGTTCGCTCCCAGTAACCCTGATTGAGAACGAACAGCAGCGCCAGGAAGACGAAGACCGCCAGCCGCCAGGATTTCTTGAAAATGTAAGTAAGAACAGCAAAAATCAGAATCAGGATAAGCGGCGAAATAGCGCGCAGCGCATCGGTCGTCGAATCGAGCAGAAGACCGAGAACGCTCGAAAGGACATTGAAGAAGCCCTGGAAATCATTCTTGATGAAGTCCACGAATTCGCGCGACCAGAGATTGACCGGAATGCTGTGATGGGCGATCCAGCGCTCAGCCTGCGTCAGGGCATTCATCTCCATGATCCTCGCAATCGATCATTCATCGCGGCGGTACGGACTTGCGGTCGGTCACCACCGCACCGCCGCTGAATTTCCAAAATGCGGCTAGCGTCCCGCTTCGGAAGTTCGTTATCATCAAACCCGGCGCCATACGAATTTCCGAATCGAAAGAACACTAACAAACATTTGATTTCAGTGTGGTGGTTCTGAAGTTCCTACGCATACGTGGCGGCGATTTTAGGAACTTCAGAACTAAAAACCACACTAACCTGCTTTCAGTTTCTGAAGCACGGCCGGCGTTCCCGGTTTGCCGTCAACGGTCGTCACACCGTTCAGCGTCGCTTTTACCCAGGCAGGGTGCGCCTTGAGCCAGGTGGCGGCGACATCCTTCGCCGGCTGGTGCTTGATCTGAACCTTATACATCATCGCGTTTTCGTCAGCGACGGTAAGTTTGAACTGGTTCAGCAGCCGGCCCACATTCGGGCACTCGGCCACGTAGCCGGGGCGGGTATTGACGTAGATCGTCGCCTGACCCTTGTGGGGGCCAAAATAAGCATGGCCGCCGGAGAGGTAGCGGATGTGGAATTCCACATTCATCGGCTCCGGCTCCCACCCGAGGAACACGACCGCCTTTTTCTTCGGATATTTGCGCGCGACCTCGGCAAGCATGCCGGCCTCGCTCGACTGCACCAGATGAAACTTGCCGAGGCCGAACTTGTTGGCCTTGATCATCGCCAGGATATGCTCGTTCCCGTCATTGCCCGGTTCGATCCCGTAGATCTTGTAGTTCAGATCCTTGCCGAATTTCTGAATATCGGCAAAATTTTTCAAACCTTTATTGTAGAGATAATAGGGCACGACGAGCGTATATTTCGCGCCGGTCAGATCCGGCTTCAGAACGACGATCCCCTTGTCCTTCACATAGGGGGCGGTGATCTTGTCCATCGACGGCGTCCAGTCGTCGAGAAAGACATCGATCTTCTTGTCCTTCAAACCGGCATACATGACTTCTTCGGAATACAGATTCGTATTGATCTTGTAGCCGAGATTTCCGGCAAGCTGCGAAAACACCGCGTTCTGGATTTCATTATCCGTCCAGCCGATATTCGCGAGACGAATCGTCTTGCAGGATGCCGGCTCGGCCGCACGGGCCGCCCCTGAGCCAATCGCAATAGACGCAACGGCAATCGCCAAACCTAAGCGTTTCATATTTCCTCCTGGATTTACAGACGTTCACATTGAACCGCGCCTGTTTTTCTCTCCCTGGACGACCGTGTTTTCAGGACGATCGCTGAGTGGGTGAATTCTTAAAACCACTGCGATCCGGGGTCTTGTATGGAACCGACATTGCCGTTGCACCTTCCATCCGGTACGACACACCGGCAATCTTCATCAATGCCGGATATTTGAAGACGACAGGTTGACGACGATGACCCCGGCAACGATCAGGCCAAGCCCGATCATCGTCGATATGTCGAGGGCCTGGCGATAGACGACCCAGCCGACCAGCGAGATCAGAACGATCCCCATGCCGCTCCAGATCGCATAGACGATCCCGACAGGAACCGTCCGCACGATCACCGACAGAAGATAGAACGAGGCGGCATAGGCAACGATCGTCAGGACCGCCGGCACCAGGCGGGTGAATTGCTGCGACGCCTTCAGCAGCGACGTGCCGACCACTTCGCTGAGGATGGCGCCAAGCAGCAGGAAATAGGTCAGGATCGTCGTCATTCGGCGTGAGCTCCGGGCGGCAATATGGCGGTTCGGGCCCCGCTGTAGAGCATCGCCGCACGGGCTGCCAGCGCAGCAACCATACAGCACCGGCAGGCAAACAAACAACGCGTTAGAGTCGGTGCGGCTCAAATCGGCGGCGGGCTCGATTTCATCCGTTCCATCGCGAAGCGGGAACTCACATTGCGCAGCGGCACGGTGGCGATCAGCCTTCGGTAGAATGCATCGTAAGCGGGAATATCGGGCACCATCACGTGCAGCAGATAATCGACATCGCCGCTCATCCGCCACGCCCCGACGATTTCCGGCATTTCCGTCACTACCTCGGCGAACCGGCTCATCCATGCGGCGGAATGATCCGCCGTCTCCACCGACACGAACACCGACACCGGATAGCCCAGCCGCTCGGGAGACAGGGTGGCGACCCGCCCGGTGATGATCCCCGCCTCCTCCATCCGCTTGATCCGCTTCCAGCACGGCGTCGCCGACAGCCCGACCTGCTTGGCCATGGCGGCGAGCGGCACGGTGGCATCGCGCGCGATCAATCGCAGAATCGCCCGGTCGATGCCGTCCAGCGCGGCAGGCGCCTCTTTTTCGGGCGGACGCTCGATCGCATTCATTCTCCAAACAACCTCGTTTGTGACATCTGATTCCATATCAATCAAATCAAACAAAAAATCAATCTTATTTTTGCCAAAATACTCCCAGTTGAGAGAAAATCATTTCTGTCGCGCCCTACCTGACCTATATGATGCAGCGCAAGACACCGCTTGCACGACGAGGAGACTGGCGTGGCACTTCGTATCGGCGACACCGCCCCGGATTTCGAACAGCTCTCGACCCACGGGCTGCTGCGTTTCCATGCCTGGAAGGGCTCCAGCTGGACCGTGCTGTTCTCCCACCCGCACGACTTCACGCCGGTCTGCACCACCGAACTGGGCGAGGCCGCACGCCTCACCCCCGATTTCGCCGCGCGCGACGCAAAGCTGCTTGCCCTCTCGGTCGATACGCCGGAGCGCCACGCCGCCTGGGCCGAGGATATCGCCGCGGTCTCCGGCCATCGCCCATCTTTCCCGATCATCGCCGATCACGATCGCGAGGTCGCGCATCTCTACGACATGATCCACCCCAACGCGGCGACGACCCAGACGGTGCGCGCCACCTTCATCATCGACCCGCGCAACGCGGTGCGGCTGATCCAGAGCTACCCGAACGCGATCGGCCGCAATTTCGCCGAAATCCTCCGCGCGCTCGACGCGTTGCGCCTGACCGATGCCGAACCGGTCGTCACCCCGGTCAACTGGCGGAATGGTGAGCCGGTCATCGCCGCGCCCCATCTGGCCGATGCCGAATTACTGCGCCGCTTTGGCGCGCCGCTCGCGACCGACCTCCCCTATCTGCGCCGCGTCGCGCAGCCCGCGCTGGCATGATCCCGATCGCTCTCGATCCCCGCTTCGCCCGCCTCGCCGTGGCCGGAAACGGTCCGCTGGCGCTGCGCCGGTTTCGCGCGCTGCGCGCCGCGGGCGCGGCCGATGCGATTCTGTTTTCCGATGCCCCGGCGGACGATGCGGTCATCGCCGCCGGTGGTTCGCTCCGCCGCGCTTTGCCCGAGGCCGCCGATCTCACAGCGCTTCACGCGCTCTGGATCGTCGATCTGCCGCGCCATCGCGCCGAGACCCTTGCCAATGCCGCCCGCGATGCGCGGGTTCTGGTCAATGTCGAAGACGTTCCGCAATTCTGCGATTTCCACTCGGTCGCGGAAATCAGGCGCGGCGATTTGCTTCTCACCATCTCGACCAATGGCCGTGCCCCCGGCCTGTCCAGCCTGATCCGCCGCGATCTGGAGCAGAAATACGGGCCGGAATGGCAGGAACGGGTCGCCGAAATCGGCGCGCTGCGTGCCGATTGGCAGCGCGAGGGTGTCGCCATGCCGGAAGCCGCGCAACGCATCGCCGCCATCGTCGCCGAACGGGCATGGCTATGACGATCCGCCACCCCGATTTCGCGCCCGGCACCGTCTGGCTGGCCGGCGCCGGCCCCGGCGATCCCGCGCTGCTCACGCTCGCGGCGCTGCACGCCATCGCCACCGCCGACGTGATCCTGCACGACGCCCTGGTTTCGCCCGAAATCCTCGCGCTGGCGCCCGCCGCCACGCGGTTGATCCCGGCCGGCAAGCGCGCGCATGGCGAGCACACGCCGCAACTCGCGATCAACGCCCAGCTCATCGCCCTCGCCTCGGCGCAACACCGCGTGCTCCGCCTCAAGGGCGGCGATCCGTTCGTGTTCGGCCGGGGCGGCGAGGAATGCCTGGCCCTTGCCGCCGCCGGCATCGTTTTTCGAGTGATTCCCGGCATTTCCGCCGGCATCGGCGCGACCACCGCCGCCTGTCTGCCCATCACCCATCGCGGCATCGCCCGCAGCGTCGTCTTCGCGACTGGCGAATCCGGGCCGGACGGCGCAGAGGTCGATTTCGCCGGTCTCGCCCGCGCCGCCGACACGCTGGTCCTGTACATGGCGCGCGCGAAATTCGAAGCGATCGCGGCCAGCCTCATCGAAGCCGGCCGCGAGCCGGCCGAGCCGGTCGCCTTCCTGCTCGATGCCACCACCCCGCGCGAAGAGATCATCCGCACCACCCTGGCCGAAGCGCCACGCATCGCCCGCACGCTGCGTCCGGCCGCGACCCTCATCGTCATCGGCCCGGTTGTCGGGATCGGCGCGATGTTCGCCACCGAAACCGCATTTCCCGTCCCCGACACCGTCTCCGCTCAAGGCTGATCCATTATGACCAAATCCGCGACACTGCCCCGCACCGCTCCGTTCGCGCCCGAGGATATCGCCGCACTCGACCGCGTGATCGGCAGTGCCTCGACCGTCCAGCGCGCCTGGCTCGCCGGCTTCCTCGCGGGGATCGACGCCGCCAAGGGCGAGCACGCCGCACCCCAGGCAGCGCCGGTTGCAAAAACCAAGCTCACCATTCTCTACGCGACCGAATCCGGCAATTCCGAAGCCCTCGCCGGTGCCGCCAAGCGCGACGCCCAGAAGCGCGGATTCGCCGCCCGCACGCTTGACATGGCCGATGCCAATATCGCCGCCCTGAAGGATGCCGGCAATCTCCTCGTCATTGCCGCCACCTGGGGCGAGGGCGAACCGCCGCAACGCGCCGCCCCGTTCTACCGCGCACTGATGAGCAACTCTGCCCCAAAACTCGACGGCCTTAACTTCGCCGTCCTGTCACTCGGCGATTCCTCATATGCGCAGTTCTGCGAAATCGGCAAACAGATCGACGCACGGCTCGAAGCCCTCGGTGCCGCCCGCGTTGCCGAGCGCGTCGATTGCGATCTCGACTACGAAGCGCCCGCCGGCAGCTTCATCGCCGACATCCTCGGTAAACTCACCCCGCCCGACGATGCGGGTTCGGTCATTCATGTCGATTTTCATCGCACGGCCGGCGAAGCCGTCAGCAAATCCGCGCCCTTCACCGCCGAAATCGCCGAACACCACCCGCTCACTTCATCGCGCTCGGAATCCGAAACCTTCCATATCGAACTCGATCTCGCCGGCTCCGGCCTCGCCTACGAGCCGGGCGACACGCTCGGAATCGCGCCGGACAATGACCCCGTGCTGGTCGAGTCCCTTCTCCGCGCTGCCGGGCTCGATGGCGATCCTGAATCCGCGGCCGCGCTGACAAGCGAACGCGACATCACCACCCTCACCGCCAAGCTGGTGCAGGACTATGCCGGCCTCACCGGCGATGCCAAACTCGCCGCTCTCGCCGACGACGATGCCGCACGGCGCGATTTCCTCGCCGGCCGCCAGCCGATCGATCTGCTCGAAGCCTTCCCGCACAAACTCACCGGCGCCCAGCTCAAAGGACTGTTCCGCCCGCTGCCGCCACGCTACTATTCGATCGCCTCGTCGCAGAAATCGGTGGGTGAAGCCGCCCATCTCGCCATCGCCAAGGTCGCCTATGAAAGCGCCGGACGCGCGCGCCTCGGCGTGGTCTCCGGCATGATCGCCGAGCGCCGCGCGACCGGCGCCACGGTCGACGTGTTCGTCAAGCCCAACCCGCATTTCCGCCTGCCCGCCGACCCGCACGCGCCCATCGTGATGATCGGCGCCGGCACCGGCATCGCCCCCTACCGCGCTTTCCTGCAGGACCGCGAAGCCACCGGGGCCGCCGGCAAATCCTGGTTGATCTTCGGCCATCGTCGCTTCCTGCACGATTTCCTCTACCAACTGGAAATCCAGGACTGGCTGAAATCCGGCGTGCTCGACCGGATCGACCTCGCCTTTTCGCGCGACCAGCCCGAGAAACGCTATGTCCAGCACGTGCTCTGGGACCAGCGCGACGCCCTGAAAGCCCGACTCGCCGAGGGTGCTGTCCTCTATCTCTGCGGTGACGCCAAGGCCATGGCCCGCGATGTCGATGCCACGCTCACCCGCATCCTCGGCGGCGACGATGCGGAGCGCGGCCAGGCCGAACTCGACGCGCTGATTTCCGCCGGCCGCTACAAAAAGGATGTCTATTGATGCTGGACACATCGACCGCCATCGAAGCCGCGACCCAAGACCTCCTGCGCCGCGCGATCGAAACCGACTACAAGGGCCGCATCGCCCTGGTTTCGTCCTTCGGCACCGAATCCGCCGTGCTTCTGCACATGATCGCACGGATCGACCGCCGCCTGCCGGTGATCTTCCTCGATACCGGCAAGCTGTTTCCCGATACCATCGCCTATCGCAACGCGCTGATCACCCGCCTGCACCTGTCGGATGTGCGCTCGATCCGTCCCGATCCCGCGCATCTCGCGAGCTTCGACCCCGACGGCACGCTGTTCGCGCGCGATCCCGATTTCTGCTGCGCACTGCGCAAGACCATGCCGCTCGATGCCGCCCTCGAAGGCTTCGACGCCTGGATCTCGGGGCGCAAACGCAACCAGACCGAAACCCGCGCCGATATCGCCGCGATCGAAACCGGACCCGATGGCCGCACGGTCCTCAACCCGCTGGGCGACTGGTCGCGCGAAGACATCGAAACCTATTTCGATACCCACCACCTCCCGCGCCACCCGCTGGAGTCCGACGGCTTCGCCTCGATCGGCTGCTTCACCTGCACCCGCCGCATCAAACCCGGCGAAGATGCCCGTGCCGGCCGCTGGAGCGGCTCCGGCAAAACCGAATGCGGCATCTTCCTCAGCCGTCCCGCGGAAGTGCCGGCATGAAGCCGATCTCGGGGCTTAGCCCTTAGTGGGGGGGGCAGGGGGCAAAGCCCCCTTGCGAAGCTCAGGACACGGTCCGAGCACGGGTTCTATGACCGCACTTACGAGGACGGACGATGACGGATACGCTTTCGCGGAATGAGGACATCAAGGCGCGCAGTGATTTTCTGAGGGGCACGCTGGCCGAGGAGTTGGGTGAGCAGGCGTTCGGCGGCCTTTCGGAAGACGACGGCCAACTCGTCAAGTTTCACGGCATGTATGTGCAGGACGACCGCGATCTGCGGCCCGAGCGGGCGAAGCGCAAGCTCGATCGCGCCTATATGTTCATGGCGCGGCTGCGCGTGCCGGGCGGTGTGCTGACGCCGCGCCAGTATCTCTCGATGGACCGGCTCGCGACCGAGCGCGGCAACGCGACCTTGCGCTTCACCACGCGCCAGACGATCCAGTTCCACGGCATCATCAAGAGCAATGTGCGCGCCGCGACGCGCGCGATGGACGCGGCCTTGCTCGACACCATCGCCGCCTGCGGCGACGTCAACCGCAACGTGATGGCGGTTGGCAATCCCTATCTGTCGCGCGCCCATGGCGAGGCGGTGGAGGCGGCGCGGCGGCTTTCCGCGCATTTCCTGCCGCGCACCGGTGCCTGGCGCGAGATTTTCATCGGCGACCGGCGGGTGCTCGGCGGCGAGCCCGAGGCCGAGCCGATCTACGGCCCGACCTATCTGCCGCGCAAATTCAAGATGACCGTCGCGGTGCCCCCGTCCAACGATGTCGATGTCTTCGCGCATGACCTGTCGTTCATCGCGATCGTCGAGAATGGCGGCATCGTCGGCTACAACGTGGTGGTCGGCGGCGGCATGGGTGCCACCCATGGCGAGCCGGAAACCTACCCGCGCGTCGGCGATATCATCGGATATTGCCCGGCCGATCAGCTCGTCGCGGTCGCCGAGGCCGTGCTCACCACCCAGCGCGATTTCGGCAACCGCTCGAACCGCAAGCGCGCCCGCCTGAAATACACGATCGACGATCGCGGGCTCGACTGGTTCAAGACCGAAGTGAATTCACGCCTTGCCAAGCCGCTGGAGCCGGAGAGAAAATTCCAGTTCACCGGCAATGGCGATGCGCTCGGCTGGACGCGCGACGAGGAGGGGTTGAATCACCTCACCCTGTTCGTCGAAAACGGCCGCGTCGCCGATCGCGGCGATTGGCGCCTGAAATCCGCCCTGGTCGCGATCGCGTCCCTGGAGGGTTTCATCGACCGAGGTGCCGTCATCATGACGGCGAATCAGAATGTCATCGTCGCCCGCGCCACCGACGGGGAACGCGAAAAAATCGACCTCATTCTCGCCGGGCACGGCGTTATCCAGAGCCAATCTGCGCTGCGCGAAAGCGCGATGGCGTGCGTCGCCCTGCCGACCTGCGGGCTTGCCCTTGCCGAAAGCGAGCGCTATCTGCCCGATTTGATAACCATGATCGACCAGATGCTCGCGACCCACGGCCTGTCGGAGCAAAAAATCACCCTGCGCATGACCGGCTGCCCGAATGGCTGCGCGCGGCCCTATATCGCGGAAATCGGCCTGATCGGCCGCAATCCCGGCCGCTACAACCTGCATCTCGGGGGCGCCGCCGACGGCTCCCGCCTCAATAGTCTGCTCCACGAAAATCTGAATGAGGCAGAAATCCTTGAGAGCCTCGATCCACTCTTCGCGGCCTATGCAAAAAACCGCGAGCCTGGCGAGGGATTCGGCGATTTCACCCGCCGGACCGGGATCATTTGACCGCGCAGACCCCGAACATGTTGGGCGTTCCCGCCGGGTGCGCTGGCGTAACGATCTTCATCGTGGCGAAATCCGTCGGCGCGTGCTCGGGAAACGCCGTCTTGCCCGCCGGGTAGCAGTTCGACGCGAGCAGATAGGCGATCACCTCGGCATACTGCGCCGGCTTCAATGACGCCGGATTGTTGAACGGCATGTTCTGGGTGACGATGGTGCGGATGACGCCGACGGTCCAGCCATCCTTCTTCGCGGTCGCAAGAAAATCCTTGCCCGCGATCGCCGGCGCCGCGACGCCCTGCAGATTGCCGCCATGGCAGCTCGCGCAATCCGCCGAATACACGGCCTTTCCCTGTTTCGCCTGCGCCGCCGTGTAGAGCGCCTTGGTCGCGGCTGCCTGCGCCGCGACCTCGATCAGCCGCGCCGGCTTTGGCTTTGCGCGCGTCACGGTCGGCCGGATCGCCGCCGCATGGGTATCGCACAAATGCCGGACCATCGGCGCCGCCGCCGTGTAGAACACCACCATATTGCCGTCCTTTCTGATAAACGCCGCTCCGGCATCCGGGATCGTCGCGTCGCTGAGCGTCACCGCCCGCCACGCGAGCCAGCCATGAGACATGCCATAGCCGGTCCTGGCCGGTGCGGCGCATCCGTTCAGGATCGCCGCGCCGGCCGGCACCCCGAGTCCGGTATTCGCGATCGCGCCTGCCATGCCGCCAAGCACGTCGTATTCACTCGCCCGCCCCTGCGCCACGTCGAGGTCTTCCAGGGCGCGCGAGGACGCGACCTCGAACGCGGTCAGCCCGCGCGCCTTGCGCGCATCCTGCAAATGCCCCACCGCCGCGAGCACATTGACCAGCACGCCATGCAGCACCGGCACGAAGGGCGGATTGGCGCGCCGATCGAGCAGATGGTTCACCTGCCCGATCGCACCCCCCGCATCGCCGGGATTGGGCACCGAGGCCACGAATTGCCGCGAATGTTCCCCCACCAGCGCATTGATCGCACTCTGCGCCGCCAGCCTGTAGGATGCGGGACCGCTCGCCGCCGCATCCTCCGCGCCGGTGATCACCGCGATCGCCGCCTTGATGTCGCGCAGCGCCGCTGCCGAAGAAGCGTGATCCGATATCGTGGCCGCCGAGGCCGGAGCCGCGAGGGCGAGCAGCACCGCCCCCGCGGCCGGGGCCAACGTAAGGTTAGTCCGCCGCATCACTTGGAGACGGCGAACATCGTCAGCTCGGTTCCGGCATTGGTCTTCGGCATGTTCGGCAATTGCTGATTGCCCGCCGGGCCCGACGCCACCGCGACATATTCGGTGCTGCCCTCGGTGAACGCGACCGGCGGCGCGATGATCGGCGAACCGGTCTGGTATTTCCACAACTCCTTGCCGCTATTGGCGTCGAACGCCGCGAAATCGCCGTTCTCCATGCCGGTGAACACCAGTCCGCTCGCGGTCGAGAGCGCACCACCCGCCATCGGCAATTTTTCCGGCTCGCGCCACGCGAACACGCCGTCGCCGACATCGATCGCGTTGAGCTGTCCGGTGTTCGGGCCGACGAATTTCGGAAATGCCCCACCCAGGTAGAACTGGCCGCCGATATAGACGACGTTCTTGGTCGCGCGCCAGAACCCGCATTCGTTGCTGCTCGGCAGATAGATCATGTTGGTCTGCGGGTCGTAGGTGCCGCCGTTGAACTCCACGCCGCCATTGGTGTTCGGACAAGCCACGTTGCCCTTCAGCGTCGGCTCGGTATTCTGGTGATATTGCATGCTGATCACCAGATGATTCACCAGCGCGCCGGTCTTGGAATTCAGCAGCCAGAAATTGCCCGCCTTGTCGCCATCCGCCACCAGAGGCATCGTCTTGCCGTTCACCTTGCCGTCGAACAGTACCGGCGGCATCACCGGGTCCCAGTCATGGGTGTCGTGCGCGATGAACTGGTGATACCAGACAAGTTTCGGCTTCGCGCCCGAAATGTTCAGCGCGAGCAGCGAATCGCTGTAGAGATTCTTGCCCTTGCGCACCGGCCCGTTGAAATCGGGCTGCGGATTGCCCGCATTGGCGTAGAGAATCCCGGTTTTCGGGTCGATCGCCATCTGCGTCCACACCGCGGCACCGCCGCGCTTCCAGCTATCGCCGCTCCACGTCTTGTTAGCTGGCTTGCCCGGCCCCGGCACCGTGTTCCACTGCCATAGCTCCTTGCCGGTCTTTGGGTCGTAGGCCGCGATATTGCCGATGCCGCCCCAATCCCCGTCCGATACGCCGAGCAGCAACTCGGTCTTGCCGGTCGATGGGTTTCGCCAGGGCAGCGGCGCCATGGTGTAGAACGAGTTGGTCGGATCCTTCACCGCGAGCTTGTCGAACACCTTCTTGCCGGTCTCGGCGTTCAGCGCGATCAGTCGCCCATCCAGCGTCGCGACATACACATTGCCGTCCACCAGCGCGACGCCGCGATTGGCGGCGAAGGAAATCACGTGCGGGTTGTCGGAGAACTGCCATTTCAGCTTGCCGGTCTTCACGTCGATCGCATAGACGTGATCATGCGCCGAGGTGATATAGGCAATGCCGTGCCAGATCAGCGGCGCCGCCTCGATCGGCCCGTTATCCGAAATCTTGAAGGTCCAGACCGGCTTGAGCTTGCTCACATTGGCGGGCGAGATGCTGGTCAGGCTGACATAACGGTCATTGTTGTAATTCTTCGCCGGCAGGATCCAGTTCGCGTGATCTCCCTGCGTGTTGGTGAAATCCTTCATGCCTGGCGTCACGGCGTTCGCCGTCGTCCCCGCCTGAGCACTACCGGCCAGCCCGAACGCCAGCGCCGTCGCGGCAATACCGCCGGCCAGCGCAGTCCGGCTCCATCGCATGGATCGTGTGGTCTTGAGCATATCCGTCCCTCCCTTTGCGGTTTACCCCAACACGGGCGGCGCGCAGGCGCACGCCAATTGGTTCGTGACGTGGTAACGCTACCATAACGCGCCGAGGGATCAAGCGATTTAGCCGTCCCCAAGCCGGGTCGGCCTCAAACCGAACAATTCGACAGAACGACATCCTGGGAAATCAGCCGCGCGGCCTGCTTCACCTCCGGCGCCAGCGCATCCAGCCGCGCGCGGTCCATGCGAATCCCCGGCGCGGTCACGCTCAGGCTCGCGACCGGCCTGAAGTTGCGGTCGAAAATCGGTGCCGCGACGCAGAAAATCCCCTCCTCATGCTCCTCGCAATCGCGCGCGATCCCTTCGCTCCTGATCCGGTCGAACTCGGCGCGCAGCAGATGCCGGGAGGTGATGGTGTGCGGCGTATGCCCGGTCAGGGTGATGCGCGCGATGACGTCCTCGCGCTCGGCCTCCGGCAGATGCGCCAGAATCGCCTTGCCGACCCCGGTGCAATGCAGCGGCCCGCGCCGCCCGATCGAGGAGAACAGCCGCAGCGTTTTCGGGCTCTCGCGCTTGTCGATATAGATGATTTCCAGCCCGTCACGCACCGCGAGATGTACCGTCTCTTCCGTGCTGTGCCACAGCGCGTCGACGTGGCGCGCCGCGACCTGCTTGAGATCGATCGATTCCCACGCCCGATAGGCCAGTTCCAGCAGTCCGAGCGACGGGCGATAGGTGCGGTCGGGCCCGGAGCGGATCAGCCCGGCTTCGATCAACTCCTGCAACAGCCGGTGCAGCGTCGCCTTCGGCAAGCCGGTTCGATCGAGCAGGGTGGAGAAATTCGCGTGCGGCTCGGCGGTGCTCACGCAACGCAGCAGCGCCAGCGCCTTCGCGATGCTCGATGGCAGATCGGTGATCGGCGTATCCATGGCACGGAGACTAGGCCCAACCACCTCTTTGTCAATTCGGAAATGAGTTCCGAATGTCGAAAATCCAGGGTAGTTTCCGCCCTGACGACCGGGACATTATAGTCGCGCGATGAACGACCTGATCGACCGCCTCGCCGCCGCCCTCGGCCCCGGCGGCGTTCTCACCGAGAGCGCCGATATCGCCCCGTTCGGCACCGACTGGCGCGGGCTGTATGCCAATTCGCCGCGCGCCGTGCTCCGCCCGCGCGATGCGGACGGCGTCGCCGCTTCCGTCCGGCTCTGCGCCGAGGCAGGTGTGGCGATCGTGCCGCAGGGCGGCAACACCTCGCTGGTCGCCGGCGCCGTCCCCAGCCGTCCCGGTGCCGAATTCGTGCTCAGCCTCGCCCGGCTGAACCGGGTCCGCGCGATCGACCGCGCCGGATTGTCGATGATCGCCGAAGCTGGCGTCACTCTTCTACGCGCGCAGGAGGAAGCGGCCGAGGCCGGCGCGCTCCTGCCGCTCTCGATCAATTCGGAGGGTTCGGCCCAGCTCGGCGGCGTGCTCTCCACCAATGCGGGCGGCAACAACACGCTGCGCTTCGGCAATGCGCGCGATCTGATTCTCGGCCTCGAAGTCGTCCTGCCGGACGGCACGCTCTGGAACGGGCTGCGCCTGCTGCGCAAGGACAATACCGGCTACGCGCTGAAACATCTGTTCGCCGGCGCCGAAGGCACGCTCGGCATCATCACCGCCGCCGCACTGAAACTCTATCGCGCGCCGCGCGAGCGCCAGACCTGCCTCTGCGCGCTGCCCGGCATTGACGCCGTGCTCGACCTGTTCGCCCGGCTGCGCGACGAAGACGAATCCGCGCTCTACGCCTTCGAATATATCTCCGGCCCTGCGATGGCGCTGAACGCGCGTCACATGCCGGATTTCCGCCTGCCCTTCGCCGAGCCCGCCGCGCATTACGTCCTCGCCGAACTCGCCACCACACGGCGCGCCGCTTCCCTGCGCGAGACGCTGGAATCCGTCCTCGCCGGCGCGCTGGAGCACGGCACCATCGCCGATGCCGCGATCGCCGAATCCGAAACCCAGCGCCGCGACTTCTGGGCAATCCGCGAGCACATCGCCGAATCCCAGAAGCGCGAAGGCACCTCGGTGAAGAACGACGTCTCGGTGCCGATCGCCTCGGTCCCCGACCTGCTCGACCGCACCAGGGCCATGCTGACAGCGCGTTACCCCGGCGCCCGCATGGCGGCATTCGGCCATATCGGCGACGGCAACATCCATCTCAACGTGATCCAACCGGAGGGCGAAGAGCCCGGCGCGTTCGACGGGCGCGCCGAAGACCTGATGGAGGATGTCAACGCCATCGTCGCCGGTCTCGGCGGCAGCTTCTCGGCCGAACACGGCGTCGGCATGATCAAGCGCCCCGCCTTCGCCCATTGGCGCGCCGCCGCCGAGCGCGACGCGATGCGCCGGATCAAGGACGCGCTCGATCCGCGCGGCATCATGAACCCTGGAAAATTATTCTAACCACCCTGCCGTCATTGCGAGCGAAGCGAAGCAATCCATGCGCGGGCGCCACTGGCCAACCACAACACCCTCAAAACCGATACTTCGCGGTCATGCCCACGATGAAATTGCGCCCCGGCGCCGGTTCGTAATATTCGCCGTTGCTCGCTGCGATCACCACGGCGCCGACATAGGTTCGGTTGAAGATGTTATTGACCCGCACAAACTCGTTCAGCCCGAACGGTCCGAAATTCTGCCGGAATCCGCCCGCCGCCCCGGCGGTGAAATACCCCGCTGCATAGGCCGAGTTCGCGTTATCGACATACATCCGGCTCTGCCACTGCCCGTCGAGCGTGGTGTAGAACCCGCTCGCCGGATTATGCCAGTCCACTTCGCCATAGATGCGCTGCTGCGGCACACCGGGCAGCGCCTTGCCGGCGACCGCGCTGTTTTCGAACCGGGCATGAAGGAAACTGTAGGCGGCATACAACTCGATATGATGCGGCAGGAAACTGTCGATGCTCGCGTCGATGCCGTTGCGCGCCGTCTGTCCCTCATTGGCATAGGCGGTGCGCCCATCGGTGGAGGACGACACCACGATCTGATTATTGGTGTGGATGTGGAACAGGGCGAGCTTGAAATACGTGTTGCCCGCGATCAGACTCTTGATCCCGGCTTCGTAGTTCTGGCTCGTGGCCGGCACCAGCGCGGCATTCAGCCCCGCCTCGCCATTCGGCAGATACGCGAGCTGGTCCAGCGTCGGCGTCTCGAATCCCTCGCCGTAATCGGCGAACAGATTGGTCTCGCGGGTCAGATGATAGGTCGCGCCCGCCACGAAACTGGTGTGGGCGTACGAAATCGAACCACTGTCATTGGTCAGTTTCGGCGTGACGAACAAATCCTGCACGCTGAAATGTTCCTGGCTGTGCCGCAATCCGGCATCGAGCACGAGGCGCGGGGCGGGCTTCACCTCGATCTCGGCATACTCGGCGATGTTGCGCGCGATATCCTGCTCGTTGCGGCGCAACGCGCCGATGGTGCCGAATTCGTTGACATAGCCCTTGCGATGCTGGTCCTCGTAGCCGAAATCGGCCCCGACGATCGTGGTCACCGGAATCCCGGCAAGCCGCGTCTTGTGCGTCCACCGCCCGCCGATCCCGCCGGATTTCCGCGCAAGATCGACAACGCCGCCGCCCGATGCCGCGAAACTGCCGGTGAACGGCAGATACTGCAAAACCGAATGGGTGGCTTCGTAAATCATAACACGGATGGAGTTGTCGTCGTTGATCCGGTGACGGAACACTAGGCCGAATTGGACATGCCGCAGCGTCTTGCGGGCATTGAACGCATCCGCCCCGGTCCCCGCCTGTCGCGGGTTTTGATGATACTGCGCCGCGGTCAACCCGAGCGGATCGAGCGAATCCGGCTCGTTCAGCGCATCCACCAGCAGCGTGTAGCTGGTATCCGCATCGACCTGCACGCGATACTTGCCGTAGAATTGCTGGCGCCGCACCGAACTATGCGCGCGATAGCCGCCGGAATAGAAATCCGAGGCGTTCATCATATAGTTGAACGAGCCGCTCCGGCCGAACGCAGCCTGCCCGCCATAGGACAGGCTCGCCCGGTAACTGCCGTAGGAGCCGCCGAGCAGCCCGAAGCTCACAGTCGGCTGCTTCGGTCCATCCTTGCTGAACACCTGGATCACGCCGCCCGCCGCATTGCCGTACAGCACCGAAAACGGCCCGCTCAGCACTTCGATGCGCGACACGTCGCCGAGATCGATGATCTCGGAGTCGCCGGTGCCGTCCGGCTGGGTCGCCGGCACGCCGTCGATCAGCAGCTTCACGTTGCGCACGCCGAACGCGGTCTGCGCGCCGAACCCGCGCGAGGTGATGCGGATTCCGGTTGCGTAATTCTGCTGGTTCTGCACATCGAGACCCGGCACGCGCTTGAGGCTTTCCGACAGATTCTCCTGTTCGTTCGCCTCGCTCACCTGCCGCCCGGTCACGGTATAGATCGAGACCGGCACATTGAAGCTCGACTGGCGCGTCCGTGTCGCGCTGACGACGATGCGCTTGATCGCGATCGAAGCCGGCGAGGGCAACATCACCGCCTGCGCGCGCGCCGTGCCGCACAGCGCCGCTGTCGCCAGAAGCACGACGGCGCCATGATGTATTCGCATCCGCATTCAGTATACGACGACGGAGCGGATGCTTTCGCCGTTGCGCATGAGGTCGAAGCCGTGGTTGATCTGCTCGAAGGGGAGGGTGTGGGTGATCAGGTCGTCGATGTTGATTTTGCCGTCCATATACCAGTCG
>NZ_JAIMBZ010000049.1:0-18260 GCF_025499445.1 Acidiphilium sp. AL
CCAAATCATGAACAGGAAGGAGAAAAAGAACCGCTGACAGGCAGGGCCGCCCCGCGGGGCGGCCCTGCCTGTCCAACCCCGGGAGGTGGGCCAGAATTCATCAGCACAAGTGGGCCAGAATCCATTGTCACAGCCACCGCGGCATCACGGTGCGCATATGGCTTTCGAAATGCGCGGTCCGGCGTTGCCACAGGGTGGTGAGTAGCGTGACACCGAGATTGGCGCTGGATACCCGAATGAAATTGCTGGTGGTCGAGGCGACGGCCAGTTCTTCAGGCGGGATGCCGGACAGGACGATCATGGTCAGCGGCACGAACAGCATGCCGACGGCGATGCCCTGGATCAGTTCGCTCGGCATCGTCGCGGCGAGACCGACCGATGGATCGAAGAAAGCGACGGCATAGGCGCCCGCATAGATCACGAAGCAGCCGACGGCGAGCGCGCGCAGGCTGAAGAACTGGGTGAGTTTGCTCATCAGGGCGGCGATCGGGATCGCGGTGATGGCAAGGGGGATCAGAAGCACACCGCCCCACCAGCCGTTGAAGCCGAGATCGGTTTCCGACCAGAGCGGCAGGATCGAACTCCAGCCGACGAAGATCGACCAGCCGAGACAGAGAAGCAGCAGGCCGAAACCGAAATTCCGCCGCGCCAGATAGCGCAGTTGCAACAGCGGCGAAGGCTCGAACAATTCCCAGATGACGAACAGGACCAGCAACAGCGTCGCTACCAGGGCGACGTGACTGATGAACACCGAATGGAACCAGCCGAACTGCTCGCCCTGGTCGAGAACGATCTGCAAGGCGATCAATCCGGGCCAGAGAAGACCGAGTCCGAAAATATCAAAACGCGGGGGCGGCGTGGTGGGTCGGTCGTCGGGCAGGGCGATCTGCACCAGGGCAATCGAGACGACAGAGAGCGGCAGCACCAACCAGAAAATGTCGAGCCAGGAATAATTGGTCGCGAGCCAACCCCCGACGGCCGGGCCGAGGAAGAACGGCGCCAGCATCACGTTGCTCCAGAGCGCTGTGGCGAGGGTGTGCAAATGCTTCGGGTAATGACCGAGCAGCAATGTCTGCACCAGATGCCGGCGGAGATGCCCTGGGCACCGCGCGCTACCAGCATGAGCATGAGCGACTTGGCGATGATAGCGAGAGCGCTGCTCGAGGCGAGCATGATCACGCACAGGATGAACAGGCGCTTGAGCCCGAATTTTCGTGAAAACCAGGGCATCAATGCGATGCCGAGCGCCCAGTGGACCAGGAAATACGTCAGCGTCCAAAGCGCGTGATCGCTGCTGGTCGCGAGTGTGCCGGCGACATAGGGGTAGATGCTCTGCAGGGCGCCGCCGGCGAACGATCCAAGCCCGAGACCGAGGCCGACCCCAATCGTCATCGGGACCAGGGCGACCTTGGGCTGCGAAATAGCGGAAGCACGCCGATTTTCAGCCAGGGATGAGGCAGACATGCTGGCATAATTGTGCATCGGATGACCGCTGCCTAGAGCGATCGCCACGATGGTGCCGGGTGTCACTTATGCGTTTGCAGGGCGGCGGCTTCGCTTGGCAGAATCAGGGATGTGGCGGCCCGCCCGAACCCCGGCTGGGACCGCCCGGTCCTCTACCCGGTCCGCCGGGTCTGCCTGGCCCGCCAGGACGCCCAGATCCACCAGGGCCTCCAGGACCGACAGGACCTGGCCGTCCCGGTGGTCTAAAAGCAGAGCGCCAATGGGGGATCGGTCCGCCGGGGCGTGCGTGCGGCGCGCCTGGATAAGGGCGGGGGCGCGGCATTCGGAGTCCTGAGAAAAACCGGCCGGGTGGCGGTGGAAGAGGGGCACCGTAAGGTGGCCGCGGCGGACGCGGAGTGCCAGGCGGTGGTGGTGGAGCGTAATAGTAGCGGTAGTATTGCGAGGGGTAATAATACCACATCATATACTGCGCATAAAGCGGTGGGGAATAATATCTCCGATAATACGGTGGAGGAGCCCAATAACCGACATTATATCCCGGCGAACCGAAATTGAAGTTCAGCGACAGGTTTTGGGCTTCTGCGAATGGAGCCGTTGATGCGATACCAATCAAGGCCATGCTTCCAGTCCATAAGGCACGCCGTGTCAGATCATGCCGGGACATCATGTCTCTCCTCTTGTCTGTTCGCAGGGTTCACCGCGAATATGGCATCAATGCGGTAGGCGTAAATCTACCTCGACGATGTCGTTTTCAAAAATGACGCGGCTGCGGCGGGGTGGTGTTTCTGCAATGACCGTACCGCCGCGTAGCACATAGCGTCGGGTGGCGCGCGTGCGGATCGCCTCGATCGGGTCGGCGGCATCGAGCACGACGAGATCGGCACGGCAGCCGACCGAAACCCCGTAATCGGCGAGGCCCATCGCACGCGCAGCGTTGGTGGTCACGGCATCGAAACAGGTGCGCATTCCGGCGAGACCGGTCATTTGCGCGACATGCAAGCCCATCGCGGCCACCTCCAGCATGTCGTGGCTGCCCAGTGGATACCATGGGTCCATCACGCAATCATGGCCGAAAGCGACGTTCACCCCGGCTGCCATCAGTTCCGGCACGCGGGTCATACCGCGCCGCTTGGGGTAGGTATCGTGCCGTCCCTGAAGAGTGATGTTGATCAGGGGATTGGGGATCGCGGAAATCCCAGCCTCGGCGATCAACGGGATCAGCTTGCTCGCATAGTAATTGTCCATCGAGTGCAGCGAGGTCAGGTGCGAGCCGGTGACGCGGCCGTGCATGCCGTGCCGCGCCGTTTCGGCCGCCAGGGTTTCGATATGGCGCGAATGGGGATCATCGGTCTCATCGCAATGCATATCGACGGCGAGACCGCGTTCTGCGGCGATGGCCATCAACTGTCGCACGCTTTCGGCGCCGTCCGCCATGGTGCGCTCGAAATGTGGGATGCCGCCCACGATATCGACGCCTTTATCCAGCGCGCGGAGGAGGTTTTCGCGCGCTTTCGAATAGCGCAGGAAGCCGTCCTGCGGGAAGGCGACAAGCTGGATGGTCAGATAGGGGGCCATCTCTTCGCGCAAAGCGGTCAATGCTTCGACCGCGATCAAACGGTCGTCGCAGATATCCACGTGAGAGCGAACGGCCCCGATGCCCTGTGCGATCGACCAAAGGCAGAGACGCCGGGCACGGGCGTGGATCGCCTCGACGGTGAGATGCGGCTTGAGTTCGCCCCAGAGAGCGATGCCTTCGAGCAACGTGCCGCTTTCGTTCAAACGGGGTTGGCCGAGCGAAAGGGCGGAATCGAGATGCAGATGCGAATCGACGAAAGGCGGGGCCACCAGATTGCCGGCGGCATCGATGATCCGGGCTGCAACAACTGGAAGGCTCGGTTCGATGGCGGCGATTTTACCGTCATTGATGCCGATATCCATGCCGCGCCGCCCGTCCGGCAGCGTCGCGTTGTGGATGACGAGGTCGAAACTCATGGATACAGCCTCGATGCGGTCCAGCCAGTGCTGGTGGAGATGAATACCGCACGGTCGTGGAGTCGAAAATCGCGGTCTTCCCAGAACTCGATCGCCTCTGGGGTTACGCACCAGCCGGACCAGTGCGGCGGGCGCGGCACCGGTGCGTCGGCATATTTCGCGATCTCTTGTTCCAGGCGCTGTTCGAGCAGGCGGCGATCAGGCAGGGGGCGCGACTGGTCGGACGCCCAGGCACCGATTCGCGACAGGCGGGGGCGGGTTTCGAAATAGGCATCCGCCTCCGCATCGCTCACCTGCGCAGCGATGCCCTCGATCCGGATCTGGCGCTTGCGGCTCTTCCAGTGGAACAGGAGGGCGACGTGCGGATTCACGGCGATTTCGTCCGATTTGCGGCTTTCCAGGTTTGTATAGAAAACAAACCCAAGCCTGTCCCAGGATTTCAGCAGCACGATTCTTGCCGACGGGCGGCCGTCTTTCGTGGTGGTGGCAAGGGTCATCGCGTTGGGATCGTTCAGTTCGGACGCCTCGGCCTGCGTCATCCAGATCGCGAACAGGTCGAACGGGTCGGCGGCTAAGTCGATCATCGGTTGCTCTCTCCGGCGGATGCCCATACTTGATAGGTCATGCCGGCTTGTGCCACCACCCTGTCGACGCCACGCCGGCGACGTTCAGATTTGGAGCCCGACATGCAGGAATCCGCAGACACCCTTCCGCTCGCGGGCGCGCTGATGCGCGGCAAACGCGGCGTGATCATGGGGGTGGCGAATAACCGTTCGATCGCCTGGGCGATCGCTCAGGCCGTTGCCGCCCAGGGCGGGGAACTCGCCTTTACCTATCAGGGCGAGGCGCTGGAAAAGCGCATCCGTCCATTGGCCGAGAGCGTCGGTTCCGATCTGGTGGTCCCCTGCGACGTGACCGACGACGCGGCCCTCGATTCCGCCTTCCGTACAGTCGCCGCGCGCTGGGGCGAAGTCGATTTCCTGGTTCACGCCATTGGCTTCGCCGACAAGCAGTATCTGCGCGGACGCTATGCCGATACGCCGCGCGATGCATTCCTCCAGGCGATGGATATCTCCTGCTATTCCTTTACTGCGGCCGCCCAACGGGCGGGCGCCCTGATGAAACGGGGCGGTTCCATGCTGACTTTGACCTATCTTGGTGCCGAGCGGGTCACGCCGCATTACAACGTGATGGGGGTGGCCAAGGCGGCGCTGGAATCCTCGGTGCGCTATCTCGCGGCGGATTTCGGATCGAGCGCGATCAGGGTGAACGGGCTCAGCGCCGGTCCGATCAAGACGTTGGCCGCATCAGGGATCGGTGACTTCAGCTATATCCTGAAATGGAACCAGTACAATGCGCCTCTGGAGCGCAACGTGGCGCTCGAAGAGGTTGGTGCCTCGGGGTTATATTTGCTGTCCGATTTATCGCGCGGGGTGACCGGCGAAATTCACCATGTTGATTGCGGCTATCACATCGTGGGAATGAAGAACCCCAACGCACCGGATATCAACGCGGTGGAGTGAGTTTCAAATGGGTTTGTGGCCGCGCTCGACCAGGCGCTTTAGCAGGCCCGGCTTTTTCGTTTTGCCGGCGTGTTCGGGTCTGGCGGCCGCGACCTTGGCCTCCTGCTTTGCCTTGATCTTGAGCCACTCATCGAGACTTTTATTCGCCTTGGCGGCGCGTTTGCGTTCGTAGGCGATCTGGGCGTCGGTCATTTTGCGGATCATGAGCGCGCCTGTGCCAGAGGGTGCGGCTTGTTTCAAGAGGCGGCGCCGAACCGGCGCAGCACCGCCCGCTCGAAAGAGCCAAGGGCAGCATAGATCGTGATTCCGGCAAGGGCGAGAAGCGTGAGGGCAGCGAACATGCGCGGTATTTCCAGCCGGTAGCCGGCTTCCAGAATCCGCCCGGCGAGCCCGGCCGCGAATCCGCCGGAACTTGCCACAAATTCCGCGACGACTGCACCCACCAGTGCAAGAGTCCCGGCGATGCGCAGTCCGGCGAGAAAATAGGGCAGGGCGGCGGGCAGGCGGAGCAGAAACAGGGTCTGGCGCCGGTTGGCACCGTTCAGTCGGAACAGATCCGCAAGCTCGGGCGGCGTGGCTGCCAGGCCGGCGGCGGTGTTCGACAATACCGGAAAGAACGCGACGATGGTGGCGCAGACAACCAGAGCGGCGAATTGCTGGTTCACCCAGATGATGATCAGCGGCGCGATGGCAACAACCGGAGTGACCTGGAGCACCACTGCCCAGGGCTGGATCGCGGCGCGGGCAACGCGGCTCGCCGCCATGGCGAGAGCGAGGATCATGCCGAGCAACGCGGCGGCCACCAGCGCCGCGGCCGTGACCGCGAGGGTCGAGAGCAGCGAGATAAGCAGCGAGGTGTGGTCAATCCAGAAAGCAGCGACGATCGCGGTCGGTCCGGGCAGCACATAGACTGGCACGTGCAGGCTGCTCACCGCACCCTGCCAGAGACCAAGTCCGATGAGGCCAAAGGCGATCGGGGCAGCACGTTCGACGCTTGTCATGCCGGCATCACCGCGCGCAGGGTTTCGGTGACCTGTGCGGTGAGTGAAGCATAGGCGGGATCGGTCCGGCGATCGGCGGGATCGGGCAGGGGGCAGGGAATTTCCGCGGCGATCCGTCCGGGCCGAGGTGTCATCACCAGGATACGGGAGGCGAGATAGGCTGCTTCATAAATCGAATGCGTGACGAAAACCACGGTGGTTCGTGCCTCGCGCCATAATGCGTGTAGGTCGTCCTGCAGCCGGTGGCGGGTGAATTCGTCGAGTGCGGCGAAAGGTTCGTCCATCAGCAGGAGCCGGGGCCGCGAGACGAGGGCACGCGCGATCGAGACCCGCATCTTCATGCCGCCCGATAGCGAAGCGGGTTTCGCATCTTCGAACCCGGCAAGGCCGAGCTGGGCGATGGTCGCGCGCACCTCGTTCCGGGTTTCACTGAAGCTCTTGCCGGCGAGGCGCAGCGGCAGATGCACGTTCTGTTCCGCACTTGCCCAGGGCAGCAAGGTTGCATCCTGGAACACGAAACCGATATCACCCGGCGCCGGTGGCGTGCCGTCATTCCAGACGATCGTGCCGGTATCGGGCACATCGAGGCCGGCGAGAAGGCGAAGCAACGTCGATTTGCCGCAGCCGGAGGGGCCGAGCAGGACCACGAATTCGCCCGCGTCGATTCGCATGTCGATATCCGCGAAAGCGATGGTGCCGTTAACGAAACGCCGGCCGGCGCCGGTCAAACGCAGCATGGGGTCATGTCAGGGCGTTACGCCCATCGGGTGATGATCGACGAAGCGGAGCGTGAAGGCCGTACGGTAGTCGAATCCCTTGGGATAGAGTTTTGCTTCACGCATCTGCTCGTAGAAGGACCTCCAGCGCGCATCGGTCATTGCACCGATACCCATTGTCCTGGCGTCGCCGGATGAGACGATGCCATGCGCCTTCAATTGATCGTAGCCGTATTTCAACAGGGACATCGACATGTCCGGGTTCGCCTTGCGGATCAGCGCGAAAGCAGGTGCGGGGTTGCCGTCGAGATAGGATTTCCAGCCAGTGGCGGATGCGGCGATGAAGCGCTGTACCAGTGACGGATTGGATTTGATCAGTTTTTTCGATGTCGCGATCAGTTGCGCGTAGCCATCGAACCCGACTTTGTCGAGCCGCAGCACCACGGGATAATGCCCGATCTTCTGCTTGACCAGGAACGGCTCGGAGGTGAGGAACCCTTGGACTGCGAGGTTCTTGTTGGTGAAAAACGGTGCGAGATTGAAATCATAGGGCCGGATCTGGCTATCACTGTAATGGTATTTGTGCTTGAGAAACAGCCACAACTCACCCGCGTGTCCGCTGAAATGGCGATTGGTTTGCCTTTCAGTGAGGCAAAACTGGTTTCTCCCGTGCCGTGGTGCGCCAGCAGAATGTCAGGGTCTTTCTGGAACATCGCCGCGACGGCGACGAACGGGATTTTCTCCTTGACGAAATTGAAAGCGAGAAACCCGTTCGAGGTGACGTCGAAATCGAGCCGTCCCGCGAGTAGGAGCTGCGCATTATTGACCTCGGGTCCGCCCTGGCGGATCGTGACGTCGAGCCCGTATTTGCGGTAAATACCGGTGGCAAGGGCTTGATAATAGCCGCCATATTCGGCCTCCGCACGCCAATCAAGCCCGAAAGTGACTTTCTGAAGCTTCGGCGCGGCTTCGGCATGCGGCACGCAAGCGAACAACCCGGCCAGTGTGGCGAACAGGAGCGGCAAGGAGCATAACATGCGCATGAGAGGCTTTCTGGTGACGGACGGCATACGACGTTCCTTGAGATATTGGCACGCACCGCAACATGAGCAGGCATCGGCACGGTCGTCGATAGATCAAGCCGGTGTCTGAGCCTCGGGTCAAGGCTGGAATCTGGGTGCAGGCGGCACTTCGCCTTGGTGCCGCGGATGGTCGACCCGGTATGGTGATCCATCGGGGCGATGCCGATGCCGGCGGGATTCTCGTTCTGCTGCGCGGCAGAATGGGGATCGTTGCCTTGAGCCAGACGCGGGACGGCGAAGGCAGGCCGGCGTGGCTGCGCGCCACCGGACCCAACCCGGTCGATGAGGCGCGGGTGGATTCCTATATCGAAAAACAGAGGCGCTTCGATCCCGATCTCTGGGTGATCGAATTCGAAGCGCCCGATTATCTGCCGCCCTTCGAGGCGAAATTGCTCTGACGTTACAGTCCGAAGAGTTTGCCGGCAGCAATCAGCGTGTGATAGACGCCCCAGGCGAGCGGAATGCCGACCAGTAGCCAATAGATGACAAGCTTTGGCGCATTTGCGGCGTCGTTCATGATCGTGTCCTCATTCGGCGGCTCTGGCGATGGCTTCATGGTGTTGCGCGCCAACCGGCGAGATCATTGCGTTGCAGATCGCGCCCACCAGCAGAAGCGCCGCCATGATATAAAGAGTGATGGTATAGGCATCTGCTTTGGCGACGCCGTGATGGATTTGGTACTGGCGGATATAGTCGACCAGCACCGGCCCCATCACGCCCGCAGCCGACCATGCCGTGAGAATCCGTCCGTGGATCGCGCCGACATGGCGAACCCCGAAAATATCCCGCAAATAGGCCGGGATGGTGGAAAAGCCGCCGCCATACATCGACAGGATCACACCGAAGCACAGGGCAGTGAGGGCAACGCTGCCAAGCAGGGCGGTATGCGGCACCAGAACATAGAGTGCGATGCCGAGGAGGAAAAATACGAAATAAGTCGGCTTGCGGCCAAGCCAATCGGATAGCGATGCCCAGAAGAACCGCCCACCCATATTGAACAGCGATAGGAAGCCGACAAAACCCGCCGCGGTGGCCGCCGTTACCCGGCCATGAAACATTTCCTGAATCATGGGGCTTGCCTGGCCGATCACCCCGATACCGGCCGTGACGTTCAGAAACAGCACGAACCACAGAAAGTAGAATTGCGGCGTGGCCATCGCGCGGTCGGCGGTGACGTCGTATTCGGAGATCAGTTTTTTTTGGGTCGTCGGCGCGACATAGCCGGCAGGAGCCCAACCCGCCGGTGGAACACGGACGATCAGGGCACCGATCAGCATGAAGATGGCATAGATGATGCCAAGGGCGACGAAGCTCGGTGCGACGCCGAGACTGGTCGCTGTCGTGAAATGATGCATCAGCAAGAAGGACAGTGGGGCCGCGATCATTGCACCGCCGCCGAAACCCATGATCGCGAGGCCGGTGGCCATGCCCGGCCGATCGGGAAACCAGGTGATCAGCGTCCGTACGGGTGAAATATAGCCGATTCCAAGGCCGATTCCACCGAGCACGCCATATCCGAGGAACACCACCAGCAGGCTATGGATCGAGACCCCGAAGGCCGCGACCAGAAACCCGCCGCCGAAGCACAGCGCAGCCGCCGTCATCGCCTTACGCGGCCCGACCCGGTCGAGCCAGGTGCCGGTAAACGCCGCGGAAAGGCCGAGAAACACGATCGCGACCGAAAAAATCCAGCCGACATCGACGAGATTCCAGTCGCCCGGCGCGTGTTTGGTGATGCCGATCAGTCTGGTCAGCGGCAGGTTGAAAACGCTGAATGCGTAGGCTTCACCGATGCATAAATGAATGCATAGCGCGGCTGGCGGTACCAACCAGCGGTTATAGCCATTGGGAGCGACCGTCTGTTCACGGTCAAGAAAACCGAGGCCAGCCATCGTGGATCTCCTCCAGTATGTGATTTTTATTTATTGTTCATTATAGCTGGATTGTGATCGATATCAAGAGATTGCGTTCATCTCCTGTAATTGCCGGATCGCCCTTTGTGCCCGCGGCAGTAGCCCGTCGCCACCGTCAGCGACATAGGCGATGATTTTCGCGCGCATCCGCGGGTCCCAGAACTTGCGGATATGGGATTCGATCGCGGCGACTGCCGGCTCATCGGGTTCGTAGGCGAAGAATGTGGTGATCTGGTTCGCCATATAGACGAGCCGCTGATCTTGCCCTTGGTGCAACAGGTTGACGTCATGCGACATGGGTTTCGACTCCGAACCGGATGCGGGATGGATGGGTGAAAACTTCGAACCCGTCGTCGCGCGCGACGGCGGCGAGGGTGATGCCGGCAGCCTCGGCGGCGCGCAGCGCGTGCGCCGTGGGAACCGAAACAGCGATGAGAATGGGTGCGCCAAGCAGGGCGGCCTTCTGGATCAGCTCGATCGAGACCCGGCTGGTCAGCAGGATCGCGCCCGAACCGCCGGAGCGTTGCGCGCGGGCGAGCCCGCCGACGACCTTGTCCAGCGCGTTGTGACGGCCGACATCCTCGCGCACCAGCACGGACTGATCGGTGGGATCGAGAAAGGCTGCCGCATGAATACCATGAGCCTGCCGGTTCAGCGTTTGCCGAGCCGACATCTCACGCATTGCCCGCATCAGTGCCGGGGCCGCGATCGAAAGGGAAGATCCAACCCGCGGGATCGCGCGGTTCGCCTCGGCCAGGCTTTCCAGTCCGCACAGCCCGCAGCCCAGTGCGCCCGCCAGATGGCGTCGCCGCTGCGCGAGCCGGGCCGAAACATCATGCGCAAGGCGCATCCGGCACTCGATGCCCTGTTCCACCATAACAATTTCGCAATCGAGGATATCGGCGGGACGTTCGACGATACCTTCCGACAGGCTGAACCCGACCGCGAAATCCTCGAGGTCGGATGGCGTCGCCATCATTACTGCGTAGCCGACCTGATCGTAGCTGAGCGCGACGGCCGCTTCCTCGGGAAGGGCGCGGCTGATCGCCGCGATGCCGCCGTGGCGGAAGGCGGTAGCGGCGACCCTGGTGACCGGCGCGGGCAGCATGGTCATTCGGCGGCGGCGACCTCGATCTGGCGGGTGCGGCGGCCGAGTTCGGCATAGTCGCGCTGCGCGTCGGTCGGGCCGTTCGACGGCGAGACCTGCACCGCCGTCACCTTGTATTCCGGGCAGTTGGTCGCCCAGTCGGAATAGTCGGTGGTGACGATGTTCGCCATCGTCATCGGGTGGTGGAAGGTGGTGTAGACCACGCCGGGGGCGACGCGTTCGGTCACCTTGGCGTGCAGGGCGATCTCGCCGGAACGGCTGGCGACCTTGACCCAGGAACCGTCGGTGACGCCGCGCTGCTCGGCGTCGTGCGGGTGGATTTCCAGCAGATCTTCCTTGTGCCAGGCGGAGTTTTCAGTGCGCCGCGTCTGCGCGCCGACATTGTACTGGCTGAGGATGCGGCCGGTGGTGAGCAGCAGCGGATAGCGCGGGCCGGTCTTTTCGTCGGTGGGCACGTATTCGGTGACGAAGAACCGCCCCTGGCCGCGCACGAAATGATCGATATGCATGATCGGCGTGCCCTCGGGGGCGGCTTCGTTGCACGGCCACTGCACGGAGCCCACACGGTCCAGAAGGTCGAACGACACGTTCGCAAAAGTCGGCGTCAGCCGCGCGACCTCGTCCATGATTTCGGAGGGATGCGCGTAGTTCATCGGGAAGCCGACGGCGTTGGAGATGAGCTGGGTGATTTCCCAGTCCTCGTAGCCATTTTTCGGTGTCATCACCTTGCGGACGCGCTGGATGCGGCGTTCGGCGTTGGTGAAAGTGCCGTTCTTTTCGAGGAAGGTCGAACCCGGCAGGAAGACATGGGCGAACTGCGCCGTCTCGTTGAGGAACAGATCCTGCACGACGACGCATTCCATCGCCGAGAGCCCGGCGGTGATGTGCTTGATGTCGGGGTCGGACTGGGCGATGTCCTCGCCCTGGATGTAGAGGCCCATGAAGGTGCCGTCGATCGCGGCGTCGAGCATGTTGGGGATGCGCAGGCCGGGCTCGGGGTCGAGCTTGATGCCCCAGTCGATCTCGAAGGACTCGCGCACGTTCTCGGTGCCGACATGGCGGTAGCCGGTATATTCATGCGGGAAGCTGCCCATGTCGCAACTGCCCTGCACGTTATTCTGCCCGCGCAGCGGATTCACGCCGACACCGACGCGGCCGATATTGCCGGTCGCCATCGCGAGGTTGGCGAGCGCCATCACCGCCGTGGTGCCCTGACTGTGCTCGGTGATGCCGAGGCCGTAATAGATGGCACCATTGCCGCCCGTCGCGTAGAGGCGCGCGGCCTTGCGGACCAGTTCAGGATCGACGCCGGTGGTCGCGGCCAGCGCTTCCGGGCTGTTGCGTTCCTGCGAGACGAACTCCGCCCAATGGGCGAAGGCGTCAGCGTCGCAGCGTTCGCGAATATAATCCGCGTCGATCAGGTTTTCGGTCACGATCACATGGGCGATCGCGCTCAGGATGGCGACGTTGGTGCCCGGGCGGATCGGCAGATGGTATTCGGCCTCAACATGCGGGGTGCGGACGAGGTCGATCCGGCGCGGGTCGATGACGATCAGCTTCGCGCCCTCGCGCAGGCGCTTTTTCATCCGCGAGGCGAAGACGGGGTGGCCGTCGGTCGGGTTGGCGCCGATCAGCAGCATAACATCCGCCTGCTCGACGCTGTCGAAATCCTGGGTGCCGGCCGAGGTGCCGAAGGTCTGCGACAGGCCATAGCCGGTCGGCGAGTGGCAGACGCGGGCACAGGTATCGACGTTGTTGTTCCCGAAGCCGGCGCGCACCAGCTTCTGCACCAGATAGGTTTCCTCGTTGGTGCAGCGCGAGGAGGTGATGCCGCCGACCGAGGAACGGCCGTATTTAGCCTGGATGTGCTTGAACTCCGACGCGGTGTGGGCGATCGCCTCGTCCCACGAAACCTCGTGCCACGGGTCGGTGATTTTGGCACGGATCATCGGCTTGGTGATGCGGTCGCGATGCGTGGCATAACCCCACGCAAACCGGCCTTTCACGCAGGAATGCCCGTGATTCGCCTTGCCGTCCTTGTAAGGCACCATGCGGACCACCTGCTCGCCGCGCATTTCCGCCTTGAACGAGCAGCCCACGCCGCAATAGGCACAGGTGGTGACTGCGGAATGCTCGGGCTGGCCGATTTCGATCACCGATGTCTCCATCAGCGTCGCGGTCGGGCAGGCCTGCACGCAGGCGCCGCAGGAGACGCACTCGGAATCGAAGAAATTCTCCTCCATGCCGGGGGAAACCTTCGAATCGAAGCCGCGCCCCGCGATGGTCAGCGCAAAGGTGCCCTGAACCTCCTCGCAGGCGCGCACGCAGCGCGAGCAGACGATGCATTTCGCCGGGTCGAACCGGAAATACGGATTGGAAACGTCCTTGGCCGCGTCGAGGTGATTGTCGCCTGCATAGCCGTAGCGCACGTCGCGCAGGCCGACCGCGCCGGCCATGTCCTGCAATTCGCAATCGCCGTTGGCCGAGCAAGTCAGGCAATCGAGCGGATGGTCGGAAATGTAGAGTTCCATCACCCCTTTGCGAATCCGGCCGAGCCGCTCGTTCTGAGTGTGGACCACCATGCCTTCGGCGACCAGCGTGGTGCAGGATGCCGGCGTGCCGGCGCGGCCTTCGATTTCCACCAGGCAGAGCCGGCAGGAGCCGAAACTGTCCAACATGTCGGAGGCGCAGAGCTTGGGAATCTGAGTACCGATTTCCATCGCCGCGCGCATCACCGAGGTGCCTTCCGGCACGCTGACCGCAACCCCGTCGATGGTCAGACTGACCAGGGTTTCCGCATTGGCCGGCTTGGTGCCGTAGTCGATTTCCTGAATGAGTCCCATGGCGGTTTTCCTTTATTCTGCCGCGTGCCGCAGCGGCGGCGTCGCGAAATCCTCGGGAAAGTGATCGAGCGCGCTGAGCACCGGATAGGGTGTGAAGCCGCCCAGCGCACACAGCGAGCCGAATTTCATCGTCTCGCAAAGATCGCGCACCAGAGCGAGATTCCGCTCCGGCTCGATACCGGCGATGATCTTGTCGAAGGTCTCCGTCCCGCGCACCGCGCCGATCCGGCAGGGCGTGCATTTGCCGCACGATTCGATGGCGCAGAATTTCATCGCGAACCGCGCCATTTTCGCCATGTCCACGGTGTCGTCGAACACGACGAGGCCACCATGGCCGATCAGCCCGTCCTTTTTGGCGAAAGCCTCGTAGTCGTAGGGCGTGTCGAACAGCGCGGGCGGAAAATAGGCGCCGAGCGGGCCGCCGGCCTGCACCGCGCGCACCGGACGGCCGGAATGGGTGCCGCCGCCGATGTCGTTCACCAACTCGCCCAGCGTAACGCCGAAGGCGCATTCGAACAGGCCGCCGAACTTCACGTTGCCGGCAAGCTGCACCGGCATCGTCCCGCGCGACCGGCCATAGCCAATTTCGGCGTAAGCCTTGGCGCCTTCGGCCATGATAAACGACACACTCGCGAGCGTGATCGTGTTGTTGATGACGGTCGGTCTACCAAACAAACCCCTGATCGCCGGCAGCGGCGGCTTGGCGCGAACCTGGCCGCGCTTGCCTTCCAGGCTGTCGAGCAGCGAAGTTTCCTCGCCGCACACATAGGCGCCGGCGCCGACCCGAACCTCGATATCGAACGCGGCTCCGCTGCCGTCGATCGAGGCGCCCAGATATCCGGCGTGGCGGGCGATGCCGATCGCCTGCTGCATCATGCGGATCGCAAACGGATATTCCGAGCGCAGATAGATGTAGCCCTTGGTGGCGCCGACGCCGATGCCGGCGATCGTCATGCCTTCGATCAGCATGAACGGATCGGCTTCCATGATCAGGCGATCGGCGAAGGTGCCGGAATCGCCTTCATCCGCGTTGCAGACGATGTATTTTTGGGAAGCTGGGGTGCGCGCGACGGTTTCCCATTTGATCCCGGTCGGAAAACCGGCGCCCCCGCGTCCGCGCAGCCCGCTCTCCTTCACCGCCGCGATAATTCCGACGCCCCCGAGCGACAGCGCGCTCTCAAGCCCCTTGAACCCGCCATGATGGCGATAGTCGTCGAGCGAGAGCGGATCGATCACCCCGGCGCGCCCGAAGGTGAAGCGCGCCTGCCTGGCGAGAAACGGAATCTTATCGACATGGCCGAGACATTTCGGATGCGGCGCGCCATCGAAAAAGCGCTGCTCGAACAGCGACGGCACGTCGGCTTCGCTGAGCGGCCCGTAGCCGATCCGCCCCGATGCTGTCGTTACCTCG
Organism: Acidiphilium sp. AL; assembly: GCF_025499445.1. NCBI lineage: Bacteria > Pseudomonadati > Pseudomonadota > Alphaproteobacteria > Acetobacterales > Acidocellaceae > Acidiphilium > Acidiphilium sp. AL. The sequence goes on from NZ_JAIMBZ010000049.1 coordinate 15,054, forward strand.
ACCAGCGGCTCCAGCCAGAACAGCCCGCGCGAGCCGTTGCGCACGATGCTCACCGGGATGTTGCGCGCGCGCGCCTCCGCCTCGATTGCCGCGGCGACCCGATCGGCACCTACCGCGACCGCGGCCATGTCCCTGGGCACAAAAATTTTCATTACGCCGCCTCCATCGCCAGGGATTCGAGGCTTGCGGCGTCCAGCCTGCCGACCGGCTCGCCATCAAGCAGCGCGCTGGGCGCGGTGGCGCACAGCCCCAGGCAATAGACCGCTTCGATCGTGATTCGCCCATCCGCCGTCGTCCCGCCCCAATCCAGGCCGAGCCGCTCCAGCAACCGATGCGCGTTCGCCTCCGAACCCATCGACTGGCAGGCTTCGGCGCGGCAGATTTTCAGCACGTGGCGTCCCGCCGGCTCACGGCGGAAATCGTGATAGAAGGTGATGACGCCATGAACTTCCGCGCGGCTGAGGTTCAGCGCCTCGGCGATGACCGGCTCGGCCTCGCGCGGAATATATCCGAATTCCTCCTGAATTGCGTGAAGCATCGGTAGCATCGCTCCTTCGCGATCGTGATGCGTGGCGATGATTTCACGCGCTACGGCCTCGTTCCACGTTTGGGAGGTATCTGCCATCTTCTACGTTCCGTTTTCCATCCGTTTTGGTCGCCGCGTCAGTCTGCGGCGTCTTGGTCGTTCAACCGCAATCGAACGGTTTGGATTTTGTATCCCATAATTCGGCAAAGCAAACAAGCTAAATGCCAGATCACTCGATAGAAAAAATCTATCAAGGCGTGTCCGCGAGATCCTTGGCGTGTTGGGAGGCGATCTGCACCAGGGCAGTCACCAGCGGCGACAGCGGTTCCCGGTCCGGCAACACGAGGCCGACCGTGTGAACCTCTTCGGGCGAAACGATCGGAATCGCGCGCAGTTTTTCGGTCAGACCAAAGATCCGAGCCAGCTTTTCGGGCAGCACACAGGCCCAGCGTCCGGTCTGGACGTGACTGACCAGCACGACGATCGAATTGCTCTCGAGAGTTGGCAGGAGTTCGACACCAGCGTTGTGCAGCAACCGGTCGAGGATGCGGCGATTCTGCATGTCCGGTGTCAGCAGGCAGAGCGGAATTTGGCCGAGTTCGGCCCAACTCACCCGGTCACGATGGCCGAGCAGTGCTCCGGCCGACGTCAGCAGCCGGTAGCGCTCCTGATAAAATGGAACCACGCGGGTACGGCCGATCGGCTCATTGTCGAGATAGGTGACGCCGGCGTCGATCTCGAAATTTTCCAAACGCCGCAGCACCTCGTTGGATGTGCAGGATTGGATCGAAAAGCGGACATCGGGATGCATGGCGCGATAGGGCGTGGTGAGCTCGGTGATGGTGGCGAGCGCAGTCGGAATGGCTGCAATGCGCAGAAGGCCGGAGAGCCCGCGTTTCAGCGCGCCGATATCCGCGCGCATTGCCCGCATGTCGCCCACGATGCGGCGCGCCCAATCGAGCACGCGTTCGCCTTCCGGGGTAAAACCCTGAAAGCGCGAGGAGCGCTCGACCAGCGGCATGCCTAGCGTTTCTTCCAGCGTGCGGATGCCTGCGGAAAAAGTCGGTTGCGTAACTCCGCAACTTTCTGCCGCGCGACCAAAATGCCTTTCGCGCGCCAAAGCCAGAAGATATTCGAGCTTGTCGATCAAGCGGCCCCGGCGACCAGGACGAGCCGGCCGGTCACCTCTCCATTTTTGAGCCGATGCAGCGCCGCATCGGCATCGTGTTGCGGCACCGTCTCGATCGGTAATGGCGGCAAGGCTCCGCCCTGGGCAAGTTCGACCAGGTCGCGCAGATCGCCGGGGGAGCCGACGAAACTGCCTTGAATCGTAAGTGCACGCATCGGCATGAAGGGCAGCGGGAGTGTGAGTTCGCCGCCGAACAGCCCGACCATGACAAGCTTGCCGCCCTTGGCAAGGGCCGCGTGAGCGGCGCGTGCGGTGCCCGAACCGTTGACCAGATCGATGATCGCGACGGGCGGACCGCCGCACGCGGCGACGATCGCTTTGTCGAGCCGGTCAGCCGCACCATCGACCGTCGCGGTCGCACCCGCTTGTATGGCAGCGTCCCGCTTCGTCGCGCTAGTATCGACGCTGACGATCGCCCGATGGCCGAGTACTTTCAACACCGAAATCGCCGACAGCCCGAGCCCGCCGGCGCCGATCAGCACCACCGGCTGGTCGGGCGCGAGCGGCATCACCTTCCTGATCGCGGCGAACACCGTGATGCCGGAACACGCATAGGTCGCGGCCAAAGCGGGGTCGATATCGCCGGGATCGACCAGATGCTGCGCCTCGGCGGCGATCACGTGGGTCGCGAAGCCGCCATTCCGGTAAATCCCGAGCGAGCGCGGCTTCGGACAGAGATTATCCTCGCCTGCCAGGCAGTGCGCGCACTCGCCGCAGCCGGCCCAGGGATAGACGATGCGGATATCGCCGGGCTTCACGCCCGAAGCGGCGGGTCCGAGCTTGACCACCCGGCCGACGATTTCATGACCGAGCGCCAGCGGCAGCGCAATGCCGCGCTGGACGATTTCGTAACGCCCCGCGCTGCCGAGATCGTAATACCCGTCCCAGATATGCAGGTCGGAATGGCAGACCCCGCAATGGGTGACTTCCAGTAGGATTTCGGTGCCTTGCGGCTCAGGCATCGGCAATTCGATTTCGGCGAGGGGCGCACCGTTCTGGACGACTGCCCAAGCACGCATGGATGATTGTCTGTTGCCCTGTTGCGTTGCGTCCGTCATGCTTCACTCCCTATGAATCCATATGATGCGTGTTAGAGGCGCTCGAAATTATTGCCGGTGAAGCGTAGCGCCGGTTTTGACCTGCACATCGGCGTGACTGGCACCCGGAGCGCAGTCGCGGAGTAGAAAGCCCTGCTTAGTGACGTCGATGACGGCGAGATCGGTGTAGATTCGGGTGACCGAGCCGAGCGCGGTGAGCGGATAGGCGCAGCGCTCGACCAGTTTCGGACGGCCATCCCTGGTGGTGTGTTCCATCAGCACCCAGACGCGTTTCGCGCCGGCGCCGAGATCCATTGCGCCGCCGACGGCGGGCGCTTCGCCCGGCTTGCCGGTGGACCAGTTGGCGAGATCGCCATTGGCCGCGACCTCGTAGCCGCCGAGCACGCAGAGATCGAGATGGCCGCCGCGGATGATGCCGAAACTGTCGGCCTGGC
>NZ_JAIMBZ010000005.1:0-176716 GCF_025499445.1 Acidiphilium sp. AL
CACCTGATCGAGAACTTCCTTGCCAAACTCAAGCAATTCCGCGCCATTGCAACGCGCTACGACAAAACCGCCAGAAACTTCCTCGCAGGCGTCCACCTCACCGCCACCGCTATCTGGCTTAATTGACACCACACCCTAGTCTTGGCTGCGCAGACATTTTTGGTAACTATCTGGTAGCCCGGTTCGGCGGAAATAACCCGCCGCTCCGTGTTCGCGTCAGAACGGCACCAGATCGTCGAGAACCTGCTGGCCGACGCGCGGGGATTGCTCGGCGCTGATCAGGCCGCGCCCGCCATAGGATATCCGCGCCTCGGCGAGCTGATCGGCCTGAATCGTATTGTTGCTCGCGATATCCTGCGGCCGGCAGATTCCCGCAACGGTCATGACGCGCAATTCGTCGTTCACCCGCATTTCCTGGCGCGCCATCACCACAAGGTTTCCGTCGGGAAGAACCTGGGTGATCTCGCCGGCGAGCGACAGGGTGACGGCTTCATTGCGCTGAATCTGGCCGGTGCCCGTCGAGTTCCCGGCACCCGAGACCGAAACGAGGCTCGATGGATTGACCGCCTTGCCCAGTACGCGCGGAATCAGCCCCTCAAGCCCGAACAGATTGGGAATGCCCATGGATTCCGAGCCGGTGCGGCCCAGCGTCGTCTGATCCTTCAGCGTTGCATCGTCATTGATATTGACCAGGATCGTGATGATATCGCCGGCGCGCGACGCCCGCTGGTCCTTGAAGAAGGCGCGCGCCCCCCGTCGCCACAGGCTATCGGCGGCCGTCGGCGCCCGGTGCAGCGCCGGCATCGGCATACTGACCGGCCGCCAGTTCGGCGCCTGTGTCGGGTTTTCGATCGGCGACATCGACGGCGCATGGCCGACATAGGCGAGATTGGAAAATACCCCGCATCCGCCGAGCATCGCCGTTATCGACAGGGTCGCGATGCGGAGAACGATCCACGCCACTTCGGCAGGGGCAGGCCGGCCGGTCACGGCCGATCGCCGGTCAGGCCGTAATAGGGGATGGCGTTGCGCGCCCGCGCCGGCGTGCTTCCCGGCACCACATGCGCGTGATCGGGACCGTCGATGACCGCCTGGACGATTTCATGCGAGGACGGATTGAGCACCGGGATCACCGCGCCGCCGCCGCCCGCCGCCAATGCCACACCCCGCGCCGTAACCTCCAGCCCAGGCATCTCGACGGCGAGGCCGACTGTCGCGCCGCGCGCGATCAGTTCCGGGGTGCCGACCATGCGCCCGGATAGCGGCGTGCCGGCGGCGATGGCACGGTCGATCTGCATGCCGACCGCATGGGCGGGGTCGGTGATCGCGCCCGGCGGCACGTCGCTGCGCGGAATCCATGCCAGCCTGACATCGCCGCTGCCGAGCACCGCTCCGGGCAACAGCCCGTGAGCGGCAACGACAGCCTGGACCGCAGGCTCGGCCAGCCCGGCGATCCGCGCGCTCGCGGCGCTCATGCCCGGTGCATCGACGAGCAGTCGTGCTCGAAAATTCCCGCTCATCCGGTGATAGGCGATGCGGTTCACCAGAATCGCCGGCTGCGCGGCGGGGGGAATCATCGGCAGATTGTTATCGCCGATCTGGATCGCGACATGATCCGGCGCACCGGCAAGCCGCAGCGCCCGCCGCAGCGCCGCGACAAGCCGCGCGCGGCCGATCGGCGTGCCCGGCCGCTCGATCACGACCGATGCCGCCGCGTTCCCCGGCGCCCAGCGGACCCCGAACTGCACCGCGATCGCCGCGAGTTGCCGCGTGGCGATCAGGATGCGCGTGCCGGGCATCGGAGCCGGACCAAGCACCGCATCGGCTTGCCGGCCGGCGTTGCGGAACAGGTCCTTGAGCTTCACCACCGGCCGGTCGATCGACACCAGCCCGCGTGGAACGGGCGCCGCCGTTACCTCGGCACAAGCCACCGCATTCACCGTCAGAACAGCGGCGAACAGAACCAGGGCCGGAAACCGCTTGCGCATCATGCGATCACAGATGGGTGAGGGTGGACATCATCTGATTCGCGGCCGTGATGACCTGGCTGTTCATTTCGTAGGCGCGCTGCGCGGTGATCAGATCGGTGATCTCGCTGACCACGTTGACATTCGAATTTTCGACGAATCCCTGCAGCACCGTGCCGAAACCGGGAGCGCCCGGCACGCCGTTGACCGGATCACCGGAAGCCGCGGTCTGCACGAACAGATTGCCGCCCTGCGCCGACAGCCCGGCATCGTTGGGAAACGCCGCGAGTTGCAGTTGCCCCACGGTTTGCGGCGCGGTTTGCCCGGACAGGCTGGCCTGTACCTGGCCGGAGGCATTGATCGTCACATTGGTCGCATTGGCCGGCACCTGGATGCCGGGCTGCACCACATAGCCGTCGGCGGTGACGATCGTGCCGTCGGGGGCAAGGCCGAACGTGCCGTCCCGCGTATAGGCGGTCTGACCCGAGGGCAGGGTAACCTGGAACCAGCCATTGCCGGATATCGCGAGATCGAGCGTATTGCCGGTCTGCTGCAGATTGCCCTGTTGATCGATCCGGTAGATTCCGGCGGTCTTGACGCCGAGGCCGATCTGGGTTCCCGACGGCACGATGGTGCCGGCATCGGAACTGTTCGATCCGGCGCGCCTGAGATCCTGATAGAGCAGGTCCTGAAACTCGACGCGCTGGCGCTTGAATCCCGTGGTCGTCATATTGGCGATGTTGTTCGCGATGACTTCCACATTGGTCTGCTGAGCCTGCATGCCGGTGGCCGCGACATCGAGTGCGCGCATCCGTGATTTCCTAATTTTAGTGGTGATCGATCAACTCGTTGTCGCGCCAAGCAATTGGCTCATCGCCGTCTGATCGCGCGCCTGCTCGGCCGAGACGAATTGCGCGATCATCTGGAAATTCTGGCTCGCTTCCATCATCCGGGTGATTTCGACGATCGGCTTGACGTTCGAGCCTTCCAGCGCGCCTTGCACGATCCGCGGGTCCGGCGCGGGAAGTGGCGCGGTCGTCGCCCGGAACAGATTGCCGCCCTCCGCCTTCAGCGATTGCGGATTGGTGACGGTGACGACGCCGACCTGACCGATGATCCCCCGCGCCGTGCTGATCGTGCCGTCCGCCGCGATGGTCAGGGCGCCGCTTTGCGGCGGAACGGTGATCTTCTGTCCTCCGGTGTCGAGCAGGGGATTGCCGGCGGTGTCGGCAATCGTGCCGTTCGGCAGCAGGCCGAATTTCCCGTCGCGGGTAAGGCGCGGGCCATTCGGCGTCTGAACCGTGAAATATCCGCCGCCTGAAATCGCGAGGTCGAGCGGATTGCCGGTGCGATGAATCGGACCGGGGCGCGCATCGCGCCAGGTGCCGAGCGCCTGGGTATAGGCGAGGCTATGGCCGCCGGGCGGTGCGCTGATCCCGCGCATCCGGTCGATCCACGCGCCGGACTCGATATGCGTCGCCTCATAGCCAGGGGTCGAGACATTGGCGATGTTGTTCGCGATCACGTCCAGCGTGCGGGACGCCGTGATCATGCGCGAAAGAATGATGCTGGTGGTGTTGTTCATTCCTGTCCTGTCGCCGTTTTGGGACGAATCCTGCCTCTGCTGGCCGAAATGGAATGACATCAAAATCTTAACGATCGACTAAATTTTACAAACATAATTTGATGGCTCCGTGTCCTGCGCCCGGCGATTTTTCGCGAAAGAACACACTCATCGTAATCAAACATTAACCAATGGCTCCGATACTCCGCGTGACGAACGAGAGAGCGAGCGATGGCGAAAACCGCAACGAGGTCCAAACCGAATCAGGAAACGGCCAACCCGCAAACCGAGGGTGCGGCCGAACCCGCGCCGCCGCGCCGCCGCAGCACTCCTCTGCTGTTCGGAGCGCCTGCCCTCGTTCTGCTGCTTGTCGGCGGAGGGTTGTTTTTCAGCGGAATCATTCCGCACCTGTTCTACCATCATAAGCCGGCGCTGTTTTCTGGCCCGGTCTTCGTCAAGGTCCCGGAAATCGTCGCCAATCTGAACGTCCAGGCCGGTCAGGATTCCTATGCGAAACTGAAGGCGACCCTGGAATTGCCGAACGGTGCCTCCGCCCAGGCGGTGATGCACGACATGCCGCGCATCGTCGATGTGTTCCAGACCTATTTGCGCGCGATGCATCCCAGCGAATTGCGCGGCGCATCCGGCACCTATCGGCTGCGCGAAGCGCTGATCGACCGGGTTCGAATTGCCGCTGCGCCAAACATCGTCCGCGACGTTCTGTTCGAGGAGTTGATCGTGCAATGAGCGAACGTCCCGAGTCCGAACCGCCTGCAGCAATGCCGCTGCTCGGGCGCGACGAGATCGACGCCATTCTCGAAGCCGGCCGCGACTCCGGTGCCGGCGCACCGATCACCGTCGACCGGCTGATCCATGGCAACGCGGTGAGCTATGAGCGTCTGCCGATGGCTGATATCGTGTTCGAGCATCTCGCGCGAATCCTTGGCGGCAGCCTACGCAATTTCATCCAGGACAATGTCGAGGTCAGGCTTGCCAGCCTTGCTTCGCAGCGTCTCGCCGACAGTTTCGCCGCGATCGCGAATCCCGCGCTTCTCGCGGTCTTTCGTGCCCGCGAGTGGGACAATCTCGGCGTTATCGTCATCGAATCGGACATGATCTACAGTCTGGTCGAGATCATGCTCGGCGGCCGGCGTGCCGGGGCCGGGGAACCGGCATCCCGCAAACCGTTGACGTCGATCGAACGCAACGTCGCCGAGCGTCTGGTCCGTCTCATTCTGCACGATCTGGCCGCGAGTTTCGCGCCGCTCTGCACGGTATCTTTCGATTTCGAGCGGACCGAGACAGACCCGCGCTTCGCGACGATCGGCCGCGCCTCGGGTGCCACGCTCACGGCGCGGATATCGCTGTCCCTCGCCAATCGCAGTGGCTCGATCGGTATCATCCTGCCCTACGCCACGCTTGAGCCGGTGCGCGAGTTGCTGCTTCAGCAATTCATGGGCGAAAAATTCGGCCGCGATTCGATTTGGGAATCGCATCTCGCCGAAGAGCTCTGGCACACCGATGTCGAACTCGAAGCGATGCTCGATGAACAAACGATGTCGCTGGGCGCCGTGATGGCGATGCGGGAGGGGGATGTGATGCCGATCGGCCGTCCGAAAGGCTCGGCGATCCTGCTTCGCTGCGGCGATGTCGGCCTGTTTACCGCTTATGCCGGCGTCCGCAACGGGCGAATCGCCGCCGAGATCGATCACAGGCTCGACCGGGTGGTACGATGACCGGCGAAATTCTTGGCGCAGCGGAATGGATTTTCGAATGCGTGCTGCTCGCGGTCATGATCGCGACCATCATTTACGCGAAGCGGCTCGATCGCCTGTTGCGGCAGATTCGTGGCGATCGGGCCGCCTTGCAAACATTGCTCGAACAGATCGGCGTGTCGATTGCCGCCGCCGTTGCCGCGACCGACCGCTTGAAGATCCAGTCCGGCGAAACATCCGCCAGAATCGCGTCCGCCTGCGCCGCTGCCGACCGAACCAGTGAAATGCTCGAACAACTTATCGATCGCGCAGTCCAAGTCGGAAAGCCGCAATCGCGGGAGAGGAGCCGTTCGCCCTCCGCGTCATGCACGACAGAACAATCGGCTGCCGGGTTGAAGAGCCGGACCGAGCGCGATCTCGCCCGGATGCTGGCCGATGTCTCGTTATCCTAGTGTGGTGGTTCTGAAGGTCCTGCGCACGCGCGGCGACGATTTCAGGAATTTCAAAACCAAAAACCACACTGGAATCATATATTTTCTGGCGCCCTCTCGATTCGGAAGTTCGCATTGTGCCGGGTTTTGATGATAACGAACTTTCGGATCGGGACACTAGCCGCATGAAAGAATGGCTAGGGCGCGGAACCGGAGCCGGCCGGTTCCGATTGTTGCCGATTGCGATTTTCTGCCTTGGAGCCGCCATCGTTTTGAAGTCGGCAGGCCTGGTGCGCGCGGCGGTGGCGCAGAATGTACCCGATAAGCCGGCGGCCATGGCCGCGTTGCCGAGCGCTCCCGCGCAAGGCGTATCGCCGCCGTCGATGCGCGTGACCAACTGGACCGACCGGCCGCCACCGCCGCCAATATGCAAGCCGAATCCGTTGGCCGAAACCGGAGAACGCAAGATCCTGCTCGATCTGAAGCGTCGGGAAGCGGCACTCGATGCGTGGGCCGCCGCGCTTGACCGGCAGGAGCAGGAACTTGCGGCGACGAAGGCGGCATTGCGCCGGCAGATCGCTTCGCTGAAACCGCTCGCCGCCAAACTCGCGGCGACCAAGGCACAGCACCGATCGGTCGATACTGCGCGCTGGAATGCCCTGGTCGCGACCTACGCGGCGATGGAGCCGCGCAGCGCCGCGCGTATTTTCGACGGGCTCGATCCCGCGGTGGTCCTCAATGTGCTTCGCCGAATGAATAGCCGCAAATCCGCATCGATTCTGGCCGTCATGGTGCCTCGGAAAGCCCGCGTCATCACCGAAAAAATGGCCGGCATGTCCCCGGCAACGACCACGATGAAAGCCGCCGTCCTGCTCCCCGATGGCGCACCGTGACATCCCGGCGCCTCTCTCGATCATGGCGTGCACGGGTCGCTTTCGCCTTCTTGCTGGTCGCGACCGGATTCGCTCATGCTCGAACGGTCCAGCCGGTCTGGTTCAGGATTCTGCTCCCGGCCGATCAGTCCCCCGCGACCATCGGGCGGGCCGCGTTTCGCCTTGGGCCGGATGCGGTGCTGGTATTTGCCGCGAAACTGCCGGTCGGTCGGTCGGCATTGCGACAGGCCGCCAAATCGCCGGACGCCGAAGTAATTCATCTCCCCGACGCCACTGTGTTGCGCCTGCCGCTCGCACGCGGGCAGAGAATCGGTATCGAAGCAGGCAAAAGATCGTTTCGTATTCTGATCGACGCATCGGCTCGGACCGCCCTTATCGCGCCCTCGATCAGTCATGGGCAGATCGGTTTGCCGGCCACGGCGGCGGGTCCAACGATCGTGCTCGCAAATCCGCGCACCGGCACGCCAATTCTTGTCGGCACCGTGACCGATCGCGGGGCCCTCCGCCGCCGATTGCAAGGGCCAGGCTACGCGGTCATTCCGGCATGGCGTGGCGTTGTCGTCGCCGCCGCGTCCGATGAATTGCGTCTTGTCAGGGGGCAAGCCGGGTTCGTGCTGCGCGCCGCCGCATCGGCGCCACCTCTGCCGATCGGCACGCCGCCGGTCCCCGCGTCGCTGCTCGACAGCGTGCCCGCGGCGACAGGCGGTCTCGGTTTGCCGCGCGCTACCGTGGTTGCCCTGCGCCGGCGGATGGAATCGGCGCAGCGGCGTCTGGCGGCGGCGCCCCCGCTCGATCGTCTCGCGGCGGCGCTGCGCCTCGCGCGCATTCTCCTGGCACTCGGGCTCGGGCCCGAAGCGCATGGCGTGCTCACCGATCTGCTGCGGCACGATCCGGCGGCGATCGACGATCCGCATCGCCGCGCTCTGCTTGCCGTCGCCGATGTTCTGTCGTTCCGGCCGGTCGCGGCACTGGCCGCATGGCCCAAGGATCAGCCGACTATCGATCGGACGGATCTCTGGCGCGGCCTGGCGGAAGCCGAGCGCGGCAAGACGAATCGCGCGGCCCGGTTGCTCTCTCGCGCGGTGTCTCGATTGCTCGACCAACCACCATTGCCGCGCGCGCAAATCGCGCCGCTCGCGGCGGAGGCGCTGGTCGCCGGCGGCAGGCTTGCCGCGGCGCAGTCGCTGTTCGCGGCCTTGCCGCACGAACGCAGGCTCGCGCTGGCACGCGCCGAAGCGCTTCAGGCGGCGCAGCATCCCCGCGCCGCGCTCGCCGCCTTCGATGTGCTGATCCACGGGCCGGATCAGCGCACAGCCGGGATCGCGCGATCGCGGTCGATCCTGCTGCGCTACCGCCTGCACCAGATCGGCGCGCATGATGCCGCGGCGTCGCTCGCCCGTCACATCTATGACTGGCGCGGCACCCGTCATGAACTCGACATGCGCATCGCCCTGGCACGATTGCGCGCCAAGGCGGCCGAATGGCCGCGTGCCCTGATGGGGTTGCGCCGGGCCGAGCGGTTGTTTCCGGCCGGTCGGTCCCGCATCCAGCACGTTCGCCGCGCCCTGTTCGGCGAACTGGTCACCACCGGCGCGCTGGATCGGCTGGAACCGCTCGCCGCGATCGCGGTGATCCAGAACGATACCGGCCTGATCCCGCAAGGCAGCGCCGGCTCCGCGATCCTGCGCATCCTGTCCCGCCATCTGGTCGCGCTCGACCTGCCCGATACCGCGGCGCCGGTCATGCGCCAGTTGATCGCCCGCGCATCCGGCGATGCGAACCGTGCCCGTCTCGGCCTCGCCCTCGCACGGATCGAGATCGACGCGGGGCATCTGAAACAAGCCCAAACCGCGCTCGATTCGACTAACGCCAGCGATATCGACCCCAAGCTGGTTGCGGCGCGCCGTTTGGTCGCCGACGAGATCGCCGCGCGGCAGGGCGGATCGGCTTCGCTCGCGTTCCTGGTCAAATCGGGCAACCCCCGCGCGCTCGCGCTTTCCGCGCGGATCGCCGCCGCGCGGCATGACTGGAAAGCGGCGCAGGCCGCCTTGCGGCGGCTTGCCGCCATCGAGATACCGCCGGCCGGACCGCTCGATACCCATACGTCCCGCATCGTGACCCAATGGGCCAGCGCCGCGTCCCAGGCCGACGATGCACGGACGCTGGCACGGTTGCGCGCGGCCTATCAGTCACGTCTGCCACCGGGGCGAGACGCCGCCTTGTTCGATACGATCACGGCGCCGCCGCTCGTGCGGGGAATCGCCTTGTCGGCGGCACTGCACCAGATCGCCGCGATCGAGCGCGCCGGCGCGGCGCTCGCCCCGGTGCCGGCGAAACCGCCGAAGCATTGACCCTCCCGCAGGGGCAATCTTTATGCCCATATCCCGGTGGATTGAAAGGAGACCGTGCCGGCATGGCGCATCATCTCGCACTCGCCGTCCTCCGGGCGCTCGGTGACGCCTTGTCGATGGGCTGGGACATTCTTTGGGCCCTGATCCTGGGGTTTTTCCTGTCGGGCGTGGTCCAGGCGGTGGTGACCAAGGGCGAAATGAGCCGGTTGCTGCCCGATTCGCGGCCGCGCACCGTCGTGATCGCCTCGCTCCTCGGCGCCGCCTCGTCATCCTGTTCCTATGCCGCGGTGGCCCTCGCGCGCTCGATTTTCCGCAAGGGCGGCGATTTCAACGCGGCGATGGCGTTCCAGTTCGCCTCGACCAATCTGGTCATCGAACTCGGCATCATCCTCGCGGTGCTGATCGGCTGGCAATTCACCCTCGCCGAATTCATCGGCGGCCCGGTCATGATCGCGCTCATGGTCTTTCTGCTGCGCCGGGTCATGACCGCGCGCCGGATCGAGATGGCCCGCGCCGAGGCCGAGCACGGCCGGCAGGGCCGCATGGAGGGTCACGCGGCGATGGACATGTCGGTCGGCGGCGACCTATCGATTCTGGCAAGGGCGGTTTCGCCCAAGGGCTTCACCGCGATCAGCCATTTCTACGTGATGGATTGGGCGAGCGTGTGGGTCGATATCGCGGCCGGACTGCTCATCGCGGGCGCGCTCGCGGCGTGGGTTCCGCACCACGCCTGGCAATCGCTGTTTCTGGTCCACGATCCGATCGCTTCCAAGCTGATCGGTCCCCTGGCCGGCCCGCTGGTCGCGGTGATTTCCTTCGTCTGCTCGGTCGGCAACGTGCCGCTCGCCGCCGTGCTGTGGAATGGCGGCATCAGCTTCGGCGGCGTGGTCGCCTTCCTGTTCGCCGATCTGCTGATCCTGCCGATCCTCGACATCTACCGCAAATATTACGGCCTGAAGGTCGCCGCCCTGCTTGCCGCGGTGTTCTACGCCGTCATGGTCGCGACCGGCTATATCGTCGAACTCGGCTTCGGCGCCGCCGGGCTGATCCCCGCCGGGCGGCACACCCGGTTCGGCGCGGGCCATATCGGCTGGAACTACACGACGATTCTGGACATTCTGTTTCTGCTCCTGTCTTGCATCCTGACCCTGCGGTTTCTCCGCACCGGCGGGCCCGGCATGCTGCGCATGATGTCCGCGCCCGCCGAAGGGCAGAATCACGGCCATCACCACCATCACCATCACGGCTGAGGACGATCCGCATGAACCTGCCCACCTCCCGTCGCTGGCTTCTGGCATCCGGCGCCGCTCTCGGCGCGGTGCCGCTTCTCCCTGCAACCGTCCGCGCCGAGACCGCGCCAAAACGCCTCGTCGCCGGAACCGGCAGCCTTGAGGTGGATGGAAAACCCGCCCGCGTGTTTCGCCTCACCGGGCCAGATGGACGCCCCGGCATCACCCTCGAACCGGGCGAGCGTTTCGCCGTCGATCTGGTCAATCAGGCCGGGGGCCGCACCATCATCCACTGGCACGGCCAGTTGCCGCCCTGGACCGACGATGGTTTCCCCTGGCCGCAAACCCCGCCGATCGCGCCGGGTGCCACCAAAAGTTACGATTTCGCGCCGATCCCCGGCACGTTCTGGATGCATTCGCATCAGGGATTGCAGGAGCAGGGCCTGATGGCCGCGCCACTGATCGTCCGCGATGCGGCGGAATTGCGCGAGGACCGGCAGGACATCGTGCTGCTGCTGCACGATTTCAGCTTCCGCGCGCCGGATGAACTGCTTGCCGGCCTGATCCGAACCACACCGGAACAGGCGCACGCAATGGCGCGGCAAATCGAAAACCTGTCCTCGCCGCAACCGCCGTCACGATCGGCCGGCCAATCCGGCATGACGGCCATGCCCATGAACGGCATGCACATGGGCTCCGGCATGGCGATGGACCTGAACGACATCGCCTACGACGCCTATCTCGCCAACGACCGCACATTGTCGGACCCCGAGATCGTCCGGGTGGGGAAGGGCGGCCGGCTCCGGCTCAGGATCATCAACGGCGCTTCGGCGAGTCAGTTCTGGATCGATCTCGGCAGCCTCGCGGGCAGGGTGGTCGCCGCCGACGGCCATCCGGTTCACCCGGTGCCCGGCTCACGCTTCCCGATCGCGATCGCCCAGCGGCTCGATATCCTGATCGATTTGCCGCGTCACGGGGCATTCCCGGTTCTGGCCCAGGTCGAGGGCAGGCGGGACCGCGCCGGCATCGTCCTCGCAACCCAGGGCGCGCGGATCGGGCGCATTGCCGCGCTCGCGCCGCACCCGGCCAAGCCGGTCGATAACACGCTGGAAGCACGGCTTTCGGCCATGCGCCCGATCCGGCCGCGCCGGCCCGATCGCGTGCACCGCATCGTGCTGTCGGGCCGCATGACGCCCTTCGCCTGGGCGCTGAACGGGCAATACTGGCCGAAGATCGAACCGCTGATGCTGACCAAAGGCCAGCGGGTGGAAATCGAACTGGTCAACCGCTCGATGATGGCGCACCCGATGCATCTGCACGGCCACGCTTTCCAGGTGATCGCGCTCGACGGTAAACCGATCGCCGGCGCGGTGCGCGACACGGTTCTGGTGCAACCGAGGATGGGCAGCGTGCGGATCGCGTTCGATGCCGACAATCCCGGCCGATGGGCGTTCCACTGCCACAATCTCTATCACATGATGACGGGAATGATGATGGAGTTCCGCTATCACGGCATCGTCTGATCTGGGCCGGCATTACAGCACCAGCGCCGTGCCGTCGCGTAAAATCGCCTCGGCTTCCCCCGTGTAGCCCGTTGCTCCATGCAGAATCAGGCCGGGCAGCAGCGCGTCCGGCCCGCGCGCGCCTTTGCGCGCCTGGACGATGACCAGCTTCGCCGCTCGTCCGGCGCGCGGCCAGAGCGGCAGAACGCGGCAGGCGCCGCAGCCCGCGTCCCGCAGAACCGCGTAGGTATCGCTCAGCGATGAAGCCGGCAGGATCAGGGTGATGCTCCCGCGCGCACGCAGAACGGCGGCGAGTGCGCCAACCCAGGCGGCGAGCAGCCCCGCCGGCGCGCGATGAGCGAGCCGGCGGCCCGGATCGGGCGAGGCGGTATCGGCGACATCGCGCCAGGGCGGGTTGGCGAAGGCGTGGTGGAACCCGACGGCGAGCGGCAGTCGCGCGATATCGGCGGCGACGGCGCCGATCCCGTCAAGCCCGTTGGCATGGAAATTCGCCGCCGCGAGACCGGCAAGCGCGGGATCGCGCTCGACTCCCACGCCGGCAAGCCCCGCCACCCGATGGCCGAGGCAGAGCAGACCGGCGCCGGCGCCGGTTCCGGCCTCGATCACCCGCTCGCCCGGCCGGGCCGGTATCGCGGCGGCGAGCAGCACCGGTTCGATCCCGGTTCGGTGGCCCGACGCGCTCTGGCGATAGCGCAGCCTGCCACCGAGCAGCGTCCCTTCGGTGACGATCACTCTTCGCCGGCTTCGCGCAGCACCCGGCGCGCCCGCTCGGCATCGGCGGCACTCACCGCGATCCGGCGCGGAAACATGCCGATATTGCCCTCCACCGCCGCGATGTTCTGATCGAGCAGAACCGGCGCCAGCCCGGCGTCGCGCAGCAGCGCCATCAGGAAACTCAGGCGGATCGTATCGGTCGAGGCGACGATGACTTCCATGCGCGGCTTGCTCCCTCTCGCCTTGACCCTCGTCGCGGCAGGCCGATATGCTGTATCCGTCGCAACAATATGACAAGGTTGAACCCGGCTGTGGATGGCTTGCTGACGTCGGAGCACGATGCCGTAACCGTGATCGCGCCTGCCGGCGGGGATGCCCTGCACCGGCTCGCCGCCTTGCTCGATGCCGATCTCGCCGCCACCAACGACACGATCGTGGCGCGCATGGCCAGCGAGGTCGATCTGATCCCGCAACTGGCCGCCCATCTCATCGCCGCCGGCGGCAAGCGGCTGCGCCCGCTACTCACCCTGGCCGCGGCCCGGCTCTGCGGCTATCAGGGCGACCGCCATATCCGCCTCGCCGCCTGCGTCGAATTCATCCACACCGCGACCCTGCTGCACGACGACGTGGTGGACGAGAGCGATCTGCGCCGCGGCCTCGCCAGCGCGAATGCGGTGTTCGGCAACAAGGCGTCGGTGCTGGTGGGCGATTTCCTGTTCGCCCGCGCCTTCGAGCTGATGGTCGCCGACGGTTCGCTGGAGGTGCTGCGCATCCTGAGCAGCGCCTCGGCCACGATCGCCGAGGGCGAAGTGCTGCAACTCTCGACCCAGAACGACCTCGGCACCGATATCCCGCGCTATTTCAGGGTGATCGAGGGCAAGACGGCAGCCCTGTTCGCCGCCGCGTGCGAGGTCGGGGCGGTGGTCGCGCAGCGCGATCCGGCGCTTTGCGCCGCCCTTGCCGCCTATGGCTCGGCGCTCGGCATGGCGTTCCAACTGGTCGACGATGCGCTCGATTACGCCGCCGACCAGGGCGAACTCGGCAAGACGGTCGGCGACGATTTCCGCGAGGGCAAGCTGACCTACCCGGTGCTCACCGCTTACGCCGCTGGCGACGCGGCTGAACGCGCCTTCTGGCACCGCACGATCGAGCTTGGCGAGCAGACCGGCGCCGATCTCGCGACCGCCCTCGACCTGATCGGCCGGCATGATGCGATCGGCCGGACGATCGACCGCGCCCACGGCTTCGCGAACGCGGCCAAGGCCGCCCTGGCGATCTTCCCCGACGATCCGGTACGGAGTTTGATGATGGACGCGGCGGACTACGCCGTCTCCCGCCGGCACTGACGCAAATCCCGCTGCCCAAAGCCTCCGCCAACCGCGGCACGCTCGGCCCCTTGCCGGGCCGCCCGTGCCGCTGCGTCCATGTCGTCCTCCTCTCAATGCAGATTTGCAGGGAAAGAAAGTTAGGAGAACGCCTCTTTTGTTCGATTTGGGAGGATCAATAGCGGCCACCGTAGCAACTCGGTTGGGACGACGTTCGAGGATACCGGTCCAACCTCGTCAGCGAAGGCGGTGCGAGGTTTGGTCGTGGCTTATTCAGTATGGTTTTCGCGAAACGATGTGCTATATTTGTATAGCGCACGATCTTCAGGAGAGGTGCCATGCTCGCTATCCGATTGCCGGAAGATATCGAAAAGCGGCTGGACGCACTGGCTAAGGCGACCGGTCGTTCCAAGACCTTCTATGCCCGCGAAGCGATCCTTGAGCACTTGGCCGATCTGGAAGACCTCTATTTGGCCGAACAGCGCTTGATCGACATCCGGGCCGGGCGAACCAAAACCATTCCGCTGGCCGATGTGATGAAGCAATATGGCCTGGAGGATTGAGTTCGATCCGGCTGCAAAGAAAGAACTGGATAAACTTGACCGCCAGGCCGCCCGACGGATCGTGAAATTTCTGTTCGAGCGACTATCCGCGATCGACGATCCAAGGAGCCTCGGCGAAGCTCTGAAAGGCTCGAAGCTTGGCGAATTCTGGAAATACCGGGTCGGCGACTATCGCATTATCGCCGATATCCAGGACGGTGCGGTGTGCATCCTGGTCGTTTGCTCAGGCAACCGGCGTGGCGTTTACAAACGATAGGCAGATCTTAAACCGAATCCCAATGACAAAACGCTGTTTGCGGGCGTCATTTGCCGGCATCGGTATCAGGATAGAGCCGGTCAGGCGTAGCGCCGCTTCCGGGTTTCGGTGCTCTGGAACTGATCCAGAAAATCGCCGTATTTCTCGATATGCGCGGCAAGCCCCAGCGTGTGCTCGCGTACCCGCCGCGCCGCCAGATCCGCGTCCCGCGCTTCCAGCGCGGCCACGATGTTCATGTGATCGACGATCGAGCGCTGCGCCCGGTCGCCCTGGCGCATCGTCACCGAACGGATCGCCCGCATATGGATGAACAGGTTCTCGACCAGCTCCGACATCAGCACGCAGCCGCTCATTCGAATGATCGTCTTGTGAAAGATCATGTTGGTCTGGGAATATTCGCTGATATGGGTGGCGGGATTCTGCTTCCTGAACTCGGCGATCGCGCGCAGCTCGGAAAGCTCCTCCGGCGTCGCCCGTTCGCAGGCGAGCCGCGCCGCCATGGCCTCGATCGCCGACCAGACGGTGATCATCTCGATCATCTCGCGCTTGTTCTTGCGCACGACATAAATACCCCGGCGCGGCACCGAGCGGACGAACCCCTCCTGCTCGAGCAGACTCAGCGCCTCGCGGATCGGCGTGCGGCTGACCCCGAGATCGCGCGAGAGCTGGCGCTCGTCGAGCCGGACCTCCTCGGGGTGGTCGTAGATATCCATATTGGTAATCGCGTGCTTGATCGCGTCGGTCGCGAGCCGGCGCAGCCCGACGCTGGCTTCGAGCGGCTCGACCTTGATCTGCGGCAACTGGGGCGTGTCATCCATCGGAACGTCTCCTGATCGTGACACGATGCGCCATTCGCCGCGAATTTAGAATGGGCTTTTGCATGGCATGTATAATATGCACGAAAAATTTAACGATGCCCACCCCGTTTCGGGGTGGCTGCTAAGAAATTCCCATCGCCGTCCGCATGAAGGCGCGCTTCAGCCGGGGCATCCGGTTGACCGCGGCGAGGCCGAGATCGCGCGCGAGTCGCACCGGCGGCAGATCGGTCGAGAACAGCCGGTCGAGCCCGTCGGTCGCGAGCAGCATCAGCAGATTGTCCGGCCGGCGCGCACGCTGGTAGCGGGCGAGCAGACCGGGCGTGCCCGGATCGTCCGCCGCGTCGATCAGCCGCGCCAGCGCCATCGCGTCGCGCAGGCCGAGATTGAGCCCCTGTCCGGCGATCGGGTGGATGCCGTGCGCCGAATCGCCGACCAAAGCGAGCCGTGCCGCGAAATAGCGATGCGCGTGCAGCGCAGAGAGCGGATAGGTCCAGCGCCGTCCGACCAGCCGGATCGCGCCGAGATGATCGCCCAGTCTGCGCGCGACCTCGGCGGTGAACCGCGCATCGTCCAGCGTGCCGAGGCGGGATGCGGCCGCATGGCTGTCGGTGAACACGATGGCGGAGATATGCGCGCCATCCTCGGCGTCGCTCATCGGCAGTTGCGCGAAGGGTCCGCCGGGCAGGAAATGCTCCAGCGCCACGCCGCGATGCGGCCGCCCGTGGGCGATCGCGCAGACCACCGCGCTCTGCCGATAGGCGAAGCGGGTCACCGGAATGTTCGCCTCCGCCCGCAACTGGCTCGCCCGCCCGTCGGCGGCCACCACCAGCCGCGCCCGGAACGCCTCGCCATCCGCGAGGGTGATGGCGGCATGATCGTCCGACCGGACCACCGAAGCGTCCGACGGCGCGCGCAGGATCAGGTTTTCCGCTTCGGCGAGCCGGCGATTGATCGCCATCCGCAGTGACCGCGCCTCGACGATCCAGCCGAACGGATCGTCGCCGACATCGCGATGATCGAAATTCAGGAACAGCGGCGATGCGGGCCGTCCCGGCTTGCCGTCCGATACGCGGATCTGCTCGATCGGGCAGGGCGCGAAGGGCAGGGTGTCCCATAATCCGGTCTCGTCGAGCAGCGGACGCGAGCCCTGGGCGATGGCATAGGCGCGGCCGTCGAAATCCGGGTGCTCCATCGGCGGCAGCGCCGCCCGGTCGACCAGCAGGACCGAGCGCCCTGCCTGCGCGAGCCGCAGCGCCAGCGCGGCGCCGACCGGGCCGGCGCCGATGATCGCGATATCGGTGTCGCGCATTCCGGTCACGACGCCGTCGCGAGGGCGCTGAACTTCCAGTCGAGCGGGGTGAAATCGATATCGTTGTTGGTGAAGCCGCGAATCCGCTGCGCGGCACCCGATTTCTTGTCGTTCGCGGCCAGAACCAGCCGGTCGCACCATTTCGCGATGTCGGTCGGGGTCCAGAAAAACCGCATTTTCGGTTTCGGCACCAGGGTGCCGGCGCCGCCGGCTTCCAGCAGCCAGGCCACCGCGTCCGAACAATTCTGATGCACCAGGCTGTATTCGCCGGCCTTGGCGTGGCCTTTCGCCGAAAGCGTCTGCCGGCCCTGATGGATCGACTGGAACGCGGCCTCCATCCGGGTTTCGTTAAGCAGTTTCGTGCCGTTGAGATTGAACTTGTATTTCGCCTCCGCGCTGCGTCCCTCGGCGGTCTTGTCGCTGACGAACCGGCTTTGCACCTCTTTCAGCTTGTCGTCGGGCACCAGCAGATTGCCGCGCTCGTCGGTGGCGTGGGCGACCGCGTCGCGTGCGGCTTTCTGCGCCTTGTTGCCGTAACCGACCTGAAGACTGTGCGAGGTGGTATGGCGCAGCGCCTGCCGGGCCCGGCCATGCACATCGTCGCCGCCGGGCCACCAGCTCAGATAGAAATCGCGATCCGCCGCACCCGAAAACCTGACCTGGATCGAGGCGTGGCCGACATTGCCGAAGCCGAGCACGCCCAGTTTGCGAAAGCGCCAGACATAGACGGTGACCGTCACGATACCCTCCAACCGGAAACGACCGGACCGCGTTCGTTGCAGGTTATGACGCCCGCCTTGGCCGGGCAAGCCCGGTGCGATGGGATGAAATGGCCGCGATCGCCACATCATTGCATATAAATTCGCCAATTCAAGTCTAAAAATTATGCTGACTTTTGGGCCGGCGAATAGAATGAAGCTTTTGTAAGCGATTGGATCGTCGAGTCTCGTTGGCATGGAATCTGCATCGATTGATCCGGGCGGCGCTGGTGCGCCGTATGACGGTCGCTGAGACCCAATGGAGACGACACGACAATGGCACTGATCCCTTCCCCCGCATGGCTCAATACCGGCGACAATGCCTGGCAGCTCACCTCGGCAACGCTTGTCGGACTGATGAGCATGCCCGGCCTGGTCGTTCTCTATGGCGGCATCGTCAAGAAGAAATGGGCGATCAACTCGGCCTTCATGGCGCTCTATGCCTTCGCGGCGGTGCTGATCGTCTGGATGCTGTGGGCCTACAACATGTCGTTCGGCAAACCCTGGCTGAACATCGGCAGTCTCGGGGCGTTCCTCGGCCATCCGGGTCAGATCACCTCCGCCTGGAACGAGGAAAAACAGGCGATCATCCCCTCCGCCGCCGCCGGCATGCCGCCGCTCGGCTATGGCATGGCGACCCTGGTTTACTTCCAGTTCGTGTTCGCCGCGATCACGCCGATCATTCTGTGCGGCTCGGTGCTCGGGCGGATGAATTTCAAGGCTTGGATGATTTTCGTGCCGCTCTGGACGACCTTCATCTATTCGGTCGGCGCCTATTCGCTCTGGGGCGGCGGCTGGCTCGGCCAGATGGGCGTGGTCGACTACTCGGGCGGCTACGTCATCCATCTCGCCTCGGCGGTATCCGGCTTCACCGCGGCGGCGATCATCGGTCCGCGCCTCGCGCGCGACCGCGAGAGCTTCCATCCGAACTCGCTGCTGATCACCCTGGTCGGCGCCGGCATCCTCTGGCTCGGCTGGTCGGGCTTCAATGGCGGTGACCCGTATTTCGCCAACGCCGATGCCGGGGCCGCCGTTCTCAACACACATACCGCTGCGGCGACCGCCCTGCTGACCTGGATCGTGCTCGATGTGTTCGCTTTCGGCCTGCCCTCGGTGCTCGGCGCGGTGAACGGCATGATCGCCGGACTCGTCGCGATCACGCCGGCGGCGGGCTACGTCAATGGCACGGGCGCGATCATCCTCGGTCTCGCCGCCGGCTCGCTGCCCTGGCTGACCTGGAACAAGGTCGGCAAGATGGGCTTCATGCGCAAGGTCGACGACACGCTCGGCGTGATTCACACCCATGGAGTGGCCGCCATCGTCGGCGGGCTCGGCACCGGCATTCTCGCCGACCCGAAAATGATCGAATACCTCGCGACCGGCAAGGACACCGCGGTCAACGTGACCGGCTGGTTCTACGGCAATTTTCACCAGTTCGTCCTGCAGCTCATCGGCGCCGGTTTCATCATCGCGGTCAATATCGTGGGCACCGTCATCCTGCTCAACCTGATTCGCCTCGTGGTGCCGCTGCGGATGGACGAGGAGATGCTGAAAATGGGCGACGAAGCCGCCCATGGCGAGGAAGCCTACGCGATCTTCGCCGACGGCCAGCGCGGCGTGCCGGTGATGGGCGACTGACACGCGACCTCATCGCCACGCGATGCCAAGCCATCCAGGGTCGCCGACCCTGGATGGTTTTTCTTATGTGCCGGCGGCTCGCAAACGGTTTATCTACAGCCGGAAAACCGCCCGCTGCCCGGCGGTTCCGGGTGTCCGGTCATTTTGTTTTGTCGAATCAGGCGGATTCGGGCTACAGTTCAATCCGAACCGCATTGCCGGAGCCTGATTTACCGATGTCCGCGACCACCGATGCCCGCCGCTTCCTCTCGCCCGCCCTGAAAGCGCGCTTCGCCCGGCATTTCGCCGAGATCGCCGCCTTGTTCGCGGTGCTGGCCGGGCTGACCGTGCTGATCGCGCTCGCGACCTATCATCCCGGCGATCCGTCTTTCGATACCGCCTCTACCCTGCCGCCCGCCAATCTTGCCGGAAGGTTCGGCGCCGGTCTGGCCGATGCGCTGCTCCAGGGCTTCGGCGTCGCCGCGGTGCTGCCCGGCCTGGTCCTGCTCGCCTGGGCCTATGGCCTAGTGAACCGGGGCGGCATCGGCCATTGGCGGATGCGGCTGGCCGCCACTTTGGTCGCGATGCCCGCGCTCGCCGCCGCGCTCGGCGCCGCCCATGCGATCGACCCGCGCTTGATGCCCGACTGGCCGGTGCCCGCCGGCCTCGGCGGTGCCGCGGGTGCGCTGCTCGGCGGGTTCGGCGCCTCGGTCGCGCATTCCGCGCTCGGCGTGATCGGGCGCGGTCTCGCCCTGGCGAGTTCGGCGCTGATTGGCCTTGCCTCCACGCTCTACGCCTTCGGGCTGAGCCCTGGGGAATGGCGCGCGGCGGGCCGGGGTGCGGCCAAAGCGGCGCGGATTTCGGCCCGGCAGAGCGGCCGGGCGATGCGCGGCGCGCGCAGCGGCGCCGGCGCGGTTTCGGCCTGGCTCGCCCCGGTGCTCAACACCCCGCCGATGACCGAGGCGCTCGACCCCGAGGAACGCGCGGCCCTGCTTGTGCCGCTGCATGACCGGCCAGGGCATGAAAGATTGGGGCATGAAAGATTGGTGGCGGCTCCGACAAAATTGACCAGGGCCGCGCCCGCGAAAAAGGCGCCGCCGAAGCAGGAGCGCCTGCCTTTGCCGGAAACCGGCTGGCGGCTGCCGCCGATGGAACTGCTCAAGCCGGCGCCGCAGCGCGCGACCACCGGCCCTTCGGCCGAGGCGCTGCAATCCAACGCACGGCTCCTGGAAACCGTGCTCGGCGATTACGGCGTGCAGGGGCGGATCGTGGAAATTCGCCCCGGCCCGGTCGTGACCCTCTACGAACTGGAGCCGGCGCCGGGAATCCGCTCCGCGCGGGTGATCGGCCTCGCCGACGACATCGCGCGCAGCCTGTCGGTGCTCGCGGTGCGCATCGCCACCGTGCAGGGCCGCAACGTGATCGGCATCGAGGTGCCGAACGCCAAGCGCGAGACGGTGTTTCTCTCTGAACTGATGGAAGTCGCGGAGTGGGGCGGCCATTCCGGCAAGCTCGCCCTGGCGCTCGGCAAGGATATCGGCGGCGTGCCGGTGATCGCCGATCTGGCGCGGATGCCGCATCTGCTGATCGCCGGCACTACCGGGTCGGGCAAGTCGGTCGGCGTCAACGCGATGATTCTGTCGCTGCTGTACCGGCTGTCGCCCGAGCAGTGCCGGCTGATCCTGATCGATCCGAAAATGCTGGAACTCTCGGTGTATGAGGGCATCCCCCATCTATTGGCGCCGGTCGTCACCGAACCGGCGAAGGCGGTCGCGGCGCTGAAATGGGTGGTGCGCGAGATGGAGCGCCGCTACCGCGCGATGAGCGGGCTCTCGGTGCGCAACATCGCCGGCTATAACGACCGGGTGAACGAGGCGCTGTCGCGCGGCGAGGTGGTGACGCGGCGGGTGCAGACCGGCTTCGACAGCGAGACCGGGCGGCCGATTTTCGAGGACCAGCCGCTGGCGCTCGAAGCCTTGCCGCTGATCGTCGTCGTGATCGACGAAATGGCCGATCTGATGATGGTCGCCGGCAAAGAGATCGAGGCGGCGGTGCAGCGCCTCGCGCAAATGGCGCGCGCGGCGGGCATTCACGTCATCATGGCGACGCAGCGACCCTCGGTCGATGTCATCACCGGCACGATCAAGGCGAATTTCCCGACCCGGATCAGTTTCCAGGTGATTTCCAAGTTCGACAGCCGGACCATTCTGGGCGAGCAGGGTTCGGAACAGCTCCTCGGCCAGGGCGACATGCTCTACATGGCCGGCGGCGGGCGGATCACCCGCGTCCATGGGCCGTTCGTCACCGACCGCGAGGTCGAGGACGTGGTCGCCTATCTGCGTGAGCAGGGCGAGCCCGACTATGTCGAGGCGGTGACCGAAGCGATCGAGGAGGATGCGCCGGTGATGCCCGGACTCGCCGCCGCCGAAGCCGGGGAGGGCGGGTTGTATCAGCAGGCGGTTTCGCTGGTCGCGCGCGAGGGCAAGGCGTCGACCTCCTTCATTCAGCGCCATCTGCAGATCGGCTACAATCGCGCGGCGCGGCTGATCGAGCAGATGGAGAAAGAGGGCGTGGTCGGCCCCGCCAACCATGTGGGCAAGCGCGAGGTGCTGATTACCGGGGGCCGCGACGACTGATTTTGCTCCTGCCGTGATCGTTCACGATCGGGAGCATGTGGCGGCGGCGCTGGCGGTTGGGTTGCCGGTCACGCTGCTCTCGCCGCCCGGATTCGCGCTGTATGCCGGGTGTCTGTGGTGGCAGGCGCTGCTGGAACAGGCCGGATTCACCGGGTTTTCGCTGCTCGACTGCGCCGATGCGCCGGGCCGGGCGATCGAAGCGTTGCGGCTTGGTCTCCACGGTATCGTGCTCGATGCGGAGCCGGTCATTTTCGCGCGGGTGGCGGCGATCGCCGCCGAATCCGGCGCCATTCTCCTTGATAAGCCGCCGCCGTCGCTCGATCTGGCACAGCGGGGCGCCGATCGGCGTCTTGCCGGCTGGCTTGGTGGCGCAGGCGAATTCGGCTAGCACATTGACGCCTCTGACATTCCAAGGGAGATCGACATGCGCGTGACGCAACGGGTGAGGAAAATTCTCGACTGGTACGAGAGCGACAATCCGGGCAGCAAGGGCAATCTCGCGCGCATCCTGATGCAGGGCAAGCTCGGCGGCACGGGCAGGCTGGTGATCCTCCCGGTCGATCAGGGGTTCGAGCACGGGCCGGCCCGCAGCTTCGCGAGCAACCCGGCCGCCTATGATCCGCATTATCATTTTCAGCTCGCCCTCGATGCCGGGCTGTCGGCCTATGCGGCGCCGCTCGGCATGATCGAGGCGGCGGCGGGCAGCTATGCCGGGTCGATTCCGACCATTCTCAAGCTGAATTCGTCGAACAGCCTGGCGACCGAGAAGGACCAGGCGGTGACCGGCTCGGTATCGGACGCGCTGCGGCTGGGTTGTGCGGCGATCGGCTTCACCATCTATCCGGGCAGCGAATATCAGTTCGAGATGATGGAGGAGTTCCGCGAGCTGGCCGAGGAAGCGAAATCGGTGGGGCTGGCGGTGGTTTTGTGGTCGTATCCGCGCGGGCCGAACCTCGACAAGAAGGCCGAAACCGCCGTCGATATCTGCGCCTATGCCGCGCATATGGCGGCACTGCTGGGCGCACATATCATCAAGGTGAAGCCGCCGACCGAGCATATCGGGCTGGAAGCGGCGAAAAAAGCCTATGAGAAGGTCGATATTTCGACCCTTGCAAAGCGGGTCGAGCATGTCGTGCAGTCCTGCTTCGCCGGGCGGCGGCTGGTGGTGTTCTCGGGCGGCGAGGCCGGAACTGCGGACGTGCTGATCGAGACGGTGAAGGGACTGCACGAAGGCGGCGCGACGGGCTCGATCATCGGGCGCAATTCGTTCACCCGCCCGCGCGACGAAGCGCTGGCGCTGCTCGCGCGGATTATCGCGATCTATCAAGGAAAGGCTTGAGCCAGCTTTATCTGGTCACGCCGCCGCGCATCGAGGTGGCGACCTTCCCCGATGCGCTGGCGGCGGCACTCGATGCCGGTCCGGTCGCCTGCGTTCAGTTGCGGCTGAAGGATGCGGCGGAGGATGAGGTCAGGCGGGCGATCGACGCGCTGCGCCCGGTCGCGCAGGCGCGGGATGTGGCGTTCCTGGTGAACGACCGCGCCGATCTCGCGGTGGAGCTAGGGTGCGACGGCGCCCATCTCGGCCAGGAAGATCTGGGCCCAGGCGGCGTCGCGGCGGCGCGGCGGATGCTGGGCGGCCTCAGCCTCGGGGTGACGTGCCATTCATCGCGGCATCTCGCGATGGAAGCCGCCGAGGCGGGCGCGGATTATGTGGCGTTCGGTGCGTTTTTTCCCACCGCGACCAAGCAGGCCAAGACGCGCGCGGAAGTGGATATCATCGCGTGGTGGGCGGACGTGATGGAGGTGCCGTGCGTCGCGATCGGCGGGATCACGCCGGAGAATTGCGCCCCCCTGGTCGAGGCCGGGGCCGATTTTCTTGCGGTGGTCGGGGCGGTGTGGAATCATCCCGATGGCCCCGCCGCCGGGGTGCGGGCGATGCTGGCGGCGATGACGTTAGCTGAAAATCCAAAAAGTTAATCATGATAACTGTCTCTTGTTTCACGTGAAACAAAGGGACCAAACCGGACCTAATTGGGGTGGACGTTTCGGATGGGGCTGGCATTCGATGGATGAGATGGCTGGGCAGGGCTGGAAGGATCGTCTCGCCGCATTCGATGCCGCCGGGCTTTCGGACGAAGCCTTGAGGTTTCTGCAGGTCGAGGCTTTTCAGAAACCGGACGATTTCGACATCGCGCTCGCTCTGGCCGGGCGATGCAAGGATGCGGGCCAGTTCGCCGATGCCGCCGCCGTGTTCGTGCCGTTCACTCAATCAAATGACGGGGTGTTGCGATTTCGCGGCCTGCTGGAACATGCGGATTGCCTGCGCCGTCTGGGAGATTTTCGCGCGGCCGAGGCGGAGATTCGCCGGGCGATGGCGCATGATCCCGGCAGCCATTGGCCGGTGCAGGCAATGGCGGAACTCTACGCCGCCGAAGGCCGCGATTCCGAGCGCCTGCCGCTGATCGAAGCGCACTACGCCGGACTTCGGCCGGACGGAAAGGCGGAGATCGCGCGCTACGCCTCGGGAATGCGGGCCTATTGGCACTTCAACGAGACGCGGGGCCGGCCGGGATGGCGCCCGCATATGTCCGGTCGGGTGGCGGCGCTTGCCCGTGCGGGGCTCGTGATGATGGTTAAGGATGAAGCCGATATCATCACGCAGCATCTCGATCACTATCATGCGTTGGGGTTCCGTGCCTTTTGCGTGCTCGACAACGCCAGCACCGACGAAACCGCGAAACTGATCGCCCGGTTTCGCGAAAATCATGCCGACAGCATCGTTTTATACGTCCATGATCCGGTTGTCGGTTATTATCAATCCGATAAAATGGCCATGTTTCAGGCGATTCTGCCACAATATGCAAAGCTCGCGGGCACGGTGCTGGAGTGGCTGTTTTTCGTCGATGCCGATGAATTCATCGCGTTTGCTGGCGAAGATGACGTCCGAGCCGTTGCCGAGTTCGATGCAATCCTGAATGATCCGGCGGCAAAAATTCTTGTATTTCATTGGGTCAACGGCGCGTCGTCCGATTTGATCGAGGCGATGCCCGAAAATGCCGATCCGTTCGCCATATTCACGCGTTTCAATTCCCGCCTCCTGCCTGTGGTGCCAAAAGTCGCGCTCCGGGTTGGATCGGGCTTGTTACCGATGATGGGCAATCATTTTGTTGCAGAATATGAAGGCGATTCGAACGGCGTAAGATCCATGGCGCTCAATGACTTTTACATGTGCCACTTTCCGCTTCGATCGATTGAGCATGTGCGGAAGAAAGTTTTGAATGGCGGCAGAGCGTTTCGTGGCGCGACAGGTTTAGAAGCGCATGGTAACCATTGGCGTGAGCGTTATGGGCTGTATGAAAAATTCGGTGAGCCGGTTTTACGACAAATGTTAGAAAATCATATTAACGAAATCAATTGAAATCGAAAATCCAGTATTCGTGCTCCGACAAAAATCGCTGAAAACAATGCAACCAAGTCACAAAACTCTTTGTTGAGGTAACTGGCAGTGGCCGATGGCACCACGATCTACATCACCGGCGGCAGTCACCTGGAGGCCATTGGGCGGGGCACACCACTCGTCGGGAGTGAAATATCGGTCAAGGCGTTCAGCTTCTTCGACCTGAATTTCCAGCCTGGTGTCGTCTATTCGGATGGACACTTCGTATATAATCAAAAACTTGTCGATGCTCTGGCGAACGAAGTCGCCCGGCGACCGCCCGATTGCATTGTCGCGGCGATCGGCAACAGCAACGATTTCGAGATCGGCGCGATAAAAATGCCGGCGCCGTTCGATTTCGTCGATCCCGACGATGACGGCGATGGAAGCGAGTTGGCGGGGCAATTGGTGCCGCATGACATCCTGGTGAAGCATTTCGCCCACATCCAGCGGCTGGCGATGGAGTTCATCGGCTGGGTCCGGCCGTTTTACGGCGGTCCAGTGATCGTGCCTTCGGTGCCGCCGCCGATCGCGTCGCAGGAGCGGCTCGCCGCGTTCATCCCGCCATCGTGGCGGGAGGACATGGAGAAAAACGGCCTGAATTCGCCGGCGTTTCGCAGAAAGCTCTGGAAAACCAACACGAAGGCGATGGAGCAGGAGGCGACGAAGGCGGGCGCCATCTATCTGCCTCCGCCGCTAGCCTGCTTCGATACAGACGGATCGCTTTCCGAACGATTTGTTTCAGATGCATTTCACGGCAATGCGGATTATGGCAGGCTCATCGTAGAGCAGGTTCTCGATCGGTTCAAATCGTCGGAGCAATAAACAAATGGGCGATCATCCATACAAGCATCGGCCTGACTATTGCTTTTGGCGGCCCTCGATCGCGGCGACCGACTTCAGGACGGTCGATCCGGTCGTCCGTGGTAAATTCAAACTCGGGAAAAATCACAAAATTGCCACCGCCGGAAGCTGTTTTGCTCAGCACATCGCAAGATATCTGCAAATTGCCGGGTATAATTATTTCGTGGTCGAGCGGCCACACCCGGCGTTCGCCGGATGGTTCACCGATGATTACAATTACGGCACGTTCAGCGCGCGGTTTGGCAATCTTTATACGAGCCGCCAGCTCCTGCAACTTCTGGAACGGGCGTATCAGCTTTTCTGTCCGTTTGAGGATGTCTGGACGAACGAAAGCGGCCGGTTTGTTGATCCGTTTCGCCCGCAAATTCAGCCGGGTGGGTTTTCATCAATCAAGGAACTACAACTCGATCGCAAACAGCATTTTTCGGCGGTTCGAACCATGGTCGAGGAACTCGACGTATTTGTATTCACCCTGGGTCTCACGGAGGCGTGGGTTGGGCGTGACGATGGCGCGGTTCTTCCCCTTTGCCCTGGCGTCGCCGGCGGTATTTTCGATGGAGCGAAGTACGAATATCGAAATTTTTCGGTCAGCGATGTAACGAGCGATCTGCGGAACGCGATAGACTTCATCCAGGACAGAAATCCCCGAGCCCGCTTTATTCTGACCGTGTCTCCGGTGCCTCTTGTCGCCACGATGGAAGACCGAAGCGTTCTTGTTTCAACGGCATATTCAAAAGCGGTGTTGCGCGTGGCGGCCGATGTCGTCGCGAACGAGAGCGACAGCATCGCCTATTTTCCGTCATTCGAAATCATTACCGGGCAACATGCCGGCAACACATATTTCGAACCCGATTTGCGTTCGATCAGGCCGGACGGCGTTGCACACGTCATGGGACTGTTCGCGAAGCATTATCTTGATGATGGTGAAAATTCCGACGAAAAACCGGATTCGGCAATCGACGAGCAGATGGCGAATCATCGGCAGCGCATGACGGATCTCGCGAAACTCATCTGCGAGGAAGAATCCCTGAACCGGCAATAGTTGTTATTTACGAAATTTCGCCGTGATGTGATGCAGGCGATTAGGGTGGCGGAAGCGGCGGCGATTCTGGATTGTGTCAGAAGCCGCGCGGTGGTGCGGTTGCGTTTTGCGTGGGCGAGGCTGGATCGAGGGCGGCGCGGAGGCGGTTCTTGGCATCGGACAGGCGCGCGCGGGCGGATTGGGCGTCAAGGCCGCGGCGGAGCATGATTATGGCGGTTTTCGCTTCGAAGCCGGCGTCGCGCAGGGCGGCCTCAGCGGTTTGGGGATCGCAGTGCGCGATCGCGGCGACGATGCGAATCGCACGGGCGCGCAGCTTGGCGTTGGTCGGCTTGAGATCGACCATGTAGGGGCCGAAGGTCTTGCCGAGGCGGATCATCACGATGGTCGACAGCGCGTTGAGCGCGATTTTCTGGGTGGTGCCGGCGGAAAGCCGGGTCGAGCCGGCGAGAATTTCGGCGCCGGTTTCGACGATCACCGCGATATCGGCTTCATCCGCGATCGGGCCGGGGCTGTTGACGATGCAGCCGGCGAGCGCGCCGCGAGATTTCGCCGCTTCGATCGCAGCGCGGGTGAAGCGCGTGCCGCCCGAGGCGGCGATGCCGACGAGAGCGTCGTTCGGGCCGATATCGTGGCTGGCCAGGATGGCGGCGGGCGCCGCAACATCGTCCTCCGCGCCCTCGACCGCGCCGGCGATTGCTGAATCGCCGCCGGCGACGATCGGGACGATGATGCCGGGCGGCAGCGAGAAGGTGGGGCCGCATTCCACCGCATCGAGCACGGCGAGCCGGCCGGAGGTGCCGGCGCCGGCATAGAACAGCCGGCCGCCGGACGCGAGTTTTTCGAACACCGCGTCGATCAGGGCGGCGAGGGCGGGGGCTGCATCGCGCAACGCGGCCTGGGCGCGAACCTCCTGGTCGAGCATTGCGCCGAGGATGGCGCCGGTGGTCCGGCAATCGAGATCGCCGAGCTCCGCGCGCACGGTTTCGGTCGGCGGCAGGGTCATGGCCGGAAGATCACCGGACCAGCATTGGTCCCAGCGGCCGGCCGGCGAAAAGATGGACGTGGAAATGCGGGACTTCCTGGTGGCTGTCCGGCCCCATATTGGCGAGCAGCCGATAGCCGCTCTCCTCGAAGCCGAGCATGTTCGCGACATGGCCGACGGCGCGGATGAAGCCGGCGATTTCCGCGTCCGGCGCGCCGGCGGAAAAATCGGCGAAGGAGATGTAGGGCGATTTGGGAATCACCAGAACATGGTGCGGCGCCTGCGGGTTGATGTCGTGAAAGGCGAGGCACCATTGGTCTTCATAGACCTTGCGGCAAGGGATTTCGCCGCGCAGGATTCTGGCGAAGATGTTGCTGTCGTCATAGGGCGGTTTGCCGGACACGCCGGGCTTGGGATTGACGGTCATGGGATTTTCCTCGTTTCGGCGATGGCGAGCATGACGGGGCGGGCGGATTTTTCGGCGATGCCGGAAATTCCCTCGCGGCGTTTCAGTTCGGCCCAGACATCCTCGGGGCGCAGGCCGGTGGAGACCCACATCACCAGGAGATGATAGAGCACATCGGCGCTTTCGGCGATCAGCGCGTCCCGGTTGCCGGCGACCGCCTCGATCAGGCATTCGATCGCTTCCTCGCCGAATTTCTGCGCCACCTTGTTGGTGCCGCGCGAGAGCAGGCGGGCGGAATGGCTGATCAGCGGATCGGCCGATTTGCGCGCGATGATGGTGGACCAGAGACGATCGAGCACGCGCGCATCCGGCGCGTCCGGCCTGAGGTGCGGCACCGGCGGCAGGGCTGCCGGCCTGGATTTGCGCGAGGACGCTGCCTTGGTTTTGGTTTTGGTCGCCTTGGGTTTGACGGGCTTTTTCGCCATGAAATTCCTTTCAACGCGCCCTATTGCCGTTTGCGGTGCCCGGAGATGGATTGCTTCGCGGCGCTCGCAATGACGGGCGTGGTGACGGGATCGGGCGGACCGGCAATCCGGCGCCGGCCAGCGCCGCTTTCACCGCGGCGATGGTGAACTGGCCGAAATGGAACACGCTGGCGGCGAGCAGGCCGGTCGCCCCGGCGCGCGCGCCCTCGACGAAATGATCGAGCGTGCCGACGCCGCCGGAGGCGATCACCGGAATGGTGACGGCACCGGTCGCCGCGCGGAGGAGCGGGATATCGAAGCCCTGGCCGGTGCCGTCCCGGTCCATCGAGGTGAGCAGGATTTCGCCGGCGCCGCGCGCGGCCGCCTCGGCGCACCAGGCGATGGCGTCGATCCCGGTGCCGCGCCGCCCGCCATGGGTGAAGATTTCCCAGGTGCCGTTGCCGGTGGCGCGGGCATCGACCGCGACGACCACGCATTGGCTGCCGAATTTGCGCGCCGCCTCGTTGATGAAATCCGGCCTTGCGATGGCGGCGGAATTGATGCTGCATTTATCCGCCCCGGCGAGCAGCAGGCGGCGCATGTCCTCGGTCGTCCTGATGCCGCCGCCGACGGTGAGCGGCAGGAACACGCGCGCGGCGGTGCGCGAGACGACATCGAGAATGGTGTCGCGATTCTCGTGGCTCGCGGTGATGTCCAGGAAGGTCAGTTCGTCGGCGCCCGCCGAATCGTAGACCGAAGCCTGCTCGACCGGGTCGCCGGCATCGCGCAGCGCGACGAAGTTCACGCCCTTCACCACGCGGCCATCCTTCACGTCCAGGCAGGGGATGACGCGCAGCTTCAGCATGGCGGTTTCAGCATCAGGCGGCTTCCGCCAGGGCGGATGCGGCATCGAGGCTGCCGTCGTAGAGCGCGCGGCCGATGATCGCGCCGGTAAGGTTTCTGGTGCGGGCGGCGGCTTCGCGGAGGCGCAGAATATCAGCGATTCCGGCGACGCCGCCGGAGGCGATGACCGGGATGGCAATCGTGTCCGCCAGCGCCTCGGTGGCGGCGAGATTGAGGCCGGCGAGCATGCCGTCGCGCGCGATATCGGTGTGGATGATCGCGGCGATCCCGGTGTCTTCGAGCCGGTGGGCGAGATCGGTCGCGGTGAGGCGCGAGGTTTCCGCCCAGCCCTCGGTCGCGACCATGCCGTCCCGCGCGTCGATGCCGACGACGATGCGGCCGGGGTATCTGGCGCCGGCTGCGCGGACCAGTCCGGGATTTTTGACGGCGGCGCTGCCGAGGATGACGCGGGAAATGCCGAGGGCGAGCCACGCCTCGATCCCCACCATGTCGCGGATACCGCCGCCGAGCTGCACCGGGACAGAGACCGCGCGGAGAATCGCCCGCACCGCATCCCCGTTCACCGGGCGGCCTTCGAAGGCGCCGTCGAGATCGACCACGTGGAGCGCGCGAAATCCTGCCGCCTCGAAGGCGCGCGCCTGCGCCGCCGGGTCTTCGGCGTAGATCGTGGCCTGATCCATCGCGCCGCGCTTCAGCCGCACGCAGGCGCCGTCCTTGAGGTCGATCGCGGGATACAGGGTCAGCGCCATGGGGGACACACCCTACGAGCCCGCTTGCAGCAGCTTGTAGTAGTAATGCCCGGCGACCGTGCGGCCGTCGGCGCGGGCATAGGCCGGATGGGTGCCCCAGCGGATGAAGCCGGCGGCTTCGTAAAGCGCGATCGCCGCAGTCTGGGTTTCCCGGACATCGAGATTGAGCACCTGATAGCCGAGCGACCGGGCGCGGTCTTCCAGCCGGCTCACGATCAGCCGGGCGAGGCCGTGGCCACGCGCATAGGGTGCGACGAAATTATGCATGAGCGTGGCGCCGAACGCCTGCGCCTCGTTGTTGCGCGGCGGGCGGACGAGCTGGGCGGCGCCGTAGATCGTGCCGTCCATCCGCCCGACGAACAGCTCGCGCTCGGGCACCAGGATCACGCCGCGGAAATACTGTTCCAGCGCCGCGCGGCCGGGTGGCTTAAGCCAGCCGAAGCCGCCGCCGTCGATGATCGCGGCGTCGGCCGCTTCGCACAGCGCCTGCATGTCGTCGTCGGCGATCTCGGCGAGGCGATCGACCGCCAGCGTGTCCGGCGGAGGGAGATCCTGGGTTTGGGCTTTGCTCATTGCGGGGTCCAGCGCAGGAAATTGGCGAGAATGGTCAGGCCCACCTCCTGACTCTTTTCGACATGGAACTGGGTACCGGCGCGATTGCCGGAGGCGACCATGGCGACGATTTGCGTTCCATAATCGGTGGTGGCGATGACGTCCTTGGTGTTCGACGCGAGCGCATAGGAGTGAACGAAATAGGCGTGATCGCCGGGCTCGATGCCTTCCAGCAGCGGGTGCGCGCCGGGTGTGAAGGACAGCTCGTTCCAGCCCATATGGGGCAGGCGCAGCCCGTCCGCCGCGATCGGGGCGATGTCGCCCTCGATCCAGCCGAAGCCCTGAGTGATTTCGTGTTCCAGCCCGCGCGCGGCCATGAGTTGCATGCCGACACAGATGCCGAGGAACGGCGCGCCGTTCTCGACCCGGCTGAGCATGGCGTCGCGGAGCCCCGGTTTCGCCGCGAGGCCGCGCGCGCAATCGGCGAAGGCGCCCTGGCCGGGCAGGACGATGCGGTCGGCCCGTGCCACCGCATCCGGTTCGTCGGTGATCGCGATCCGCGCGCCGATGCCGAGCCGCGAGGCCGCGAGTTCGAGCCCGCGTGCGGCGGAGGCGAGGTTGCCGCTGCCATAGTCGATGACCGCGAGATTCACAGCACGCCCTTGGTGGAGGGGACAGCGCCCTGGGCGCGCGGGTCGGGCTCGGCCGCCACGCGGAGCGCGCGCGCAGCGGCCTTGAACGCGGCTTCGGCGACGTGATGGGCATTGCTGCCGGCGCGGCGGGTGAGATGCAGGGCGAAGCCGCCATTCACGGTCAGGGCGCGGAAGAATTCCTCGACAAGCTGGGTGTCCATGTCGCCGAGCATCGGGCGTTCGAACGTCATGTCGAACACCAGGAAGCCGCGCCCGGACAGGTCGATCGCCGCCTCGCACAGCGCCTCGTCCATCGGGGTCGCCGCGAAGCCGAAGCGGGTGATGCCGGATTTGTCGCCCAGCGCCTGGCGGATCGCCTGGCCGAGCACGATGCCGGTGTCCTCGATCGTGTGATGCGCGTCGATATGCAGGTCGCCCTCGGCGCGGACCGCGAGGTCGAGCATGGCGTGGCGGCCGAAGGCGGTGAGCATGTGGTCGAAAAAGCCGATGCCGGTGGCGATTTCGGTGCGGCCGGTGCCGTCGAGATCGAGGGCAAGTTCGATCGCGGTTTCGGAGGTCTTGCGGGTGATCTCTGCGGTGCGGGCCATGGGGGCTGCCTAGCCCAAATCCCCCGCTCCGCCAATGATGCGGAGCCGGTTATCAGGAAATTGACTCAGCAAAACGTAGCGTCAGCTCGTAATGCGGCGCGCGTCTTGTGGCGCGAAGCCCCTGGCGCGGGACGCGCCTTATGGCGCGATGGCGCGGATGCCCCTCCGTTGCGCTTCCAGCGATCCTTCGGATTGCCGGAACCTTGCGCAACTCCGCCCATCCGGCGACTGAGGGCAGTAATGGTTCAATGGTTGATCTGTTCGAGGGCCAAGCCCCTGGTGGAGGGCCCGAGCGCGATCATGACGATGCCGACGATCATCGCGATGCCGATGAACACCGCGACGCCGGGAACGCCGTAATCGGCGAGCAGGATGCCGATCGCGAGACCGGCGAAGGCGGCGGCGATCCGGCTCCAGGAATAGACGAAGCCGACGGCGCGGGCGCGGATGCGCGTGGGGTAAAGCTCGGGCTGGTAGCCGTGATAGGCGAAGGACATCACGTTGGAGGCGAGGGTGAACAGCACGCCGAGCACGATCAGCACCGGCGGCGCGGAGGACTGGGCGAACAGTGCGATCACGATGCCCATCACCAGCAGTCCGCCGATGATCTGGGTCTTGCGTTCCAGCCTGTCGGCGAACAGGGTGCCGAGCAGCGGGCCGAACGGATTGGCGATGGCGATGATGAACGCGTATTCGAGACTCGCGGTGACATGGATGCCGCGATGGATCAGCAGCGTCGGCACCCAGGCGGCGAAGCCGTAGAAGCCGATCACCTGGGCCATGTTGAAGATCGACAGGATGATCGTGCGCTTCAGATAGAGCGGGCCGAAAATCTCGGCGAACGAGCCGGTGCCGGCTTCCTCGGGCGCTGCCGGCTGCGGTGGCGGCAGGGCGATTTTTTTCTCCGCGGCGACTTTCCGCTCGATCTCGGCGACGATTGCCTCCGCCTCGGCGATCCGGCCGTGGCGGGCGAGCCAGCGCGGGCTTTCGGGAATGCCGCGCTGCAGGAACCACACGACCAATGCGCCGATCGAGCCGCGCCGCGATGTCAGCCGATTGCTGTCCAGACATTTTTGCTCCCCGCTTTCGAGTCGCCCGCCAATGGCGAGCAATTTTTCGATCTTTATCGTTAAGCCAGCACCCGCGACGATTGGCAAGGGAATCGATCCCCCGGCCCCGGATTCGGCATCGCAGTCATGCCGCGCTTGCCGGAAGCGTCGGGCGATGCCATCTCCGCGCTCATGACGAATCCGAACGATCCGGTCGGCTGGCATGGCACGACCATTCTCTGTGTGCGGGCGGGCGGCTCGGTCGCCATGGCCGGCGACGGCCAGGTGAGCCTGGGCAATACCGTGGTGAAGGGCAATGCGCGCAAGGTGCGGCGCATCGGCGGCGGCGCGGTGCTCGCCGGGTTCGCCGGCGCCACCGCCGACGCCTTTACCCTGCTCGAACGGCTGGAAGCCAAGCTGGAGCGGTTTCCCAACCAGCTCGAGCGGGCCTGTGTCGAGCTCGCGAAGGACTGGCGGACCGA
Organism: Acidiphilium sp. AL; assembly: GCF_025499445.1. Classification (NCBI taxonomy): domain Bacteria; kingdom Pseudomonadati; phylum Pseudomonadota; class Alphaproteobacteria; order Acetobacterales; family Acidocellaceae; genus Acidiphilium; species Acidiphilium sp. AL. Next base: position 33,800 of record NZ_JAIMBZ010000005.1, read on the forward strand.
TCGCTATCTGCGCCGGCTGGAGGCGATGATGGCGGTGGCCGATAAAGTGCATTCCTACACGCTGACCGGCAATGGCGACGTGCTGGAGCCGGAGGACGGGATCATCGCGATCGGCTCGGGCGGCAACTACGCGCTCGCCGCCGCCCGCGCGCTGCTCACCGTCGATGGGCTCGCCGCTGAGGAGATCGCCCGCCGCGCAATGGCGATCGCCGGCGACATCTGCATCTACACCAACCATAACGTGATTGTTGAAACCCTGTGATCGACAGCCCCACCTATACCCCGCGCGAAATCGTCTCCGAGCTCGACCGGTTCATCGTCGGCCAGGACGACGCGAAACGCGCCGTCGCCATCGCGCTGCGCAACCGCTGGCGCCGCCAGCAATTGCCGGAAGCCATGCGCGAGGAGGTCGTGCCGAAGAACATCCTGATGATCGGCCCGACCGGCTGCGGCAAGACCGAGATCGCGCGCAGACTGGCGAAGCTCGCGCAGGCGCCGTTCATCAAGGTCGAGGCGACCAAGTTCACCGAAGTCGGCTATGTCGGGCGGGATGTGGAGAGCATCGTGCGCGATCTGGTCGAGGTGTCGATCAACATGCTGCGCGAACTCAACCGCAAGGGCGTGCAGGCGCGCGCCGAACTCGCCGCCGAGGAGCGGCTGGTGACCGCTCTGGTGGGCGAGGGTGCCGCGGCGGAAACCCGCAACCGGTTCCGCCGGATGCTGCGCGACGGCGAACTCGAAGACAAGGAAATCGACATCGAGATCGCCGAAGCCCCCGGCGGGGTGATCGGCCAGATGGATATCCCCGGTATGCCGCCGGGTGGGGCGATCAATCTCGGCGACATGATGAAGTCGATGTTCGGCCGCCAGCAGGGCCGCAAGCGGATGAGCGTGGCGGCGGCGCGACAGGCGCTGAACCGCGAGGAGGCGGACCGGCTGCTCGACACCGAACAGCTCGTCGCCGATGCGCGGTCGCACGCCGAGAATCACGGCATTGTCTTTCTCGACGAGATCGACAAGATCTGCGCCCGCACCGAAGGCGGGTTTCGCGGCGGCGATGTCTCGCGCGAGGGGGTGCAGCGCGATTTGCTGCCGCTGATCGAAGGCACCACGGTTTCGACCAAATACGGGCCGGTGAAGACCGACCACATCCTGTTCATCGCCTCGGGCGCGTTCCATGTGGCGAAGCCGGCGGATCTGCTGCCCGAATTGCAGGGGCGCCTGCCGATCCGCGTCGAGCTGGCGTCGCTGACGCGGGAGGATTTCCGGCGGATTCTGACCGAGCCCGAGCATTCGCTGCTCAAGCAGTATGTCGCGCTGATGGACACCGAGAAGGTCCATCTCGACTTCACCGACGATGCGGTGGATGCGATCGCCACCCTCGCCGCCGATATCAACGACCGGGTCGAGAATATCGGCGCGCGGCGGCTGGCGACCGTGCTGGAGCGGATGCTGGAGGAGATCAGCTTCGCCGCGACCGACAAGGCCGGGGAGAGCATCACGGTGGATGCGTCGCTGGTGCGCGAGAAGGTGGCGCCGCTCGCTGCCAAAGGCGATCTCAGCCGGTTTATCTTGTAGCGCCGGCCGATAGAGAACGCGCTCAGGCGATCAGGTCGATCGCCTCGGCGAGTTTGATGTCGCGCTCGGACAGGCCGCCGGCGTCGTGGGTGGTCAGGGCGATCGAAACCCGGTTCCACACATTCGACCATTCCGGGTGGTGGTCGTGCTTCTCGGCGAGCAAGGCAACGCGGGTCATGAAACCGAATGCTTCGGAAAAATCCCGGAACTTGAACGACCGCTCGATCGCGTCGCGGCCCTTGGCCAGGATCCAGTTCGGCAGAAGATCGACCAGCGCGGCACGCTCGGCCTCGGTCAGCTTGGCGATCATTTTTTTGCTCCTTCAATACTGAGAATCGCGGTAACGGCTTCGCGCAGCGCGGGGATGATCTCCGCCTCGAACCAGGGCCGCCGCGCCGCCCAGGCACGGGTGCGCCAGGACGGATGGGGCAGCGGAAACCGGGCCGGCAGGAAATCCCGGTAGCCGAGCACCCGCGCTTCGAGCCTGCCCTTGCCGAGATAATAGGCCTGGGCGTAGCTACCCACCAGAAGGGTCAGGCGAAGTGCGGGCAGCGCGGCGGAAAACCGCGCCTGCCAGAGCGGCGCGCATTCGGGGCGCGGCGGCGCATCTCCGCCGCGCGGGAGGCGCCCCGGATAGCAGAAGCCGATGGGCAGGATGGCGATTCGGCTGGTGTCGTAGAACGAAGCGCGATCGAGGCCGAGCCAGTCGCGCAGCCGGTCGCCTGACTTGTCGTTCCACGGGATGCCGGTTTCATGAACCCGCGTGCCCGGTGCCTGGCCGACGATCAGCAGACGGGCGGTGGCGGAGGCGCGGACGACCGGCCTTGGCCCGAGGGGAAGTGCAGGGGCGCAGACCGTGCAGGCCCGCGCCTCGGCGATCAGCGCGTCAATCCTTGACGATGGCGCGATGGGCGGGGTGATAGGTTTTTGCATTGTCGGGCTCGACATGCAGATACAGGATCATCTTGCCCGCGCCCAGGAAATCGATGCTGCACGGGATCAGCCCGCTCGCGTAGAAGCGGAACCGGTTCTGTTCGAGCATCAGATGCGCCCCGTCCGGCGCCAGCGTGACGGTCTGGCCGGGCTTGATCCTGATCGCGCCGATCGCCTTGCCGGTGCGGTCGAGCAGAACCGTCCGGTGCGCGACCGGGCAGCTCGTCGAGACCAGGGTATCGGGGGTCAGCCCGTCATTATGGATGGTGAAGAAGCCGGGCGTCGATTTGCCGGCCTCGCGGGTCACGCGGGTCCAGCCCTGGCCGACCGTGATGCCGGGCATGACGTTCGCCGCAGTCTGGGCGAAGGCAGGGGCGGCGAGCGCGGCGAGCGCGGCGAGAACGAGGCCGAAGATGAGATGTTTCAGATGGGTCATGAAATCGTTTCGTATTTCTCGATCTGCCAGGATTCGGGTTCGGTGGCGGCGAGGCGATACCATTCCGCGACCAGCGAATGAGCACGCACTGCCTGCACATAGGCTAGTGCCGGTTTCGAGAGCGGCGGGGCGTAGGTCAGGAAGCGTGACGCCACCGGCGCGAACATCACGTCGGCGCCGGTGAAACCGGCACCGAACAGGAACGGCCCGTTCGCGCCGAAACGCGCGCGGGTTTCGGTCCAGATCGCCTCGATCCGGGCGATATCCGCGAGGCTGCCGTCGTTTTGGCCGTGCCCCGGAAAGGTCCGGCAGCAATTCATCGGCATGGCGAGGCGCAGCTCGCGGAACCCGCTATGCATTTCCGCCGCGATGGCGCGGGCATGGGCGCGGGCGATGCGCTCAGACGGCCAGAGCGCGGGGGCGATCTCGGCGCAGTATTCGAGAATGGCGAGGCTGTCCCAGATTTTGGCGCCGTCATGCTCCAGATAGGGCACGAAACCGGAGGGCGAGACCGCGCGGACTTCCGGCGTGACGCCGCCCTTGAGCGGAATCACCTCGGCCTCGGCGGGAAGGCCGGACAGCCGGACCGCCAGCCAGCCGCGCAGCGACCAGGAGGAATAGCGCCGGTTGCCGATGTAAAGAGTCGCGGGTTCAAGGGTCATGCGCGATGGTTAGCCTGGATTCGCGCGTCCCGCCATATCGCGCCTCTGAGCGAGGCGATCGACCCGCGCCTCCGAGTCCAGCGTGCGGGCGATGAAGCCCGCGATATCGGCCGGAACCGGGGCGGACAGGCCGGGCCAGGCCAGGACCGACAGCAGAATCCTGGTATGGCCCAGCCCCGGATAGATGCGGGTATCGACGGTCGCTCCCGCCGCGCGCAGCCTTTCGGCGAGCTGGGCGGTATTTGCCGGGGATACGCGCCGGTCCTTCGCCCCGGTCAGCAGCAGGCAGGGCGGCGCCGAGGAATCGGCATGGGTGACCGGCTGGGTGTTCGCGAGATCCGGTTCGGGCGCGAAGATTTTCTGGTAGGCGGGGCGGGTGAGCGGCAGGAAATCGTAGGGCCCGGCAAGCCCGATCGCGCCGGCGAGAGAGGCCCGGTCATATCCAGCTTCGGCCAGATAGGCGGGTGCCAGGGCCAGCATCAGCGCGAGATAGGCGCCGGCGGAATGCCCGGCGATGAAAATCGCGCGCGGATCGCCGCCATAGCCGTCGATGTCGCGGGCGATCCAGGCGGTCGCCCGTGCCGCGTCCTGGATGAAAGCGGGGTAGCGCACCGCCGGATAGAGCCGGTAATCGGCGATCGCGACGATCAGGCCGAGCCGGGCCAGGGCGGCGCCGACGAACCGGTATTCCGACCGCTCGCCGCTCTGCCAGGCGCCGCCATAGAAGAAAACCACGACCGGCAGAGCCTGGCGCTGCCGCGTGGGGCGGTAGATGTCGAGCAGGTGGCGCGGATCGGGGCCATAGGCGAGGTCGCGCACGACGCTGGTGCCATAGCGCGGCGCGATGGCGTTCAGCAGGTCGATCCGCGATGGCAACCCGATCATCGCCGCATCATAGGACCGGCATAATTTGCCCGGCAATAGCTGCCGGCACGGCAAGACCGATTTGGCAAATCCCGCTGGAAATCGCGGCATTTCCGCCGCAGCGTGCCTGGCACGATCCCTGCACTGCCCGATGCGCCAACAGCCTGATCGGAGCGGACATCATGATCATTCCCACCCAGGGCGCCGGAGCCCAGCCCATCGCCTATGGCGGCGGCATGAAACCCGCCAGCCAGCCCGGTTTCGGCGCGGCGCTGACCGCGATGCTGGCACAGATGCAGGCGACCGCGCCGGCGCCGGGGCTGGCGGTTCATCAGGCACATAAGCACGGCCATGGCGCCGCGATCGATCATGCCGGAGGGTCGATCGCGCCGCCGAAATTGGGGTAATTTTATCTTTCTGACCGGAACTTTTTCGAGCGTCGTCATCGCGTGACGCGTTTCGCGATGGCGGTCGTGCTGGCAGGCGCATTGGCGGCGGGCGGAAATCCGGCTATCCGCCTTCCATGCCGATCGACGAAGTGCTGTCGCCGCGACGCTGGGCCGGATTCGACCTGTCCCGGCCGCTGGTGATGGGGATTCTCAACGTCACGCCCGACAGTTTTTCCGATGGCGGGCGATTCGCCGTGGCCGAGGCCGCGATCGCCGCCGGACGGGCGATGCGCGAGGCCGGGGCCGACATCGTCGATATCGGCGGCGAGAGCACGCGGCCCGGCGCCGAAGCGGTGACGTCGGAGGAAGAATCGGCGCGGGTCGTGCCGGTGATTCGAGCTTTGGCTGAAGACGGGATCGCGATCTCGATCGACACCCGCAACGCGGCCACGATGGCGGCAGCGCTCGATGCCGGGGCGCGCATCGTCAACGACATCTCCGGGCTGCGGCATGATCCTCGGGCCGCGTCCCTGGTCGCGGCGCGGGGCTGCCCGGTGGTGCTGATGCATATGCGCGGCACCCCGGCGACGATGGGATGCCACGCCCATTACGCCGATCTGGTGCGGGAGGTGATCGATGAACTCGCGCAGCGGCGGGATGCGGCGCTGCAGGCCGGCATCGCGCCCGAGGCGATCGCGCTCGATCCCGGTTTCGGCTTCGCCAAGCAGGGCAAGCAGAATGTGGTTCTGTTCCGTTCGCTCGGCCGGTTTCAGGCACTCGGCCACCCGCTGCTGGTCGGCGTGTCGCGCAAGCGCTTCATCGGCGCGCTCGCGGGCGAGGCCGATCCGGCGCGGCGCGATGCCGGATCGATCGCCGCCGCCCTGTTCGCCGCGAACCGGGGTGCGGCGATCCTGCGCGTTCACGACGTCGCCGGCACCGCCCAGGCCCTGCTTATGTGGCGGGCGCTGGGGGATGAAGCCAGACATTTTGAATGATATTCACCAACGTCCGATCTGCGCCCATCCCCGCCATTCGTGGTCCCGGAAGGTCTATTTAGATGCAGTCACAGGATGGCGTTGCCACACGGGCGCGCTCATGCTCAAGTAGCCATCGCTAACCAGCGAAACTGGAAAATCACCTAATCCGTCCCCATTTTTGGGTACGTAAATTCCAAGGGATTGTTGCTAAATGCGGTCTTCGCACAAGGCCGCCGGTTCAGGTCCATCGGCCACTTGCGTTGGCTACGATTTGGCCATTTAATCAGTGTAGGGGTAACGTTCATTTCTGTTTTGGGAAACTTCCACCGATGACCCAGTTCTCTCCGCTGCTCGGGAGTATGAGGCTTGGTTTGTGACTTGGTCCGCTGATTCCGTGGACTGCGTTGTGTTTATGCCTCCCGTGCCAGGCGCAGTCCCTGACGCACTACAACCTTGGCTCAGGGTGTTTTCCGCCGCCCCCCCGCTCGTACCAGGGGCCTGTTGCGGGGCTTGGTCCCGGTCCTGTCGCACAAGCATTTGGGCCTGTCGGGAATTATACTGCCACGATTACGGCCCAGCCAGGGCGCCTGGAGTTGAAGCTCTCGGCGGGAGCGCCGCCGCGAGAAGGTCAGATAGGCCTTCCTGCACCCCAGGGAAGTCCACCTGTCATAGAAGACGTGCTCCCGGCACTTGAAGCCTTAAACTCGTATGCTGAACAGCTTGTCGTGGGATGCAATCCCGCACGTATTGGACTCGTTTTGAACTTGAGCAGAATGGAGAAATCAGTCCGTGAGGCAGTGGCTAGTTTCCAGAAGAGCTTACCAATCTCGGGGCAGTTTCCGGAGAGCGTAACTGATTTGAGTTTTACTCTCAACCTTCCGCGTACCGTGCCGTTGAGCGACTCAACCAACCCCGTGGTTAATAGGCTTTGCCGATGGAGCGTAGCTCGGCGTCAGTTAATGATGGTTACGATAAATATGGGCGGGGTTACGGCGATTCCCGTATTGACGATGAACGAGTCGTTTGCCTCGACACTTCAGGTTGATATAAACTCAACACCACAAGTAGTTGCTGGAACCATCGCAACCTGGACTCCCGAATTGGCGCGTGAAGTGCTCACAAAAATGAAAACAATAGCCTTACCGATATTCGAAAACGGCTATAATGGGCTGCTGGACTCATGAGTGCCGCAATGCCAACCTTGTTTGACACCTCGTCGTCAACTCCGAAATGGGGGGCCATGGATAAAAGTGTCGGATCGAGTGGCGATGATATGCTTTCGGATTGGCGCCCCCGCTTTGACACGGCTGCAAATCCTCAAATTTTAGCCGAGTGGGTTCGGCGCCTTAACCTGCCCGGCGCAGAGCAAGTGCAGGGTCTCCCACAAGCGTATTTTACATCTCATGAATCAATTTCGAGTTCCGCTACGACAATAGAAATTAATGTCTCCAACGGCATTAGCATGTCGTCATCCGAATTTATCAGGATAATCCAAAATAAGACATACGTAACTGTCAGTTGTTCGTCCCGCGCCCTTGTAGACGATTTGACACTCCCAGATTTCAACATGGCTTGGTCAGAGGCGTCCGATGCAACAACGCCATTTGCGATCTTTCGGGCTAAAATCTGCGCTTGGTCACGGCTTGAGATTGATTGGGACGGCGAGGACGGGGTAGTTCCGTCGAGCGTTGTTATCACTCATGCGCTGGACTTTATTGACGTTCTAGAGAAGTCATGGATGCCAGTCCCCTCCATCTATATCGCTGGTGACGGAGAAGTGGGCTTTCGTTGGACGAACAATAACGCACGCGCCTCTGTCTCGTTCTTGGACGATGGTCATATTGTGGGGTTCTGTCCCGAATATTGTGGACTACCTGCTGTAGAGGTCGATACCCCTTACATTTCATCGCAGCCGAATCCTCTTGTCACGCGGCTCTTGGCTTCGATACGAGTCCGCTTCGGCTAACCATGTGCTGGACCTGTCGCTCGGATAAACTGTCGCGCTGTAAGGGCGAATTTGGTGCGGTGGGTGCAGACGAGATGCTGGCTCGTCTTATTCACTCAAAAAACTACCCTGAACCTATCTCGAAGGAGTTCGAATGGGTTAGACGCTCCCATCTATTTCCAGATTCTAGACGGCCTATTGATAACACCTGTGGAAACTCAGACGGTGTATCTGTAGATCGCGTGATTAACTTAACAGACGATGACATTTGGCAAAGAAGTTGCGCCCTGATTAGCGGGAAATCCGATAGGCAGCCCAAAGGGGCACTTCTCGCGTTAGCATCTAAGCTTCGTGATACAACTCTTGAAGGCCTAACGCTTGAGCAGCTTGTTTACATCTATGACGACCCGAAGCCGGGCAATCCCCAACACTCAGTGATTCGGGGGAATGATTAAATTTCGCGTCCACGACAAGACGAACTTCGGTCGCGCGTAAGCGACGCGTTCCAAAGGCTCAGTAGCAGTCCGTCTGACCCATAAGTTTTGTTTTTTGGTTGCCCCCATACTGCCCAATAATCGAAGTACTGTACCCTGGTTGAAGCCTGGGGTCTCGTGTCGCTTACTCCTGGTCAATAGCTTAGCCATTGGGCCTGACCGTCTGCTTATCGCTGTTGCCCACTCCAAACCGGCCATTCCGCTTCGGCCCGTTCCTGCCCTTCGGCCCCCGATCAGAGGGGTGTCCGAGAGGGGACGAAACCTAATGTAAACCGTGCCACACCCCGCCGATTGGGTGGTTTTGCGGTAGGTCGACGAATCTCATCCGTGCTCGCATTCTGAGCACAGCGGGCACTTCAGTAGCCGGCTTCCTTCTGGTGACGAACCGCCAGGATGGCGGCGGTTTCCCCGTCGAAGCGGTACAGGACGACGTAGCCGCTATCGCCGAAGTCAATCAGCCATTCCCGGAACTCCGGTTCCATGTCTTCGATGGGGCGGCCGATCTGCGGCTGGTGCGCCAGAATTTTTGCTCCGGCCCGGATCGCCCTTACGGCGCGGCGTGCCGCCTCGGCATTCCTGGAAGCCAGAAAGCGGTAGAGCCGTTGAACGTCAGCCAGGGCCGGCGGCGTCCAGATCAGCCGTGGCACTTAGGGGGTTCCGCATCCTCGCTGGCTTCCAATTTCGCCAGCCACGCATCGGCTTCGTCGAGCGTCAGATGCCGGCCGTCGGCCCGATAGTCGTTCCAGGCGCGCAGCGCATCCTCCTTGACCGTTTCGCGCTGTTCCTCGCGTTCGACATATTGCCGGATCGCTTCGCGCATGATCCAGTGCGCCGATCTCCGGCGCAGGCCGGCAAGGTGCTGGACCCGGTTTTTCAGTTCGTCGCCGATCTTGACGGATGTGGCCATGGCTCGCTCGATATCGAAAAGTATTACCTTTCGATACTATAGTGTTGTCAAACGTTGTTGTCCATCTGGCACCGCACGATTCGGGTCACGAACGGAAACGTAAATTGAAACAACCCGCACACCCGCGGTCTTGATCCGATCCGCGAACGGGGGTTCAAGCAGGCCATGAACCATTTTCCACCAAAGCCGGTTTCGCGCCGCCTGTTCGGCACCGACGGGATTCGCGGCCGCGCCAATGTCGCACCGATGACGGCGGAGACCGCGCTGCGCCTCGGCCAGGCCGCCGGGCTGCTGTTCACCAGAGGCGATCATCGCCACCGGGTGATCATCGGCAAGGATACCCGGCTCTCCGGTTACATGCTGGAACCGGCGCTGACCGCCGGCTTCATCGGCGCCGGCATGGACGTGACCCTCGCCGGCCCGCTGCCGACCCCGGCGATCGCGATGCTGACGCGCTCCCTGCGCGCCGATCTCGGCGTGGTGATTTCCGCCTCGCACAACCCGTTCGAGGATAACGGCATCAAGCTGTTCGGGCCGGACGGCGCCAAGCTGTCGGACGCGACCGAGGCCGAGATCGAGGCGCTGATGGCCGAGGATATCGGCGACCGCCTCGCCGCCGCCGCGTCGCTCGGGCGGGCGATGCGCCTGGTCGATGCCGGCGGGCGCTATGTCGAATCGGCGAAATCCAGTCTGCCGCGCGGCCTCAGGCTCGACGGGCTGCGCGTGGTGCTCGATTGCGCCAACGGCGCGGCCTACAAGGTCGCCCCCGCCGCGCTGTGGGAACTCGGCGCCGAAGTGATCCCGCTCGGGGTCGAGCCGGACGGGTTCAACATCAACCAGGGCTGCGGTTCGACCGTGCCGGCGCATCTCTCCGCCGCCGTGCTGGAGCACCGCGCCGATCTCGGCATCGCCCTCGACGGCGACGCCGACCGGGTGATCCTCGCCGACGAGCACGGCACGATCATCGACGGCGACCAGGTTCTCGCTCTTATCGCCCGCTCTTTCCTCGCCGAGGACCGGCTCGCCGGGCCGGGGGTGGTCGCCACCGTGATGTCGAATCTCGGGCTGGAGCGCTATCTCGCCGGGATCGGCCTCGCGCTGCACCGCACTCCGGTGGGCGACCGCTATGTCGCCGAGACGATGCGCGCGCACGGGCTCAATCTCGGCGGCGAGCAGTCCGGCCACGTCATCCTGTCGGATTTCGCGACCACCGGCGATGGCTTGATCGCGGCGCTTCAGGTGCTTGCCGTGCTGGTGCGCGAGGGCAGGCCAGCGAGTGCGGTGTGCCGTCTGTTCGAGCCGCTGCCGCAATTGCTGCGCAATGTGCGCTATGCCGGGGCGACGCCGCTGCAGGCGCCGCCGGTGCTCGCCGCGATGACCGAGGCGGAGGCGCGGCTTGCCGGAACCGGCAGGCTGCTGATCCGCGCTTCCGGCACCGAGCCGCTGATCCGCGTGATGGCCGAGGGCGAGGACGAGCGGCTGATCGCCGAGATCGTCGAGGGGTTGTGCGCGATGATCGCCGGGGTTGCCGCCGAGCCGGCCGCACCCTGACCGTTCGCCGGCGATGAGCCCGCCCCGGATGACTCTGCCCCGGATTCTGGCGATCGGCGGGTCCGACAGCGGTGGCGGGGCGGGGATCGAGGCGGATATCAAGACGATCACCGCGCTCGGCGGCTACGCGATGACCGCGATCACCGCCGTCACCGCGCAGGATACGCTGGGCGTGCATGATATCGTGCCGATTGCGCCGGAATTCGTCGCACGGTCGATCCGGCTGGTCGCCGCCGATCTCGGGATCGATGCGGTCAAGACCGGAATGCTCGGCAGCGCCGCCATGGTCGCGGCGGTAGCCGGAATTCTTGCCGAAATCGCGCCGGACACGCCGATTGTGATCGACCCGGTGATCGCCGCCACCAGCGGCGCCGCGCTGCTCGCGGCGGATGCGCGCGCCGTGCTGCTGGACCGGCTGATGCCGATGGCGGCGCTGATCACCCCCAATCGCGACGAGGCGGCGATTCTGAGCGGCCACGCGGTCGAGACTCCGGACGATGCGGTCGCCGCCGGGCGCATTCTGTGCGGGCGCGGGGCGCGGGCGGTGCTGGTGAAGGGTGGCCATTTCGCCGGCGACGAGGCGGTCGATTTTCTGGTGAGCGGCGACGAAGTGACGGAGTTTCGACAGCCGCGCATCGTCTCGCGCCATACCCACGGCACTGGCTGTACGCTCGCCTCGGCGATCGCGCTCGGTCTCGGCGCCGGCCTGGGGCTGCGCGAGGCGACCGGGCAGGCGCGGGATTTCCTGCAAAAAGTTCTGCTTGCGGCGCCCGGTTTCGGCGCTGGGCAGGGGCCGCTCGGCCATGCGGCGGTTATGACCGCGCCGGGGGCTTGCAAGGCGCCGTGATCGGCATGATGTGAGGGGCGCAAATTATTCAGGAGGTTTCGGTTATGAAAACGCTTTACCACGCGCACGGCCACGCCACCGGCGGCCGCACCGGCCATGCCGAGACCGAGGACGGCAAGGTCAAGATCGACCTCAGCACGCCGAAGGAGCTTGGCGGCGACGGCGGCGCGGGCACCAACCCGGAGCAGCTTTTCTCCCTCGGCTATTCCGCCTGTTTTCTCGGCGCGCTGAAATACGCGGCCGGGCAGGAGAAGGTGAAAATCCCGGAAGACGCGAAGGTGAGCGCCGATATCGGCATCGGCCCGCGCGACGACGGCAAGGGGTTCGGCATTACCGCCCATCTCAAGGTCTCGATCCCCGGCATGGAGCGCGCGAAAGCCGAGGACCTGGTGAAGAAGGCGGAAATCGTCTGCCCCTATGCGCACGCCACGCGCGGCAATGTCGAGAGCAGGTTTACCGTCGCCTGATAGGCGTTTCTTAACTTTTTGCCGGTAGTCTCGGCGCCATGGACGGTTCATCGGACATGGCGGCGGGAAGCGGAGCGTGACGACCCATATCGTCATGCTCGTCTGGTCGGGCGCGATCACGCTTTGCCTGTTCGGTGCGGCGCTGAGCGATATCGCGACCCGGTCGATTCCCGATCATCTCAGCCTGATCGTGGCGGCGCTGGCGGTGCCGGTCCGGCTGATCGACCGGAACCTGCTGGCCGGGCTGATCGTCGCTGCCGTCGTTTTTGTCGCCCTGACGCTCGCCTGGACCTTGCGCGCGCTCGGCGGCGGGGATGTGAAACTCTGGTCCGCCTGTTCGCTGCTCGTCCCGCCCGCCTGGGTGGCTCAGGTCGCTTTCTCGCTTCGCGTTCTGCTGATCGGCGGTTTCGTCGCCATGGCCTATCTGGCGTTGCGGCGCTTCGCCCGCTCTTCGCGCCCGGTCGCGCCCGGAGACCGGCTGTTCCGGCGGCTCTCGCTCATCGAATCCTGGCGCGCCCGGCGCGGCGGCTCGATTCCCTACGGCGTCGCCATCTCGCTCGCCGCTCTCCTCACGCTCTGGCCGCGCGCGCATGGCTGATCGCGCGGGACGATCCGCACCGGCACGCGAAGCGCCATGAGCGAGCTGGCATCGCCGCGCGGCGCGGTGCCGGCGCCGAACCGCCTGGGCCGGCCGGACCAGCTCACTGTCCTCGGCTTCGTGACCGACGCGGCGAGCGAGTCGGTGCTGAAGGATGGTCTCGGCGATCTCGCCCAGAACGGCATCGCCAATAGCTGCGATATCAGGCGGGGTTCGGTGAAAGCGGCGATTTCGGCGATGATGCGGATGCCGGCGCCGCAGATCCTCGTCGTCGATATCGGCGGCGACGACCGGCCGCTGCAGTCGCTGGCCGAACTCTGCGACGTGATCGAACCTTCGGTGACCGTGCTGGTGCTCGGCGATATCGACGATGTCGATCTGTACCGGGCGATCAGCCGGCGGATCGGCGCGGCCGATTACATTTTCAAGCCGGTCACCCGCGAAATGGTCGCCCGCTATTTCGCGCCGTTGATCACCCATGATGCGGCGATCGGCGATCAGGCGCGCGGCGGCCGGGTGATTGCGATCACCGGCGCGCGCGGCGGGGTTGGCGCGAGCAGCATCGCCTGCGCTCTGGCCTGGTTTCTCGGCGTCGATGCGAATCGCCATACATTGCTGCTGGACGCCGATCCCTTCATCGGCGTGACGGCCGATCTGTTCGGCATCGAGGCCGGGCCCGCGCTGTTCGATCCGATCGCCGACGACCCGGCTCTCGGGTCCGATGCGATCGCCGAAGCGGCCAAGCCGGTCCGGAATCGGCTGTCGGTTCTCGGCGCGGTGCCCGATCCGGGATGCAATCCGGCCGCTGCGGACGGGGCCGCGCGGCGGCTGATCGAGGCGATGCGGTTCCGCTTCAATTTCGTCGTCGTGGATCTGCCGTTCCTGCCGATTCCGTCGCACCGGGAATTGCTCGAACTTGCCCATCATCGCGTCATCGTGCTCGATCCGAGTGTCGCGGGCCTGCGCGATACGCTGCGCCTGCTCGCGATTCCGAACGGGGCGGGCCAGCCGCAACGCCCGACGATTCTGCTCAATCGCGAGGGGCGGCCGGGCGGGTTGCGCCGCAAGCACATCGAAGACGCGCTGAAGCGCAAGGTCGATATCGCGATCCCCGACATGCCGAAGCAATTTTCGCACGCCGTCGAAGGGTTCGGCGCCGTGCCAAGGGTTTTCGGCCGCGCGATGCTCGATCTCGCGCGCGAGGCCGGTTTCGAGCCGGGCCGCAAGACCGATCGGGCGGGATAGATCGCTCCATGCACGACAATGTGCGGAAAATGAATAATACCAAATCTCATGAATCTCGACTCATGAGATTTGGTATGCGCGCGGGTTGGCGGGCGGCGCGCGCGAACATAAAGAGCGAATACCATGGGTCGCGATCAGCGAGACATGGTATAATCTGGATGAGCAATCCAGAACCGCTCTGAATGGAACTCATTTGCCACGCGCCATGCGAATGCGCGCCTTCGCGCACGCGGTCTCGCGATTGTCTGTTGCGGGTGTGGTCGGTGATGGTTGTTCCGCGGGACACTTGACCGTCAGGCCGCGATGGCCCGATAAGCCGGGTGCGCGTCGAGAGCCGAGGTCCGATGGCAGAGTGGTGATGCAGCGGACTGCAAATCCGCGTATGCCGGTTCGATTCCGGCTCGGACCTCCACGCCCGATCTTGCGTGCGCCGATTGCCTGACATTTCGCATCCTTCTACGCTTCGCCCTGGATCGCGTGACGGCAAGCCTCGGGAGGGCGACAGCCATGGAAAGCACCTATGCCGCGCGTTACGCCGGATGGCGGACCGACCCGGAACGCTTCTGGGCGGAAGCGGCGCGGTCGATCGACTGGATCGCACCCTATGAGCGGGTGTTCGACCCACAACGCGGGCCGTTTGGAAGCTGGTTTCCCGGCGGCCGGCTCAATACCGCCGCCAATTGTCTCGACCGCCACGTCGCCAAGGGGGCCGGCGAGCGGATCGCGCTGATCTGGGACAGCGCGATGGAAGGCCGCGTCACGCGCCATACCTATCGCGAATTGCGCGACCGGGTCGCCAAATTCGCAGGCGCGCTCGCCGCGCGCGGGGTGGCGAAGGGCGACCGGGTGGTGATCTACATGCCGATGGTGCCGGAAGCGGCGATCGCCATGCTCGCCTGCGCGCGCCTGGGTGCGGTTCATTCGGTGGTGTTCGGCGGTTTCGCCGCGCCCGAACTCGCCAGCCGGATCGACGGGGCAAAGCCGAAACTGATCGTCGCCGCGTCCTGCGGACTGGAACCGGGGCGGGTGGTCGACTACACGCCGATCCTCGATGCGGCGCTCGGCCGCGCATCGCACCGGCCGGATGGCTGCCTGATTTTCCAGCGTCCTGCCGCGCCCGCCGCGTTGGTGGCGGGCCGCGACGAGGATTATCTGCAAGCCGAGGCAGAGGCCGCGCCGCACGATCCGGTGCCGGTCGCCGCGACCGACCCGCTCTATATCCTCTATACCTCGGGCACGACGGGACGGCCCAAGGGTATCGTGCGCGACAATGGCGGCCATGCGGTCGCGCTCGCGGCCTCGATCCCGCTGATCTACGACGCGCATCCGGGCGAGGGTGCGGCGAGCGACGTGATGTGGACGGCGTCCGATGTCGGCTGGGTGGTGGGGCACAGCTATATCGTCTACGCGCCGCTGCTCGCGGGCGTCACCTCGGTGATGTACGAAGGCAAGCCGGTCGGCACGCCGGATGCCGGGGCGTTCTGGCGAGTCTGCGCCGCGCACGGCGTGAAAACCCTGTTCACCGCGCCAACCGCGCTGCGCGCGATCAAGCAGCAGGATCCGGACGGCAAGCTGCTCAAGGCTCACGATCTGTCGCGGCTGGAGGCGCTGTTTCTGGCCGGCGAGCGCTGCGATCCACCGACCGCGGAATGGATCGCGGCGCTGCTGGGCAAGCCGGTCATCGACAATTGGTGGCAGACCGAGACCGGCTGGCCGATCACCGCGCGGTTTCGCGGGCTCGGCCTCACGCCGTTCAAGCCGGGCTCGGGCGGCAGGGCGTGTCCGGGCTATGACGTGCAGGCGCTCGATGCCGAGGGTGGCGCGATGACGCCGGGCGAGGTGGGGGCACTGGCGATCAAACTGCCGTTGCCGCCCGGCTGCGCGCCGACGCTCTGGCAGGACGACGAGGGGTATCGCCGAGCCTATCTCGATGCGTTTCCGGGGTGGTATCGCACCGGGGATGCCGGCATGGTCGACGCGGATGGCGATGTCTGGGTGATGGGACGGACCGACGACATCATCAACGTCGCCGGGCACCGGCTTTCGACCGGGGCGATGGAGGAAGTGCTTGCCGCGCACCGGGATGTCGCCGAATGCGCGGTGATCGCCCGGCACGATCCGGTGAAGGGCGAAGTCCCGCTCGGTCTCGTCGTGCTGAAATCCGGCGTCGATCGGGATGAGGCGGCGATCGCGGGCGAATTGGTGGCGCTGGTGCGCGAGCGGATCGGGCCGGTGGCCGCGTTCAAGACCGCGATCGTGGTGCCACGCTTGCCGAAAACCCGGTCGGGCAAGATTCTGCGCGCGACGATGAAGCAGATGGCGAATGGCACGGCGCCGGTGGTGCCCCCGACGATCGAGGATGTTTCGGTGCTCGACCAGATCGCGACCAGGCTGGCGGGGCAGGGATAGGGAAGACGGTCAGGAGCGCCGCCTCGAGAATGCCGACGCGATCTCCAAACCAGCAGAAGACACGGAAATCATGGTTTCAGGCGATACCCGGTGCGGAATATCCACCAGAGCAGGGCAACGCATATCACCATGAATACCGCGGTGAATGCCAGGCTGGTCCCGACCCCGATATCGCCGGTTCCGTAAAAGCTCCAGCGGAAGCCGCTGATGAGATAGACGACGGGATTCAGCAGGTTGATCGTCCGCCAGGGCTGCGGCAGCATGTCGATCGAGTAGAAAGCGCCGCCCAGGAAGGTCAGCGGCGTCACCACCAGCGCCGGTATGATGGCGAGCTGTTCGAAATTCTCGGCCCAGATGCCGACGATGAAGCCGAACAGGCTGAACGCGATCGCGGTCAGCAGCAGGAACGCCACCATCCAGCCGGGATGCAGGATGCGTACGGGCACGAAGAACGTCGCCGTCGCGAGAATGATGAGTGCGAGCAGGATCGACTTGGTCGCCGCCGCGCCGACATAAGCGAAGACCGCTTCCGTGAAGGAGAGCGGCGCCGAAAGGATCTCGAAAATCGTCTTGGTGAACTTGGGAAAATAGATGCCGATCGAGGCGTTCGAGATGCTCTGCGTCAGCAGCGTGAGCATGATGAGGCCGGGGACGATGAACGCACCGTAGCCGACCCCGCCGACATGCTGTATCCGCGAGCCGATCGCGCCGCCGAATACGATGAAATAGAGCACGGTCGTGATCACCGGCGTCGCCACGCTTTGCCAGATGGTGCGCCGCATCCGCGCCATTTCGGTGCGGTAGATCGCCCACATGCCGGCACCGTTGAGAAATGGTCCGCTCATGCCGCGCGCTCCACCAGATTGACGAAAATGTCCTCGAGCGAACTCCGGCTCGTGTCGAGATCCTTGAAATCGATCCCTTTCTCGCCGAGCCGCCTGAGCAGCGTGGGGATTCCGGTATCCTCGGCATTGGCGTCGAAGCTGTAGACGAGATGCTGGCCATCGGCCTCAAGCTCGAGAGACCAGCCGGCGAGTTCGGGCGGGATCGCCTCCATCGGATGCTGGAGCGCGAGGGTCAGCCGCCGCTTGCCGAGCTTGCGCATCAGATGGGTCGTTTCCTCGACCAGCAGAAGGCGGCCGTCGTCGATGACGCCGACGCGATCGGCCATTTCCTCGGCTTCCTCGATGTAGTGGGTGGTAAGGATCACGGTCACGCCCTTGTCCCGGAGCTTGCGCACGAGCGTCCACATGTCGCGCCGCAGCCCGACATCCACGCCGGCGGTCGGTTCGTCGAGAAACAGGATATCGGGCTCGTGACTGAGCGCTTTCGCGATCATCACGCGCCGCTTCATCCCTCCCGAAAGTTCGATGACGCGGCTGTTCCGCTTATCCCAGAGCGAGAGGTCGCGCAGCAGGGATTCGATATAGGCGGGGTTTGGCCGCTTGCCGAACAGGCCGCGGCTGAAGCTGACCGTGTTCCAGACCGTGGCGAAGATGTCGAGCGCGATTTCCTGCGGCACGAGCCCGATCCGCGAGCGGGCGGCGCGATAATCCCGCGCGATGTCGTGACCATCGACGAGCACCTGCCCCGACGTCATCGTGACGGTGCCGCAGACGATGCTGATGAGCGTCGTCTTGCCGGCGCCGTTGGGGCCGAGCAGCGCGAAGATCTCGCCTTTCTCGATCGCGAGATCGACTGCCCGCAAAGCTGTGAATCCGTTTTTGTATGTCTTGGCGACGGCACGGACCGATAGGATCGGCGGCATATACGCTCCTTTTTGCGGACGGCATGCTGCCTGCCGCACCGTGCTGCCACGTCCGGCCGTTTCCGTCTCCGGCCGTATAGTGGCGCTCCCGGCGCACGAGTTCAAGATTGCCGCCGGCGCATCCCGAACCCGATCATCGTCCCGGATTCGGGATCGTCATGCCAGCCCAGATGTCTGCTCGGTCATTTTGTCTGACATTTGCGATCGCGCGCTGACGTGCCGGGGTTCCCGATGACCCCGTGTCATGCACCGCGCCTCGTCGCTAACATTCGGAAATGGTCTTCTTGCCGTGCAGAATGGCGGCCGGGCTCATGCTGAGTTCGGTGACGCCAAGTTTGATCAGAACCGGAATCAAATCCGGCTCCGCGGCGGCTTCGCCGCAGACGCCGACCGCCTGCGCCGCAGCGATGAGGCGGGCGATGATGTCGGCACCCGGATCGATGAACACCGTCCCGAGACGGCCATCCACGCCGATCGGAGTGCCGGCCGCGACATACGGCAGGGAATCGCAGCCAAATACGGCGGGAATGCCGTGGGTGCGGGCCATGATCGCCGTATGCGCGGTCGCCGCGCAAGTTCCGCCGCCCGTCCGGCGGCAGGGATCGCCAGCCGCTCGGCGCTGATCGGTTCCATGAAGAACGGAAAGGCGGGACCGAGCGCGCTACCGTCGCTGGCCCCAATGCCCGCCAGGGCGCCGATCGGACTTTCCGAAACGGACATAAACATTTGTTCGGGTCTGGGTGCCTCGCTATCATCCTCGAGGAGGCGGCTGACCGCATCGATCGCGGCTTCGGCGTCGCTACCCTCGGCGCGGACGGTGATCCTGTCGCCCTCCCTGATCGACAGCAGCATCAGCTTGACCGAACTGCGCGTGCTCGCCGCGTCCGCGCCCCGGCGAATTTCCACTGCCGTGTCGAACGACTTGGCGAGCTTCACCAACTGCGCGACCAGTCGCGCATGCAGGCCTTCGCGCACCCGGACGGTGATGTCGCGCTCCATGAGCAGTGTCATGCCAACGATCCACGGTGGGCGGCAAAATCCATGTTTCGTCTCCTCGCTGCGTCGCCTCATTCGGGTTCGGATCGCGATGAGGTCACGGGAATGAAATAAATGTAATAGAAATTGTCAAAATGTTTGCACCTTCGGGCGTCTCCATTGGCACAACCGAACCTCCGAATCGGGATGCTGGCGTTTTTGCCAGGAAGGCTGTATCGCGGCGATGAGTCGTCCCGGCCGGAAGTGGGTTGACGCCGCGGTGGCGGTCGAACGGCCTTGGCGGTCCGGCGAGACGGGAAGCCAGGCCGCGGCAGGGCATATGCGAGGATTGCAATGAACGTAGCGCTTATCGTGGCTGCAGGACGGGGTACGCGTTTTGGAGGCACGATTCCGAAGCAGTATCGCGAACTCGCCGGCTCGCCGGTCATTCGCTACACGATTGCCGCCTTCTGCCGCCATCCCCAAATCGATGCGGTCCAGGTCCTGATCCATCCATCCGACCTCAAATTCTACACGGATGCGACCAGCGGGCTCGATCTGCTGCCGCCTCTGATCGGCGGCAATACGCGGCAGGAATCCGTGCTGCTCGGCCTTGAGGGGATTATCGATCTCAATCCGCGCAAGGTGATCATTCACGATGCCGTGCGACCCTTCGTGGAGCAGGAAACGATTTCCGCGGTCCTGAATGCGCTCGACCGGGTCCCTTGCGCGATTGCCGGCCTAAAGGTCGCCGACACGCTGAAACAGTGCGGCCAGCCGGAGGGGGTCAAAACGATCGACCGGACCGGCATCGTGCGCGCGCAGACCCCTCAAGGGTTTCGTTATCACGACATCCTGGCGGCACACCGTCAGATCCATGCGGCGAATCCGCTCAATCTCGACATGACCGACGATGCGATGGTCGCTGAACACGCCGGCATGCGGATCGAGGTGGTTCCGGGTACCGACGACAATTTCAAGATCACCACCGAGGCAGATCTTCAACGCGCGACAGCGATCCTGGAACGCGGACATCGGGAGACCCATACCGGCTGGGGATTCGATTCCCAGCCTTTGCGCCAAGGCGGCCACATGACGATGTGCGGGATCATGCTCAGGCCGCGAGCGGGCATGAACACGGCCGATCGCGCCGATATCGGGCTCAACGCGATCACGCGCGCCGTGCTCGGTACGGTCGGCGGGCTCAGGGAAGAGCCGATAAGCGGCTTCACTTTCCGCAATATCCGGTTCCAGAATTCGGAGGTCCTCATCCGCAAAGCCGTGTCGATCGTCGCGATGGCGGGCGGCAAGATCGAGCATATCGACCTCACCCTGATCACCGATTGGGAGGAGATCACGGACAGCATCGCCGACATGGTGGCCCGCTCGGCATCCTTGCTGTCCATCCCGCAAGGGCGCGTCTCGATCAAATGCATCGAAACCGACGATATGGGGTTTTTTTTCCGGCGTGACGCGATCGCGGCCCAGTGCCTGGCGACCATCAGCTATCCGGCCGATCTGCCTGGTCAGGCTCCGTCGCGGCCATCGCCTGCACCGAGCCGCCGCACCGCGGTGGCCGACCGGATCGGGTCGTAACGATCCGCTCGGCCGGACGGCCTAACCGCGCAGGATCTCGATGGTCTGGCCGGGGTGCAGGATTTCCAGAAGCGAGGCCGCCGGCAGGGGGGTGACGCAGATCTCGCCGAGCCGTTCCGCGACGGCGGCACCGTTGAAGCTGAAGGTGAGATGGCCGAGATCCTGCGCCTTGGCCCAGGCGCGGTCGCCGAGGGTGGTAATCCCGCCCTCCTTAATACAGGCCGAAACTGAAGACCCAGCCGAGCAGAACGGCGATCCGCCCGGTGATCTGCCGGCTCAGCAGCGCGGAATGGTGCCGGCGGCGATCTGGGTGCCGACCAGAACCCCCACCACCTGGGCGATCACCTTGCCGAGGCCGGACTCGACGCGGACGGGGGAGAATGGGCTGTCGTTCATCGCGCGCTCCTCAGCCGAGTTCGACGCCCTGGCGGCGCGCCCATGTAAAACCTGGACCATAATGCCTCCTTCCACTCCCGTGAGAAGATCGCACCATCAAAATCCGGGATCAAACACCTACCTTGCTCTAGCGATTCCGCGCGCGACGCGGCAGCCGGCTCAGCCGGTCATCGTCGTCCAGTCCACGCCGCTCTCGAAGGCGCCCGCCGCCCGGTAGATCGTTTCCTCATCGTGCGATCGGCCGATCAGCATCATGCCGACCGGCAACCCGTCCACCTTGCCGCAGGGAATGCTCATCGCCGGATGATGGGTGCAGTCGAACGGCGCCGTGTTCGGTATCATCTCGAAGCCGCGCTGAAGAATCTCCGAGACCGGCGCATCCGGCGCCGGCAGCTTGGTCGCGACCATCGGTAGGGTGGGCATCAGCAGCAGGTCGTACCGCGCGAGCGCGGCATCGTAGGCCGCGCGCAGGCGCCGCACCAGATTCTGGGCCTTGGCGTAGTAATGTCCGCGATGCCGGGTCACCATGTAATGCCCGAGCAGCATGGTATTCTTGAGCGTGTCCGACAGTTCGTCCGCCCGGTCGCGCCAGGAGGCGTGCCGGTCGAGCAGCGAGGTGACGTAAAGCCCCTGCCAGTTGAAGCCGAACCCGTTGCCCAGCATCATCTGCATCGTCGCCCCCTCGGCCGCGACCGGCAGCCAGATCGCCGGGCCGAGACTGTGCATCGGGATGGAAACGGCCTCGACGGCCGCGCCGAATCCCTTGAACCGCTCCGCCGCCGCGCGCACCACGGCATCGCTCGCCGCCTGCGATTGCGGATGGCCGAAGCCTTCCTGCACCATGCCGATCCGCAATCCCTGAACGCCGCGCCCGATCGCCTCGTGCCAGGGCTTGGACTGCCCGCCATACTGGCGCGGATCGAGCCCGTCCGGCCCGGCAAGCACCTCGAGCAGAAGCGCATTGTCCTCGACCGTCGCGGTGATCGGACCGACATGGTCCAGCGTCGTCTCGATCGGCATGATCCCCGTATACGGCACGAGCCCATAGGTCGGCTTCATCCCGTATGTGCCGCAGAAAGCCGACGGAATCCTGATCGATCCGCCCTGATCGCCGCCGAGCGCCATCGGCACCTCGCCGGCCGCGACCAGCGCGGCGCTGCCCGACGACGATCCGCCCGCCGAATAGCCGTGCCGGTGCGGATTATGCACCGGCCCGCTCGCGCTGGTATGGCTGCCGCCCGAGAAGCAGAAATACTCGCAGACCGACTTGCCGACGATCGTTCCCCCCGCGTCGAGAATCCTTGTCGCAACCGTCGCGTCGACATCCGGCACATAGCCGTCGAGGGTCGAGGCGCCGTTGGCCATCGGCACGCCGGCGAGACAGATATTGTCTTTCAGCACGATGGTCTTGCCCTTGAGCGGGCCGGATGCCGCTCCCTCGATGGTTGTCTGGACCGCCCAGGCGCCGTAGGGGTTCGCCTCCGCCGCCGGCCGCGTGCCGGGCGTGCGCGGATAGCGGACTTCCGGCAATTCGTCGGGCATCCGGTCGATCAGGTCGTAGGCGGCGACGCTCGCGGCGAGTGCCGCGTGATGATCGGCGAGGTCGGTATCGCCGATCGTCATGCCCAGTTCGGCCGCGACCTCGCGCAGCGCGTCCATCGATGGCGGCTTTACGGTTCCGAGAGACATCGGCTTCCTCCTGCTGAATGCCGGGCAGCATAGGCATCGCGGCCCATCGGAGGAAGATCGGCGTCCAGACCGAGGAACTCTGCGGTGCCGCCTATGGCGAACGGGCCGCCGAGTGGCGCAAGAAATTGATTCGGCTGGATAAAATGCCTTGGCCTGCGCGAAGGAGCGAGCTGGGCATTGCGACTTTCAAAACTCCGCCGTCATAATGGATTTCGCGCCATGGTTCCGGCGCAAGGATGGCACCGCACTGTGACGAGCAAACCTGGTCCGATAGCGACGCCCGATCGGTGGAGTATCGCTTCGTTGACGGGACGGACGAGCGAGGACGGTGAACGCCGGCTCGGGAAACGGCATGGGCCGCATGCTGTGCCGGTCCTGTTCGCGCGCCCTGTTCGGGCCAAACGTCCGGTCTTTGCATCCGGCATCCCGATCGATACCGCGCTGCGCGACATCGGCCGCAGCGGGCTCGCGCATTTCATCGGAAACATGCAAGCGGTTTCAGCCGAAACGCCCGAGGCCGTGCATCAGATGCGGGTTGCGCTGAGACGATTGCGTTCGATCCTGGCGGCGTTCAAGCCGAATATCGCGACCGCGCAATACCGGCTGGCCAACAATCAGTTGAAACTGCTTTCCGGCACGCTTGAAACTCCGCGCAACTGGGACGTCATCGCCGAGGAAATCCTGCTTCCCGTCTGCAATGCCGTGCCGGGTGACGAAAACCTGCGGCGTCTCGTCGCCATGGTCGAATCCGAGCGTCAGGCGGCCTATCGCAAGCTCGGGGAAGATATCGGTACATCCGCGTGCCGCGCGACGGTCCTGAGCCTCGGGCACTGGTTCGAAACCCATGCCTGGCGTGAATCCGGATCGGCGGAGCAGGCGGCATGGTTCGCCCGTCCGGTCGGGGAGGTGGCACGAATTCTCGTCGCGCGGAGCCATCGGAAGGCGAAGCAGCGAAGCCGCAATTTTGGAACCCTCTCGCCGCCCGAGCGGCACGAATTGCGCATCGCATTGAAAAGACTGCGCTATACGATCGAATGTCTGGCCAGCCAGTTCGATGTGGGAGCAGCCGATTTCTATCTGAAGAGACTCAGGTTGCTGCTGAACGATCTCGGTTATGCCAACGACGTTCGTACGGCCCGGATTGTTCTGAGAGAACTCGCCGATTCCACGGATGACGGCGCGATTCGCCGGGCGGTCACGCTTGTGCTCGACTGGCATAAGCACAATCGCGCCAGCCGAGAGACGGGATCGTACAAGCATATGCGCCGCTTTCGCCAGGCAAAAATCTTCTGGTGACGGCAATGACGATCGAGATGGAGCGCGAATAGGGGCTGAGATTGGTCTTGACCGCGATGCGCTCGGTCCTGTCCGGGCGACTCGCCGATCTTCCATGAGTTTACGCGCGTTGCCTGGATTATTTCAAGAGACCCATTCCCGAGCGGTGGCAATAAGCCTCGACCGATGCGCATCAGGACATTGTTTCGGTATGGAAGATATTCGTCAGGACATGGCCGGGTCGGAACTGGCGCGATAATCCGCATCCCACAGCCGGGAATGGTGGAGCGCTCTGGGGCAGTGGATGAAAGCGGACCGTATCGTCACCACGATCGCCAGCTTGCCGGAATCATGCACATGGTCCCCGGTCGAATCCTGCGGATCGCGTTCGAGACGCGTCACCCCCTTGATTCTGAGTATTGTTGCGACGCCTGGGATAAGAAACAGCACTCCAACCCGGCGATCGGCAAGGAGATTGCTCATCGTGTCGAGCCGGTTGTTGCCGGCCCGGTCGGGTATGATCAACGTCTGGGCGTCAGGCACGCGCACAAACCCAGGCGGACCGCCCCGCGGACTCAGATCGATGCCCCGATCGGGCCGCGCCGATCCGATGATCAACAGCGGCGACCGTGCGATGAACTGCCGGCCCTTCGGGTCGAGCCGGTCCCATATCTGAAGGTATCGGGATGGCGGATAGAGCGCGCGAAGGGTCGTTTCGTTCTCGATGACGGTATCCGCCGCGCAGCCACCCATCGGAAATCTCCTTGCGTTATCCGTTGCAGGATTTCGTGACCTTGCATCAGAGACGTCCGGCGGGACGTCTCTATTCCGGGCCAAAGGCGAATGCTGCCGCAGCAATGCGAGTTCGCTGGAGTGGCGGTTCCGAAATTCCTAGAGCAATATGGCTTTAAGTGGAATCGCGCAGCGATCCGCAAAGCCATGAAATTGCTCGCCCCAACAAAGAGTAGAGCGTGATCGGCTGAAAGTCATCACGCTCTAAGTGCCCGTGGCGATGATTTTAAAAACTTCCGATCAGGGCACTAATGCCGGCCGCCGCCATGACCGCCGACGTGTCCACCGGAATGACCGCCGGCAGGGCCACCGACATGGCCGCCGGCAGGGCCACCGATATGACCGCCGGCAGGGCCACCGACATGACCGCCGGCAGGGCCAATAGCGTGAGCGGCAGCAAAACCTGCGATATGGCCGACGACATTTCCAGAGCCATGACTAACAAAATGATCGTTGTCATGATCGTTGGCGTGATCGAAATCATGGTCGCCGTCGCGGTCGAAATCGTGATCGCCGTCATGATCGAAGTCGCGATGGTGGATATCGTCGAAATCGCCGAACTCGTCGTCGCCGAAAAACCCCCCGCCAAACAGGTAGCCGGGCGAGCCGTAGGCGGGATATTCATATCCCGAATTATATCCGGCATAGTATCCGGGATAGGTCGCGCAGCCGGAAAGGCTGAGACCGGCAACGCCGAGCCCGAGCGGTATGAGCAGTTTCCAGAGATGGCGTGTGGGTGTGCGAATGTTCGTCATGGTCATCGCTCCTCCGGCGCGTTTTCTGCGTAAAAACCGCCGGAAAGCTGGGTATCAGTAGCAGGCGTTACCGCGCATGGTATAGGACTGCACCATTTTGTCCTTCAGCGTGAACGTCACGACGCAGGTGTCGGTATAGGCTCGTGCCGGGAAGCCGCCGCCGAAGGCGGGACCAAAGAAGGCATCATCGTCATCGTCGGCATCGAAGATCGGGCCCATGCCGAAGCCGTATGAGCCGGATGTATAGTGGAAATGCTGGTGGACATAGGCGAAATAGGTGACGCCCGCGACTCTGATGCGCCGGTTCGGCACGCCGAGTTGCTTCACCAGAATTGATTCAGGCCGTCCGACATAGGCCGACATCCGTTCCGACAGGCTTGGTCCCGTAGCGCAGCCGGCCAGCACCAGGGCCGCCAGGGGCATTGTTCTCAATATCGTGCGCATGATCTGTTCCCCAAAACAGGGTTCGTTTTCCCTCATGAGGATCGACGCCCCGCCGCGCGGCATATTCCGCGCGCTCCGGCATTCTTCGCGTAACGAAAAGTCACGCGCAGAATGATCGTTGCGGCGGAATGAATCCCGCCCTGGCGCGTCTTTCGACTAGCGGTTCGGATGCTTCCTGCTCGCCTGTGGCATGTCGAGAGGCCCAGTCGCAGCGATTCTTGGTCGAAACGTCGGGGACGAAAATGAAGCGGCACTATACCAATGCGGCTGTTGTTCTGGCTTTGCTGGCCGGCGTGCTATTGCCCTGCCCGAGTAGGGCCGCATCTCCTACGATCTATCCTCTCGACCAGCGATTCGCGACGATCGAGTTTCGCACCGGCGGAATTGGGACGGTCGGCACCCATGGCTATTTTACCCGGTTCAGTGGCCATCTGGGCCTGGATCCTGGCTCACTGGAAAAGAGCACCATTACGGTTGCGGTGGACGACAGCGCCATCGACATGGGCTGGGCGGAAGGCGCGACGCTGCTGCGCTCCAAGGCTTTTTTCGATGCGGTGCAATTCCCGATCATTGTCTTTCGGAGCACGTCCGTCGTGCCCCGATCCGCGGGCCGCTTCGCGATCCACGGCATTCTGACGATCCGCGGCATCGACCACGCGGAGACGTTCGACGCCGTGCTGACCAGGCACGCTCATCAATCGCCGGCGGGAGGCATCGTCGAGGATTTCGTCGCAACCGGTCAGGTAAGCCGGTCCGACTTTGGCATGACCGCCGACCGGACGCTGATTCCCGACGTCATATCGCTGATCATCCATGTCAGACTCCGCCTGGCAGCGCCGCCCGCTTCCTGAGCAGGCGCCGTGCCATGCGAAGCGTCAGGTCATCGCGGCCTTGACCCGATTGGGCCGGAACGGTGTCTGGCGCAGCCTCACCCCGGTTGCGTCGTAAACCGCGTTGCTGATCACCGCGGCGGTCGGGCAGGTCGAGGGTTCGCCCGCGCCGTAGGACGGGTATTCTGGACTGTTGTTGACCAGCACGATATCGATCCTGTCCGGCACCTCCTCGAACCGCAGGATCGGATAGCCGATCCAGTCGAGGCTGGTGACACGGGAATGATCGAATGTGACTTCTTCGTGCAGGGTGCGGCTGATCGACTGGATCACATTGCCCTCGATCTGGTTTTTCAGCCCGTCCGGGTTGACCACCAGGCCGCAATCGTGCGCGACCACCGCCCGCGTCACCCTGATCGCACCGCTCGCCGGGTCGACCGTGACATCGACGATGGTGGCCACCCGCACGTCGTCGCGGTTAGCCCAGGCGATGCCGCGCCCGTGCAGCGGCGC
The DNA here is from genome assembly GCF_025499445.1 of Acidiphilium sp. AL. Classification (NCBI taxonomy): domain Bacteria; kingdom Pseudomonadati; phylum Pseudomonadota; class Alphaproteobacteria; order Acetobacterales; family Acidocellaceae; genus Acidiphilium; species Acidiphilium sp. AL. The sequence goes on from NZ_JAIMBZ010000005.1 coordinate 61,135, forward strand.
ATTGCCGTCGCCGGATGCGGGCTTGCCGCGCGGCGGACGGGCCTGCCAGCCATAGGCTTTGGCGGCGGCTTGCAGCACATCGACCGCTCGCTTGTCGGTCAGGTGCTTGAGCCGGAGCGCCAGCGGGTCCTGGCCCGAGGCGGCGGCCAGCTCGTCGATGAAGGCTTCCATCGCGAAGGTGGTCTCGAACTGGGCCGGCGAGCGCAGCCAGGCGGTCAGCAGCCCGACCCGCCCCTCGCCATGCGAGGTCACGTCGGCATTGGGGAAATGATAGGCATAGGTGATGGCGGGAGAGCCGCGCCCGACGCTGCCGACGATGCGCGGCTTGCCGATCAGCTCGGCCGCGATCAGCTCGGTATCGGACGTGGTCGGAATCCACATGTGATGCCGCCAGGCGGTGACGTTGCCGTGGGCGTCGACCGCACCGGCCAGATCCTGCACGATCGGCGGCCCTTTCGGCTCCCAGCCGTTTTCGTCCCAGCGCATCCATTGCACGCGCACCGGCTTGCCCACCGCCTGCGACATCAGGGCGGCATCCGCATTGACGTGGTCGAACCCGTTGCGGCCATAGGCCCCGGAGCCTTCGAACCAGTTCAGCTCGATCCGGTCGGCGGGAATTCCGAGCAGCTTGGCCATGTCGTGCCGCGCTTCGTGCGGCATCTGGGTGGAGGACCAGAACGTGGCGCGATCCTTGCCGACCTCGGCGATCGCGCAGGACGGGCCGATCGAGGCGTGCATCTGAAACGGCGTGCGGTAGGTTGCTTTCAGCACCTTGGCGGCGCCGTGCAGCGCGGTGTCGACCGAGCCGGTTTTGGCGACCGTGGTGTCGGTGCCGGCGGTCTCGCGCACGGTGTGCCAGATCGCGTCCATCGCCGGCAGACCTTGCCAGTCCGACCATTTGACCGGCCCTGCCGCCGGGCCTTTTGCGTGCAGAACCGAGCCCAGTTTCTCCGCCGCTTGAATGGCACCCCATTCGGTTTCGGCGACCACGCCCAGGAAATTGTCGCGCCGCACCAGTCGGACGAAGCCGGGAATGTCCTTGAGCCCGCCGTCATCGACGCTGATCAGCGTCGATCGCACGCCATAGGGCCGCACCACCCGCCCGTGCAGCATGCCCGGTACCTTGACGTCCTGGATATAGGTGTAGGCCCCGGTGATCTTGGCCGGGATATCCTTGCGCATCACCGATTTGCCGACCACCGTGTAGGTCGCGGGGTTCTTGACGCGGGCATTCGGCGCGACCTTCATGCCGAAACCCTTGCCGGCCGCGCCGATCGTCATGTCCAGCCGCTTGCCGTCGACCAGCCTGCCGTAGCTGATCGCGCGATGGGCGTCCCCTTGCACCGAAATCCTGCCATCCTTCGCGACCAGCCGGTCCGCCTTGACCTTGAAATGCGCGGCGGCGAGGTCGAGCAGCGCCTGCCGCCCGGCGGCGGCGGCGTGGCGGATCTGCGGCCCGGCGTAGCGGATCGTCATGCTGCCATAGGTCGGGCCCTGGTTCACCGTCAGCGACGTGGTGCCCATGACCACGCCCATCCGGTCGATCGGAAAATCGAGTTCCTCCGCGGCGATCTGGGCGAGGGCGGTTTCGGCCCCGGTGCCGACCTCGACCTTGCCGGTGAACAGCGTCGCGGTGTCGTCGGGGTGCACCGCGAGCCAGGCGTAGAGCTTGGCGGCATCCGGCGGCACACCGTCCGGGGTCGGCGGCAGCGCCGCTGCCGCTTCGCCCGGCGCGAACAGGCTGAAGGCGATGACGAGGCCACTCGACGCCTTGAGCACCGAGCGGCGGCTCAGCGTGGGGGAGATGCTGTTCATCACTGTGCCTCCTGTGTCGCGCCATGGCCGGCTACGCGCTCGACCGCGCGGATGATGCGCATATGGGTGCCGCAGCGGCACAGATTCCCGTTCAGCGCCTGCTTGATCAGGTCGCGGTCCGGCTTCGGATGCTGGTCGAGAAACGCCTGCGCGGTCATGATCATGCCGTTGATGCAATAGCCGCATTGCGCCGCCTGCTCGTCGATGAAAGCCTGCTGCAGAGCGTTCGGCTTGCCGTCCTTGGCCAGCCCCTCCAGCGTGGTGATCTTCTGCCCCTTCGCGGCCGCCAGCGGCGTCACGCAGGAATGGATCGCGGCACCGTCCAGAATCACCGTGCAGGCGCCGCATTCCGACAGGCCGCAGCCGAATTTTGGGCCGTGCAGGCCGAGATTGTCGCGCAGCGCGTAGAGCAGCATGCTATCCGGCTCGGCCTCGACCGTGCGATCCTTGCCGTTGATATTGAGAATGATCTTCTGAGGCATTCCGAGCTCCTGTTTCAAGCCGGTCAGAACGTACCGATAGCCGAGCTTACGAGCGACCATCGGCCTCGTGAAGGGCGCCATCGTGCATACCACCCGGTTGGCGCTTCGAACCCGTGACGCTATATCGATCGAGCATGGCCAGTAAGTTCATTTCGTCATGATCCCGGCCGTACGCCTGCCGGACGGCACGATGGTTCCCGCATTGGGCCAGGGCACCTGGTATATGGGCGAGGCCCGCGCGAGCGAGGCGGACGAAGCGGCGGCATTGCGCGAGGGGATCGAGCGCGGCCTGACCCTGATCGACACCGCCGAAATGTACGGCGAGGGCGGCGCCGAGCGCGTGGTCGCACGGGCGATCGCCGGGCAGCGCGGGCGCGTGTTCGTGGTCAGCAAGGTCTACCCGCACAACGCCTCGGCTTCCGGCGTGGCGAAGGCCTGCGCGGCCAGCCTGAAACGCCTCGGTACCGACCGGATCGACCTCTATTTGCTGCATTGGCGCGGGCGCTACCCTCTGACCGAAACGGCGACGGCGTTCGAGCGGCTGCGCGAGGCCGGGCATATCCGCTTCTGGGGCGTCTCCAATTTCGATACGGATGACATGGCCGAGCTGGCCGCCCTGCCGGCCGGCGGTATCTGCGCGACCGATCAGGTGCTGTATCATCCCGATGCGCGCGGCATCGAATTCGACCTGCTGCCCTGGTGCCGCGCCCGCGGAATGCCGATCATGGCCTATTCGCCGCTCGGCCAGGGCGGCAAGCTGCTGCGCTCGCCCGCGCTCGCCGCGGTCGCACGCCGGCACGATGCGACGCCGGCGCAAATCGCCATCGCCTGGAGCCTGCGCGACGGCGCCACGGTCTCGATTCCCAAGGCGGCTTCCCCCGAGCATGTGCGGCAGAACGCGGCGGCGGCATCCATCCGACTCAGCGCCGAGGATCTCGCGGAAATCGACGCGGTCCACAAACCGCCCCGGCGCAAGCAGCCCTTTGCGATGATCTAGGGTGTGTACCCAATAGCGGCGGCCACACCGCTATTGGGTACACACCCTAACAATCCATATCAAGTTCGGCTTCGGTGACGATGACCATTACCCGGCTGTCGGGGGCGAGGTCCAGCGCGCGCGCGGCGACACCCGCCAGGCCCGCCGCGCCCGAAGGCGTGGTCGCCGGGCCGCCATGGTCGCGCAGCAGGCGCGGCGCTTCGGCCAGGGCGTCTTCCGAAACGGTCACGACGCGGGCGCCGTGCTTGCGCAGAACTTCCAGGGCAGGGGCGCTGGCCGTGCCGCAGGAGAGCATTTCGGCACTGGTCTCCAGCCTGCCCGGCACCTGCACGATATGGCCGGCGGCGAGCGCCGCGGCGACGCACGGCGCCTGTTCCGGCTCGACGACGATGACGCCGGCCGGCGCCGCCAGCCAATCCCTGAGCCCGTCCGCCAATGCGGCGGCGAGACCGCCCACGCCCGCCTGCACGAACAGATGGGTCGGACGCCGATGGCCGGCAGCCCCGACCTGACGGCGGAGTTCGGCGGCGATCACGCCATAGCCGGCCATCACGTCGTTCACCACCGGATCGGTCAGATCGCCCGCGACATCGGCCACCAGAATGTTGTCCCCACGCCGCGCCGCCTCGGCCGCCGCGTCCACCGCGTCGTCATAGGTGCCGGCAATCCACACGATTTCGGCACCCTGCGCTTCGATCCGGCGCGCCCGGAGCGCAGGAACGCCGCCATGCAGGAAAATCCGCGCCTTCGCGCCCGCGAATCGCGCGGCCGAGGCGACCGCGAGGCCGTGATTGCCGTCGCTGGCGCAGACCAGGGCCGGCAGACCGGCCGGGCGATTGCCCGGATCGAGAAGCCCCGCGACATCCCGCCCCGCCGCGCGGGCAAGCGCCCGCAGCCCGGCATAGGTGCCGCCGAGCGATTTGAAGCTGCCCAGCCGGCGCCGCCCTTCATCCTTGGCGAGTAGCTGCGCGACGCCGAGCCGCGCGGCGAGCGCGGGCAGGTCGTGCAGCGGCGTTGCCGCGTAATCCGGCGAAAGGCGGAGCAGTTCCGCCGCGATGTCGTCCGCATTCTGCGGAGAAAGAAAATCTATGTTCATGGCGGATAGTGTGCCCGATGCGCCGGATGGATGGCGCCGAATTCATGCTATTCTGCGCCGGTTTTCCGCTCATATCCGGTTTGCAATGCCTAAATCCGTCACTCTCGATCGCTTCGACCGCGCCCTGCTGGAGCAGGTGCAGAAAGACAACCAGCCCCCAGCCCGCATCCTCGCTGAGCGGGTCGGATTGTCGGAAAGTGCCGTGCTGCGCCGCCTGCGCCGGCTCCGGCGCGAGGGCGTGATCGCCGCCGATATTTCGGTCGTGCATCCCGCGGTGCTCGGCCTGCCGCTCACCATCCATGTGCTCGTCTCGCTGGAACGGGAGGGATCGGCGGAACTCGACGCCTTCGTCCGCAAGCTGCGCATCCGGCCCGAAATCCGGCAGGCCTGGTACGTCACCGGCGAGACCGATTTCATTCTCCTGCTCCGGCTGACGGACATGGCGGCATATGAAGCCTTCGCTCGCGAGGTGTTCCACGACGATCCGAATGTCCGGGCGTTCCGCACTCTCATCGCGATGCGCGAAATCATCGGCCCGGCCGACGCGAAACCGTACCCGCTCGCCGATCGCTGATCTGGGTTCGGCTACAGCGTCGCGAAACCGGCGCGCTCGACCTCGCTGCCTTTGTGGCGGAGATGGGTTTTCAGGATCATCGCGAGCATCGGGCCGTCGCGCCGTTCGAGTGCGTTCAGCATCGCCGCGTGTTCCTGAAGCGCCGATCGCCAATGCGGCTCGGTCATCGGCGCGACATACCGGGCGCGCCGGATGCGGGCGCTGACGCTCTCATAGATGCCGATCAGCACGGCATTGCCCGAGGCGCGCATGATCGCCTCGTGAATCGCGCGGTTGCAGGCGTAATAAGCCCGCATGTCGCGCGCCGTGTAATGCGCTTCCATCTCGGCGTGCCGGGCGGCGATGAACGCCAATTCGGCGTCGGTGATGCGCTGGCAGGCAAGCTCGCCGCCGGCTGATTCGAGCGCGGCGGAGACCTCGAACAGGTCGCGGACATCGGCGAGGGTGAGTTTCGCCGCGCGGGCGCCGCGATTGGGCAGAAGCACGACATGGCCTTCGGCGGCCAGAACCTTCAGCGCTTCGCGCAGCGGGGTGCGGGAGATATCCAGCGTCTGGCACAGCTCGCGCTCCGGGATGCGCGCGCCGGGCGCGATCCGCCCCTCGATCAATTGGTCACGGATTCGGGCGACGACCTCGTCATGCAGCATCCTCGCTGTTTACCCGCTTGCCGTTCGGCGCGGAATAGCAAAATTGCATTCAAAATTGGTTATCTGCGGTAGTTTCGCTTGACATGTCCGCTCATTCAGGCAGTTTTGCATTCATAATTGAGGAAAGCCGCATATGAAAAAAGCCGGATCGCGGCCAATGCCATCAAACTCCGGGCCGCTCGCCGGGCTGAAAGTGGTCGATCTTTCGCACGTCATGGCCGGGCCGGTCTGCGGCATGATGCTGGCGGATATGGGTGCCGAGGTCGTCAAGGTCGAAAAACTGCCGGGCGGCGACGATACGCGGCGCTCGGTGCCGCCTTCGGTCGCGGGCGAATCGGCCGCTTTCATGATGATGAACCGGAACAAGCGCGGCATCGCGCTGAATCTGAAATCGCCCCAGGGCCGCGATGCGCTGCTCAGGCTGCTCGACCGCAGCGACGTGCTGATCGAAAACTACCGCAAGGGCGCGCTCGACCGCATGGGGTTCGGGTTCGACGCACTGCACGCGCGCAATCGCGGACTGATCTATTGCAGCATTTCCGGTTTCGGCCGCACCGGCCCCTATGCGGATCGCGGCGGGTTCGACCTGATCGCCCAGGGCATGAGCGGGGTGATGAGCGTAACCGGCGAAACGCCGGGCCGCGCGCCGGTGAAGGTCGGGCCGCCGATCACCGATATCAGCGCCGGAATCATCGCGGCGATGGGGATTCTCGCGGCGCTCAATCACCGGCATGTCAGCGGCCGGGGCCAGATGGTCGATACCTCGCTGTTCGAAGCCGGTATCACCTATATGTACTGGCATGCGGCGATCAGCTTCGCGACCGGCACGGCACCAGGTCCGCTCGGTTCGGGACATCCGCTGATGGCGCCGTATCAGGCGTTTCGCACTCAGGACGACCCGATCACCGTCGGCGCCGCGAACGAGGGCAACTGGAAGCGGCTGCTGGCGGTCCTGCACGCCGACGATCTCGCAACCGACCCGCGCTTTGCCGACAATGCCGGCCGCATGGCGCATCTGCCGGAGCTGGCGGCACGGTTGGAGACGTTATTCGGGCAAAAACCCGCCGCGGCCTGGCTCGCGGAGCTCGATGCCGCCGGCGTGCCGGCCGGCCCGGTGCTGACGGTGCAGCAGGTGGCGCAGGATGCGCAGGCCAAGGCGCGCGATATGATCGTCGAGACCGATCATGCGGTTGCCGGGCGCACCCGCGCGCTCGGCCTGCCGGTGAAGTTTTCGGCAACGCCGGGCAGCGTGCGGCACCCCGCGCCGGTCTATGGCGAACATACCGGCGAGGTTCTGAACGAACTCGGTTTTTCGGATGCCGAGATCGCGGCGATGATCGCGGCGGGTGCCGCGCATCAGGCGGGACCGAAGGACCGGCGGGAGGCCGCCGAATGAGCGCGGCGACGGAGCAGGACGATGATCTGCTTTACGAGGTGCGCGGGCGGATCGGCTATGTCACCTTCAACCGCCCGGCCGCGCGCAACGCGCTGACCTTCGCAATGTACGAGCGGCTCGCCGCGATCTGTACCCACCTGAATGAAAGCGACGATATCCGGGCGCTGGTCCTGGCCGGCGCCGGCGACAAGGCGTTTGCCGCGGGCACCGACATCAACCAGTTCCGCGCCTTCAAAACCCCCGAGGACGCGATCGCCTACGAGCAGCGCATCGATGACGTGCTGAAAGCGCTCGAAGCGTGCCGGGTGCCGACGATCGCGGCGATCAGCGGCGCCTGCACCGGGGGAGGTGCGGCGATCGCTTCAGTGTGCGATCTGCGCATCGCGAGCGCGGATGCGCGGTTCGGCTTTCCGATCGCGCGCACGCTCGGCAATTGCCTGTCGATCGCGAATTACGCGCGGCTCGCGGCGCTGATCGGCCCGGCGCGCGTGAAGGATCTGATTTTCACCGCGCGCCTGATCGGCGCCGAGGAAGCTGGCCGGATCGGGCTCGTATCCGAAGTCCTGGAAAACCGGGAAAAGCTGCTCGAACGCGCAGCGGCCTTGGCCGAAACCGTCGCCGGCCACGCACCGCTGACATTGCGCGTCACCAAGGAAGCACTGGACAGGATCGGCCGTCTGTCGCGCATCGCGGCGGAGGATCTCATTCTGACCTGCTACATGAGCGAGGATTTTCGCGAAGGGATGGACGCGTTCCTGACCAAGCGACAGCCGGACTGGCGAGGCAGGTAACATCGTCGCAGCCCGTCCGGTCGACTGAACAAAAGAATAAAAGAACAATGGGAGTGAAACATGAATATCGCCCGTTTCCTGTTCAACAAGATGATGCCGGTCTGGCTCGTCGTCTGCGGCATTCTCGGCTATCTTGCACCGCATCTCTTCATCAGGCTGGCACCCTACACGATCTACGATCTGGCGGGCGTCATTCTGCTGATGAGCCTGACGCTGAGCGTGGAGTCGATCAAGCCGGTCTTCACCAGGCCGAAAACCCTGATCGCCGGTTTTCTGATCAAATGGATCACCGTGCCGCTGGCGGCGATCGTCGCTGCACACCTGGTCTATAGCAGCCAGCCGCAGCTCGCCGCCGGCACCATCCTGGACGGGGCGACGCCGGCGGGCGTCACCTCCAACCTGTTCACCTTTCTCTCGCATGGCGCGGTGCCTTTGGCGATCAGCCTGACCTTCATCCACACGCTGCTGTCGCCTTTGCTGACGCCCGCCTTCACCGCGGCCTTCGCGCATAAATACGTCCATGTCAGCTTTTTCGCATTGTTCCACCAGATGCTGGTAATCGTGCTGCTGCCGCTGATCGTGGGAATCGGCGCACGCGCCACGCTGGGGGCGCGGCGAATCCAGGCCGTGCAGCCGGTGCTGCCGATGCTTTCGGCGATCTTGCTCTATATCCTGGCGCTCGGCCTGGTCGCGGCAGCGGCTCCGGCGATCGCGAAGAATCTGTCCTGGATTCCGATCATCGCCGTCACGACCTCGATCATCTGCATGGTCAATCTCGCGGTGGCCTATGCGCTGGCGAAATTTCTGCGCATCGACGAAGCGCATTCCCGCGCGATCATGTTCGATGTCGGAATCTACAATTCCGGCCTCGGCGCGGTGCTGGCCAACATCAATTTCGGACCCTTCGCGGCATTGCCCTGTCTGATGAACGCGCTGCTGAACATGATCATCGGTTCGATTCTCGCGAGCTATCTCGGCGGCAAGCCGGTCGATGACGAATTCGCCAATGATGGACTTTCGATGAAACCGGCATCGCCGCAATTCGGCGCGGAGTAGATCACGAATGAACGAAGCCCCCGCAACCCTGCATACCGGACGGCATTTCCTGCAAATCCCCGGTCCCACCAACGTCCCGGACCGGGTTTTGCGGGCGATCGACATGCCGACGATCGACCATCGCGGCCCGGAATTCGCGCGGCTCGGCCTTGCGGTGATCGACGGGTGCAAGCGGGTGTTTCAGACCGCTCAACCGGTGGTGATCTATCCATCATCGGGAACCGGCGCATGGGAAGCGGCGATCCTCAACACGCTGTCGCCGGGCGACAGAGTGCTGATGGCGGAAACCGGCCATTTCGCCACGCTATGGCGCAAGATGGCGGAAAAACTGAAACTCGGTGTCGAGTTTCTGCCGGGAGATTGGCGCCACGGCGCCGACCCCGCCACGATCGGCGCAAGACTTGCCGACGATCGGGGGCACGCGATCAAGGCGGTCATGGTCGTTCATAACGAAACGTCAACTGGAGTAACCAGCCGGATTCCCGAAATCAGGCGTGCGATCGATCAGGCGAACCACCCGGCGCTGTTTCTGGTCGATACGATTTCCTCGCTGGGCTCGATCGACTACCGGCACGACGAATGGGGCGTCGATGTCACGGTCGCCGGCTCGCAGAAGGGGTTGATGCTGCCGCCGGGGCTCGGATTCAACGCGGTGTCCGACAAGGCGCTGGCGGCATCGCGCGCCAATGCCAGTCCGCGATCTTATTGGGACTGGCAGGAAATCATCGCGGCGAACCGAACCGGCTACTGGCCCTATACGCCGGCCACGAATCTGCTGTACGGCCTGCGCGAGGCGCTCGCCATGCTGGAAGAGGAAGGGCTGGCTAACGTATTTGCCCGGCACGACCGTCACGCGGCGGCGACGCGGGCGGCGGTGCGCGCCTGGGGCATGGACATTCTCTGCGCGGATCCTCGGGAATATTCGAGCGCGCTGACCGCCGTGATGATGCCGCAAGGATACGACGCCGACCATTACCGCGGCGTCGTGCTCGACCGATTCGACATGTCGCTGGGAACCGGCCTTGCCAAACTCAAAGGAACGGTCTTTCGGATCGGCCATCTCGGCCACTTCAACGATCTGACATTGATGGGCACGCTGGCCGGGGTCGAAATGGGGTTCGATGCCGCCGGTGTGCCGTACACGCCGGGCGGAGTGATCGCCGCGATGAATAGCCTCACCGGCCGGGCGGAAAATCTGTAGCCACAAACACCGAAGATGGGAGGAAACGCAATGTCCGGTTCACTAACGACCACGCAGGCGACCACGGCGACCCCCAGGATAAAATCGATCCAGCGCACCGCCCTGACCATGCTGGTGATTTCCGGTTGCGTGAACTACATCGACCGGGCGACGCTGGCGGTCGCCAATCCGCTGATCCGCAAGGATCTCGGCTTGTCGATCGCCGATATGGGCTATCTGCTTTCGGCGTTTCTGTGGTCCTACGCCTTCGCGCAATTGCCGATGGGCGCGATGGTGGACAAGTTCCGCCCGCGCCGGCTGCTCGCGATCGGCCTCGCTCTATGGTCGCTTGCCCAGGTGGTCAGCGGGCTCGTCCTGAATTTCGGCGAGTTCTATGTGGCGCGCATCGCGCTCGGCATCGGCGAGGCGCCGCAATTTCCCTCGGCAAGCCGGGTCACCCGCGACTGGTTCAATCCGCGCGATCGCGGCTTGTCCTCAGGGATTTGGAACACGGCGGGACCGTTGGGCACCGCGATCGGGGTGCCGATTTTGACCGCACTGATGCTGAGTTTCGGCTGGCGCTGGATGTTCATCCTGATGGGAATCGTCGGCCTGCTTCTCGCGGCGATCTGGTTCACGATCTACCGCAACCCGCGCGACATTCAACTAACGCCCGAAGAGATTGCCTACCGCACCGAGGGCGACCCGCCCAACCAGCGCACCCACATGACCTTCCGCGAATGGCGGATGCTGTTCCGCTTCCGCACCACCTGGGGCATGATTCTGGGCTTCTTCGGCTGCATCTACATGACCTGGATCTATTTCGCCTGGCTGCCGGGATATTTCGAAATCCAGCGGCACATGAGCGTGGAATATACCGGCATCGCCGCGGCGATTCCGTTCCTCTGGGGCGTTATCGGGTCGCTGTGCGGCGGTTACCTCGCCGATGTCCTGGTCCGTCGCGGCCTCACCGCGGTCAACAGCCGGAAATATCCCGCGGGCCTCGCCTTGATCGGCACGGCGGGGTTCACCGTGGCGGCCGCCTACGTCACCAGCAACAATCTCGCGATCGCTTTCATCTCGGCGGCGATCTTCCTGCTCTATATCACGAGCACCTGCTCATGGGCGCTGAGTTCGGTGGCGGTTCCGCAGAATCTCACCGCCTCGGTCGGTGCGATGCAGAATTTCGGCGGCTATCTCGGCGGCGCGCTGGCGCCGACGGTGACAGGGCTGATCGTCCAGGGCACCAAATCCTTCGTGCTCGCTTTGGTGGTCGGCGCCGTGGTCTGCATCGTCTCCGCCGCGTCCTATATTTTCATCGTCAAGGACACGATCACCACCGCCGATATCGACCGCCTCGGCCAGCCACCCGCTCATGGATAGGCTCGATGTTCGAACGGCGCGGACCCTGGCGACCGCCGCGATCGAGACGGCTCATGCCGAATACCGGCAGCGGCCGATCTGCGTTGCGGTCTGCGACGCCGATGGATTTCTCATCGCTTTCCTGCGTGCCGACGGCGCGCCGCTGCGCAGCATCGATATCGCCCAGGGCAAAGCCTATAGCGCCGCGCGCATGGGTGTGAGCACGGCGGCGTTTCTGGAGCGCATCCATCGCGAACACATCCAGCCCGGATATTTCTGCGATGCGCGCCTCACCGCTCTCCCCGGCGGCAATGTCATCAGGAATGCCAACGGAAACATCATCGGCGCCATCGGCATCAGCGGGCTCACGTCCAGGGAAGATCAGGCGATCGCCGATAGGCTCGCAGAAGCCATGACCACCGGATCTATTCGGGCGGACTGACGAAATCGAGCCCGTGCTCGGGCCGCCAGCCCAGCGCCTTCCGTGCGGCCGAGGCATCGCCGACCGCGCGGGGAATATCCACCGGGCGCAGCCGCGCGGGATCGACCTCGACGCGGATCGGCACCGAGGCGCGGGCGATCATCCCGGCCAGAATGTCACCGATCCGGCGCGGCGTCCCGGAAGCGAGATTGAACACCGAGCCGTTCGGCAAGTCGTCGAACCGCGCGAGGCCGAGCGCATAGGCGCGCACCACATCGGCCACGTGAAGGAAGTCGCGCTCCGGCTCCAGATTGCCGACCCGCACCACCGGTTCCTGCTCGCCCTGCTCGATGCGCCGGATCTGTGCTGCGAAAGCCGGGATCACGAAGGCTTCCGACTGCCCCGGCCCGGTATGGTTGAACGGCCGGAACCGGATCACCCGCAATCCCTGCTCCGCCGCCATCGCGCCGAGCGCGAGATCGGCCGCCGCCTTGCTCGCCGCATAGATGTTCTGCGGCGCGAGCGGCGCCGTCTCGTCGAGCGCCGCGCCCGCGCGGAAACTCGCGCCATAGCATTCGGCGCTGCTCACATAGATCAGCCGGCATTCCGGCACATCATCGAGAATCGCCCGCGCGAGGTTGAGCGTGCCGCCGAGATTGACCGCGAAGGTGCGGTCGGGGTCGCGCCGCGCGTCCGGCACGGCGGCGACTCCCGCCAGATGCACGCAGCCATCCGGCCTGAACGATGCAACCGCCTGCGCCACCGCCGCGCGATCGGCGACGTCGAATCGGTCGGCGCATAACGCGGCCTCGGGAAACCGCGCTTCCAGCTCCGCCGTGAGATATTGCCCGACGAAGCCGTCCGCCCCGGTGACCAGAATGCGCGCGGGCGACGCCATTAACGGCGCGCCTTCAGCCGCGCGATATCCGCCTCTACCATCTCGGCGGCAAGCTGTTCGAGCGTCACTTCCGCCTGCCAGCCCAGCGCCTCGCGCGCCTTGGATGGATCGCCCAGCAGCATCTCGACCTCGGCCGGGCGAAGCAGTGCCGCATCGGTGCGCACATGGTCCGCCGCACGCAGCCCGGCGGCCCCGAACGCCAGGTCGCAGAATTCGCGCACGCTCGCGGTCCGCCCGGTCGCGATCACGTAGTCGTCCGGCTGGTCCTGTTGCAACATCAGCCACATCGCGCGCACATAGTCGCGCGCATGGCCCCAGTCGCGCTTCGCGTCCAGATTGCCGAGGGTCAGATGATCGGTCAGCCCCAGCACGATCCGCGCGACGCCGTGGGTGATCCTGCGGGTGACGAATTCGATGCCGCGCAGCGGGCTTTCATGGTTGAACAATATGCCGGAGGAGGCGTGCATCCCGAAGCTCTCGCGGTAATTCACCGTCATCCAATGGGCGTAGAGCTTCGCCGCGGCATAGGGGCTGCGCGGATAGAACGGCGTCGTCTCCGATTGCGGGGTTGCCTGCACCTTGCCGTACATCTCGGACGACGACGCCTGATAGAACCGCGCGTCCGGCCGCGCGATCCGCACCGCCTCCAGCATGGTCACCGCCCCAAGGCCGGTCACCAGCCCGGTCAGCGCCGGCTGCTGCCACGATGTCGCGACGAAACTCTGCGCCGCGAGATGATACACCTCATCCGGCTCATGGGTCTGCACGATGCGGATCAGGCTGCCCAGATCGGTCAGGTTGCCTTCGACCAGGGTGATCCTGTCGAGCACGCCGAGCCAGCGCAGCCGCTCGCCGATCACGTCCGACGAGGCCGAGCGGCGCATCACGCCCACCACCCGATACCCCTGGTTCAGCAAGAATTCGCTGAGATACGCGCCGTCCTGCCCGGTCACGCCGGTAATCAACGCCGTCCGCATGAACCTTTTGCCCCCTGTTGCCGATACCGCGCCCATGCTTCCGACATCTCGTGCGGTTTCACAAGGTTTCTGGCCGCGCGCGACGCCCCGGCGACGACGGTTTCGCTGCCGAGCAGCAGGCTGCCGGTTGCGTGCCATCGAGAGAGATCTGGCGCGAGACACAAAAAACCCCGGCCGATCCGGCCGGGGTTTTGCCTTGAAACGGAATATCCGGCCCGAAAAACGGTTAGTCGGCGGCGAGCGCCATATGCTTGCGGGCGATCTCGCCGCTGACATAGGATTCGACCGCCGCGCCGATCGCGTCCGCGTGATGCGCGAACACGTGGTCGGCGCCCGCAAAAATCCGGTAATCGACCGAAACGCCCTTCTGGGTGTTGAGCTTGTCGACCAGCTTGCGCACCGAGGCTTCGGGCACCAGCTCGTCGGCGTCGCCATGGATCATCAGCCCGCCGCACGGGCAGGGGGCGAGAAAGCCGAAATCGTAATGCGCCGCCGGCGGCGCCACGCTGATCCAGCCGGAAACCTCGGGTCTGCGCATCAGCAATTGCATACCGACGAAGGCGCCGAAGGAATAGCCGGAAATCCACAGCCCGCCATGGCCGGGGTTGAGCGCCTGCATCCAGTCCAGCGCGGCGGCGGCGTCGTTGATCTCGCCCATGCCGCCGTCGTATTTGCCTTGGCTGCGCCCGACGCCGCGGAAATTGAACCGCATCACCGAAAAGCCGAGCCGCTGGAACACCTGATACATCGTATAGGTGACGCGGTTGTTCATCGTCCCGCCATGCAGCGGATGCGGGTGCAGCACCAGCGCAAGCGGCGCGCCGCGCTCCTTGGCATGGTGGTAGCGTCCTTCAAGTCGGCCATCCGGCCCGGCAAACATCACTTCAGGCATCGTCTTATTGAACTCTTTCTCACTCGCGACTGACGAAAATCGGCCAGGGCAACCACCCTGTCCCATGCTCCCGACATATCAGGATAGACAACGGCGGAAACGCCGGCCCGCGCCATCGACTCTCGTGGCGCATCCCCACCGGCCCGGCTTGCCGCCGATCATGTCCTCGATCACGGTTTCCTAGATCCCGTGCATCTCCGTGGCCGGTCTTTCGATTCGACATATAATCATCATCGACCCATTATTGACCGGCCTGGCCTGCATACCTACTCTCCTGTGATCCTATGCGTCTGGACCCGTATCGTTCGAACCAGTATCGTCAATCCGTCCAAAAAGGGCGCTGCCGAACCGCCATCGGGCGATCGATACGCCCGCCGCGCCCTCGGCGCGCAACTTTGTTCCGCTTCGCCGCCCTTGCCGGCCAACCAACGATAAGGTCACAAACTATACTGCATCGTCCTGAGTTTTCCTACGGAAATGTCGCATGACCCGCATGTTTTTGCGTGAGACCATCCAGACCTACCGCCAGCGCGACCCTGCCGCGCGTTCGGATATCGAGGTTCTGCTCTGCTATCCGGGGCTGCACGCGGTCATGTGGCACCGCCTGGCCCACGCGCTCTGGACCAGGCGGCTGCGCCTGCTCGGCCGCATGGTGTCGCATTTCAGCCGGATGGTGACGGGGATCGAGATCCATCCGGGGGCGGTGATCGGCCGGCGCTGCGTCATCGACCACGGCATGGGCGTGGTGATCGGCGAGACCGCCGAACTGGGCGACGATGTCTATCTGTACCATCAGGTCACCCTGGGCGGCACGTCGAGCGAAACCGGCAAGCGCCACCCCACGGTGGGCGACAACGTCATCATCGGCGCCGGCGCGAAGGTGCTGGGCGCGATCCGCATCGGCGACAACGCCCGGATCGGCGCCAATGCGGTGGTGGTGGCCGAGGTGCCGGCGAACACCACGGTGGTCGGCATCCCGGCGCGGCCGGTCGATCGCCCGATCGAGCGTGCGCCGGCCGGCCAGCGGCCGAAGGTGCGGTTCGACCCCTACGGCACGCCGTGCGACCCCTGCCTCGATCCGCTGCTGCACGAAATCGACACGCTGCGCTCTGAACTGACCGATCTGGAGGCACGGGTTGCCCGCGCGGAATCGCGCAAATCAGATAGAAGCGCGGAATCGCGCGAATCGAGCGCCGATGACGCCGTTCGCCGGGGCTGAGCCGCTCTATCTCGACGCCAACGCTACCGAGACGTTGCGCCCGGCGGCGCGCGCGGCGCTGATCGCCGCCCTCGTTCTCGTCGGCAACCCGGCCTCGGTCCACGCCGAAGGCCGCGCGGCGCGGAGTCTGCTGGAAAAGTCGCGCGCGGCGATCGCTCGGCATTTCGGCGCAAGGCCCCAGGATGTGGTGTTCTGCTCCGGGGCGACCGAGGCCGATGCCATGGCGATCCATGGATTAGGCTCAAATCGCCCGATCCTGATCGGCGCCACCGAGCACGACGCGGTGCGCGCCGCCGCGCCCAATGCAACGACAATCCCGGTCAACGCCGACGGCACGATCGACCTCGCCACGCTCGACCGCCTGCTTGCTCGGCAAAACGGCGCCCTGGTCTGCCTGATGGCGGCGAACAACGAGACCGGAGTGATCCACCCGATCGCCGAGGCCGCGTCACTCTGCGCCGCCCATGGCGCGATCCTGCATGTCGATGCGGTGCAGGCGGCTTGCCGGCTCGATTACGACTACCTCGCGTTGGGCGCCGCAAGTGTGGCGATCTCGGCGCATAAGCTCGGCGGCCCGAAAGGCGCGGGTGCCCTGCTGGTCGCCCCCGCCCATGCCGATGCGCTGGCGCCGCTGATCCGGGGCGGCGGGCAGGAGCGGGGCCGGCGCGGCGGTACCCAGAATCTGCCGGCGATCGCCGGTTTCGCCGCCGCCCTGGACACGGCCCAGCTCGGCAATGTCGCCCGGCTCGCCGCCTTGCGCGACGCGATCGAGGCGGGCGCGCGGGAGGCGGGCGCCATCGCGGTCGGCGCCGACGCGCCGCGCCTGCCCAACACGACCTGTCTTGCCCTGCCGGGGCTTTCCGCCGAAACCCAGGTGATCGCGCTCGACCTCGACGGAATCTGCGTCTCCGCCGGCTCGGCCTGTTCCTCGGGCAAGGTCGCGCGCAGCCATGTCCTGGACGCGATGGGGCTCGGCGCGCTGGCCGGCTGCGCGATCCGGGTTTCCCTGCCATGGAACGCGAGCGATACCGCCCCGGCGCGCTTCCTCGCCGCATATCGGCGCCTCGCCGCGCGCGCCTTGCGCAAGCGGGACGGTTTCTCTACGTCGCCCGAAGAACGGGCGGTCGCAGAGCCCGCCATCATTTAAGGATTGTCGATGCCGAGCATGAGTTTCATCGAGCGCGATGGCACGCGCCGCACCGTGGATGCGCCGATCGGGCTGTCGGTGCTGGAGATCGCGCATAAGCACGGCATCGACATCGAAGGCGCCTGCGAAGGCTCGCTCGCCTGCTCGACCTGCCACGTCATCGTCGATCCCGACTGGTACGCGAGGCTCGCGCAAGCGTCCGAGGACGAGGAGGACATGCTCGACCTCGCTTTCGGCCTGGAAAAGACCTCGCGCCTCGGCTGTCAGATCGTGATGTCCCCGGCGCTCGACGGGCTGGTCGTGCGGCTGCCCGCCGGCGTGCGCAACGCCCAGTTCGGCTGAACCATGCGTATCGTCGTCGCCATGTCGGGCGGGGTGGACAGCTCGGTGGTCGCCGGGCTGATGCACGAGGCCGGGCACGAGGTGATCGGCGTCACGCTCCAGCTCTACGACCACGGCGCCGCGTCGGGCCGCAAGGGCGCGTGCTGCGCCGGCCAGGACATCCACGACGCCCGCAACGTCGCCGACCGGCTCGGCATCGCCCATTACGTGATCGACGCCGAGGCCGCGTTCCGCGAACGGGTGATCGGCGATTTCGCCGAGTCCTACGCCGGCGGCAGAACCCCGGTGCCCTGCGTGCGCTGCAACCAGCACCTCAAATTCGGCGATCTTCTCGGCCTCGCGCGCGATCTCGGCGCCGAGGCGCTGGCGACCGGCCATTACGTCCGCCGCGAGGATGGCCGAAACGGCCCCGAACTGCACCGCGCCGCCGACGAAGCGCGCGATCAGTCCTGGTTTTTGTTTGCCACGACGCAAGCGCAGCTTGCGTTTGCCCGTTTCCCCCTGGGATCGATGCCGGACAAGGCGCGGGTCCGCGCCGAGGCCGCGCGGATGGGACTGCCAGTCGCCGAAAAGCCTGACAGCCAGGATATCTGCTTCGTCCCCTCCGGCTCCTATGCGGATATCGTCGGAAAATTGCGCCCCGAAGCAACGTTTCCCGGCGATATCGTCGACGGCCAGGGCACCGTCCTCGCCCGGCACGACGGCATCGCCCGCTACACGGTGGGGCAGGCGAAGCGCCTGGGCGCCGCATCCGGCCAGGTGGTCACGCATATCGACGCGGAGCGCCGGCGCATCGTGGTCGGTCCGCGCGATGCCGGGTCGCGCGCCGTCCGCTTCGCCGAGGCGAACTGGCTGATCGACCCGCCCGAGGCACCGATCCGCGCCGCGGTGAAGCTGCGCGCGCGCGAAACCCCGCGGCCGGCGACGATCGACGCGCTGAGCGGCGTGGCGACTCTCGACACTTCCGCGCTCGCCGCCCCCGGTCAGGCCTGCGTGGTCTATGACGGCACGCGTGTATTGGGCGGTGGATTTATCGTTTAGGTTGTTACAGCCTTGATTTTTTCTATTTCGTCTCTTTATAATCATTGACGGATCGTCGCGAGATCGTGATAATAACCGGCATAATCCGAGGAGACGGGCGATGTCGGGATCCACGATTACGCCGGGCGGTACCGTTACGCTGACCACGTCGCTGAGCGGGAATATCACCTTCACCAATCAGGGCACCGATAGCGGGGTTCTGCTGATCGAGCCGGGCGCCCTGCACTACGGCCCGTCGACCACGAATGTCGTCGCCACCTATCTCGGCGGCAATATCGACAATTTCGCGCCGGGCGACACGATCATCCTGGCCAATCTGGAACAGGATTACGTCAATTTCGACAAGGCGCCGAGTTCGGCGCAGAACAATGCGAGTTTCGATAGCGGTATTTCCTTCGCTGCTGCAGCCGGGGTGCAGCTTCTCGTCCTGCCAGGGAATACGCTCGAGGAAGTTGCATTCGGCATCACGTCGGCGCTTCCGGCATCGCTGGCGAGCGTCGCCGGCCCCTATCTTGAATCGATCGACGAGGCTTTGTTCGGCGTCAAATCGCTGAACGCCACCCTCACCATCACCCCCACCTTCGAAGCGGGCAGCACCACCGTTGTCGATGCCGTCATCACCGCCAGCGGCACGATCAACCCGCCCTGTTTCGCGGAAGGCACAAACATCGCGACCCCGCATGGCGAGATTCCGGTGGAGCACCTCGCCGCCGGCGATATCGTCCGCACCGCCTCTGGTGCTGAGAAAAAAATCGTCTGGATCGGCCATCGCAGCCTCGATTTCCGCAGGCATCCGAACCCCGAGCGCGCCCGGCCGATCCGCATCGCGGCCGGCGCCCTGGCGGACGGCGTGCCCGCGCGCGATCTCCTGGTCTCGCCCGACCACGCCTTGTTCCTCGACGGCGCCCTGGTCCAGGCGAAGGACATCGCCGATGGCGTGCTGATCGCCCAGGAGCACGACTGCGCGCGCGTCACCTATTACCATGTCGAACTCGACCGCCACGACATCCTGCTCGCCGAGGGTGCGGCCGCCGAAAGCTTTCTCGATACCGGCCATCGCGGCCTGTTCGAGAATTCCGCCGAACCCGTCACCCTGCACCCCGACCTGATGCAGATCGTCCGCGAAATTCAAGGTTGCGCTCCGCTGATCACCGGCGGCACGGCTCTCGCGCCGATCCGCGCGCGCCTCGCCGCGCGCAAGGCGGAACTCGGCTACGCCCTCGTCGAAACCACCCCCTGGCTGCGCGCCGATTCGATCATTCTCGCCCCGGCGGAGCGCAGAACCGGCACGCTGCGCTTCACCCTGCCGCGTCCGGTGCGCCGGGTCGAGCTGGTCACCGGCAGTTTCGTCCCGGCCGAGACCGATCCCGCCTCATCCGACCATCGCCGGCTCGGCATCGCGCTCACCGCCATCGTGCTGGACGGCAAATCCATCCCGATCGAACGGGCGATCGCCCCGGCGCAGCGCCATCCGCGCGCCGCGCACGACGCAGCGGTCTGGACGCGCGGCGATGCATGGATCACCCTGCCGCGCGCCGGGCGCGAACTGGTCCTGACCTATGCCGCGATCGCCAGCCACTGGCGCCGCGACGAGAGGGTCGCCGGGCGACAGCGCCGGCAACGCTGACGCAACTGTCGTCGTTCCGCCACGCCGCCAGGCTTTGTGCGCCACCCCGTGCCGCCGAGGCTGGTTTCGCCCGATCATCAGGCTATAATGGCGAAGCGCAGCCGCTTTCGTGCCACGCAAGCGGTTGCGCGAAACTCCCGGTGCCGAGGTTTCCGGCCTTGGCGCTGTCCAACGCAACCATCGTCCCCCGGCTTGCTCGGGCGACGACAAGAACATAAGGATTCCGACGTGGCCACCGAAAAATCTCAGAACGTGCAGGACGTTTTCCTCAACCACGTTCGCAAGAGCAAAACCCCCGTGACGGTGTTCCTGGTGAACGGCGTCAAGCTTCAGGGCGTCATCACCTGGTTCGACAATTTCTCCGTGCTGCTCCGGCGCGACGGGCATACCCAGCTCGTCTACAAGCACGCGATCTCCACCGTGATGCCGGGCGCACCGATCCAGTTGTTCGACGCGACCAAGGCCGAGACCGGAGCCGCCCCGGCGCAGAACCCCGCCACGCTCAGCCTGGCGCGCGGCGGCGACGCGGAGCGAGACGATGAGTAATCAGGCTTGACCGCGCCGACCGAGGCGGCGCCCCAGCGCGCCGCCATCCTGCTCCCCTGGGAGCATGGTTCGCGGCGCGACCGCCTGCGCGAGGCCGAGGCACGGCTCGCCGAAGCCATCGGCCTCGCCGCCTCGATCGGGCTGGTCATCGCCCACCGGGACATTCTGCAAATCCGCTCCCAACGGCCGGCCACCTTGTTCGGCGAGGGTCAGGTCGCGCGCATCGGCGCCGCCATCGCCGAGGCCGAGGTCGGCGTCGCCGTGGTCGATTCCGCGCTCAGCCCGGTGCAGCAGCGCAACCTGGAACGCGCCTGGAACTGCAAGGTGATCGACCGCACCGGTCTGATCCTGGATATTTTCGGCGAACGCGCCCGCACCGCCGAGGGCGTGCTGCAGGTCGAACTGGCGCATCTGGCCTATCAGCGCTCGCGCCTGGTCCGTTCCTGGACTCACCTTGAGCGCCAGCGCGGCGGCTTCGGCTTCCTCGGCGGCCCCGGCGAAACCCAGATCGAGGCGGACCGGCGGCTGATCACCGATCGCATCGCCCGGCTCAAGCGCGACCTCGACGATGTTCGCCGCACCCGCGCCCTGCATCGCGCCGCACGCAACCGCGTGCCCTATCCGGTGGTCGCCCTGGTCGGCTACACCAATGCCGGAAAATCCACTTTGTTCAACGCGCTCACCGGTGCCGCCGTGCAGGCCGAGGACCAGTTGTTCGCCACCCTCGATCCCACCATGCGGCTGATCGTCCTGCCGTCCGGCCGGCAGGCGATCCTGTCGGACACGGTGGGCTTCGTCTCCGATCTGCCGACCGAACTGGTCGCCGCCTTCCGCGCCACGCTGGAGGAAGTCGCCGCCGCCGACATCATTCTCCATGTCCGCGACGCCGCCCACCCGGACAGTGCCGCCCAGCGCGCCGATGTCATCGCCGTGCTCGACAACATGGCCGCGTCGGGGATGCTGGACGCCGGCTGGCAGAACCGCAGCTTCGAGGTTCTCAACAAGATCGACCTTCTGCCGCCGGACCATCGCGACCTGCCTGAAACCGACGCCATCGCCGTCTCTGCTTTGTCCGGCGAGAATCTGCCATCCCTGCGCGCGGCGATCGACGCGCGGCTCGCCCGCTCGATGCATCTGATGACCTATGCGCTGCCTTCGTCCAATGGCGCGATCCTCGCCTGGCTGTATCGCCACGGCGAAGTCACCGCGCGCGAAGACGATGGGGATCGCATCACCGTCTCGGTCCGGCTGCGGCCCGAGGACCGCGCCCGCTTCGAGAACGATTTCGCGCCCGCCATTCTGGCCCCCGCTTCGTGAGTCTCGGCGATGCCGACATCCGCGCCATCGCGGCGCTGATGCGCGACGTTGCATGTGCCGAAATCATGCCGCGCTTCGGCCGCATCGGTCCGGCCGATCTGCGGACCAAAGCCGGCCCGCTCGACCCGGTGACGATCGCCGACGAAGCCGCCGAACGCACGCTGATCGCGGGGCTCGAACGCCTGTTCCCCGGCGCCGCCATCATCGGCGAGGAAGCCGTTTCCGCCGATCCCGCCCTGATCGATCGCGTGCGGGAGCCAAAACCCGTCTTCGCGATCGACCCGATCGACGGCACCCAGAACTACGCCGCCGGTCTGCCTTTGTTCGGCGTGATGATCGCGCTGATCGAAAACGGCACGACCACCGCCGGACTGATCCACGACCCGCTGCGCGATGACACCGTGGTTGCCCGCGCCGGAGGCGGCGCGTTTCTGCTGCTCCGGGACGGCGCGACAACGCGCTTGCACGTCGCTGACCCTGTGCCGCTCGACCGGACGATCGCCTCGGTCTCCTGGCAATACATGTCAGAACCCGAGCGCTCGCGCGTGCTGCGCAACCTGGCCAGACTGGGCCAGATTCCCAATCTGCGCTGCGCCGCCGCCACCTACCGCGCCATCGCGATGGGCCATATCCATGCCACGCTGTCGCGCCGCACCCTGCCATGGGACCACGCCGCCGGCGCCCTGATCGTCGCCGAAGCCGGCGGCCATGTCCGCAAACCTGACGGCGAACCCTGGCGTCCCGCCGAGCTTGACGGCGGCATCCTCGCCGCCCAAGACGAGGAAAGCTGGCACCTGCTCCGCGAGGCGCTGTTCGACAGCGAAGCGGCTTAATCTTTTCGATTTTGCAACATCGGCTTGACGTTCTTGTATCTCAACGTTCTGAACTCTACCGTTGAACTTGAGTTAGGCCGCATGGACAAACCGAATCCAGAGTTTGATGGATGAGAGCAAGGCGAAGCCGAGGAAACTACTTGATGTTTGATCGTAGCGGGTTGCGATGCGGCGATTATTTTTCAATTTGTTGAAGCATCGCTCGATCCGGTCGCGATCCTGCGCAACTGGGAGCAGAACCGGGTGCAGATGGACCGCGCGGCGATCACGCTGATACGCATCCTCGCCCGCGAACCGAAAGCCGCTCTTCGCGCCCTGCGCCGCGACGACGCCTGACCCACAAACCCCATCACCGCCCGTCCGCGAATTTTTATTGACGGGAATCGCTCCTCTTGGCACAATTATTTCGCGAGTTGCGGCAATTTCTGCTTTCCAGGTGCCAGATGATCGGATGCAGGCTGCATGAACGACCGATCGCGCCCCCGGTGCATGACCGGAGGGGCGAATTGCTGATCCTCTGCGCCCGGATCGGCTACAGCCCGCACCAATCCTGACCGACCGTCAAACGACCCGCACGGGTCGATGGAATCTTCAGTCAGGAGGCACATCGTCATGAGTGAGCAGGCAACATCCGCGCCGGCGCAATCCCTGAAAAAGGGCTCCCTCAACCTCGTCGAACTCACCGGCCTGTCGCTCGCCAACATGGCGCCGGCTTACAGCGCCTTCACCACGATCGGCCTCATCGTCGCGACCGTCGGCCTCGGCGCGCCGCTGCTGTTCGTGATCGCCGGCGTCGCGACGATCTTTCACGTCAACAGCACCGCCGAATATTCGCGCAAATGCCCCAGCGCCGGCTCCTACACCTGCTTCGTGTCGCGCACCTTCGGCGATTACGTCGGCGCCTCGATCGGTGTCTTCTTCGCGTTTTCCTGGATCGTCTCGCTCGCCTCGGTCTATGTCGTCATCGGCAACTGGACCATGATCATGCTCGACAAGTTCATGGGCATCAAAGTGAATTTCGTCGTACTGACCCTGATCTTCGCCGCGCTGACCATCCTGTTCTGCATAAGGGGCGTGGTGATTTCATCTAAAATGGCGATCTCGCTGTTCATCTTCGAACTCGTGATCCTGTTCGGTTCCGGCGCCGCGCTGGTGATCCTCAATCCGCATTTCGTGAATTTCCGTCCGTTCTCGTTCTCCTCCTTCAGTTCGGGACTCAAGGGCATCGGCCTCGCCTTTCCGCTCGCCGTCTATCCGTTCATCGGCGCGAGCAATGCGGCGGCAATGGCCGAGGAAGCTCAGCGCCCGCATGCGACCATCCGAAAGGCCGTGTTCGCCGCGGCGATTTTCGCAACCTTCGCCTATGTCTTCTGCGCCTGGTCAACCGTCGTCGGATTCCGGTTCGACACGAAAGCCCTCGCCCATACCGACTTCCCGATGATCTCGGCGGTCGGGCTGAATTTCGGCGGCTTCGTGTTCGTCATGTATCTCGCCGGTCTGACCAGCACGCTCGCCCTTCTGCTCGCCTCGACCAATGCCGGCGCACGGATTTTCTTCAATCTCGGCCGCGAGGGCCTGTTCCCGGACTGGATGGCCCGGATTCACCCCCGTCATCGGACACCCTCGGCCGCGATCCTGTTCGTCGGCATCGGCTGTACCATCGTCGCCGTCGTTCTCGGCGGCGTCTACGGCCCGATCAACGCCTTCAACTGGCTCGGCACCATCGGCACCATCCCGCTCATCCTGGTCTATATCCTGGTGAATATCGGCCTGCCGATCTACTTCAAGCGGGAATATCCCGCCGAATTCTCGGTCTTTACCCACGTGGTTCTGCCGGTTCTCGGCATCCTGGCCTATATCATCCCGCTCTGGTCGATCGTCGAGCCGGGCCAGCCCGCCCCCTATAACAGCTTCGGCTGGCTCACCCTGCTTGGCCTGATCCTCGCGATATTTTACGGAATCTACGTCAACAAAACCCAGTCCCACCGGCTCAATCTCGGCATTTACGTCAAGGAGTAGCGCTTCGGCGAAAGCACCCCGCCGCGTGGTCGTCAACGATCCCCACCGCCTGCATCCACGCATAGACGATCACCGGCCCGCAAAACTTGAAGCCGCGCGCCTTCAGCGCCGCCGAAATCGCGTGCGATAACGGCGTGTTTGTCGGCGCCGTGACCCCGTCGCCCCTTATCGGCGCGCCGCCCGCCATGCCCCAGACGAATTCCGCGAAATCCTCGCCGGAATCCCGCATCGCCAGATAGGCTTTTGCCCCGCCGATCGTCGCCTCGATCTTCGCCCGCGCGCGGATGATCCGCGCATCGCCCATCAACCGCTCCACATCGTCCGGTCCGAACCGAGCGACGATCTCCGGCTCGAACCCCGCGAACGCCGCGCGAAACCCCTCCCGCCGGTGCAAAATCGTCCGCCACGACAGCCCGGCCTGAAACCCTTCCAGCATGAGCATTTCCCACAGCGCGCGGCCGTCGCGCACCGGAATACCCCATTCGCGGTCGTGATAGGCTTCCATCACCGCATCGCCCTCGGCCCAGCCGCAGCGCGCCAGCTTGCCCATCATTCCGCCGCCTTCACCGTCCGCCACAACCCCTCCATCTCATCGAGACCGGCCTGATCCGGCGTTCGCCCTTGCGCCGCCAAGGCCGCTTCGACCCCGCGAAACCGCCGCTCGAATTTCGCGTTGGCCCGCGCCAGCGCCGCCTCGCCATCCACCCCGAGCTTGCGCGCCAGATTGACCATCACGAAGAACAGATCGCCCAGTTCGTCCTCGATCCGGTCCGCATCGCCGCCCGGCAGTTCGACGCGCAGTTCCGCGATCTCCTCGTCGAGCTTGTCGAGCACCGCCTCGGCATCCGGCCAGTCGAACCCGACCCGTGCCGCCCGCGCCGTCAGTTTCTTCGCCCGCAGCAGCGCGGGAATCGTGGTCGCGATGCCGTCCAGAACGCCGGGCAAGGCGCGCAGAGAGCGTTCCCGCGCCTTGTCCGCCTCCCACGCGCTGGTCTGCGCCGCCGCGTCCCGCGCATCGGCATCGCCGAACACATGCGGATGCCGGCGGATCATTTTCCCGACAATCCCTGCCGCCACACGCTCGAAATCGAACCAGCCGCGCTCCTCGGCGAGCCGCGCGTGATACACCACCTGGAACAGCAGGTCGCCCAACTCGTCGCGCAGCGCGGATGGATCGTTTTTCACGATCGCATCTGCAACCTCATAGGCCTCCTCGACCGTATAGGGGGCGATGGATGCGAAATCCTGCTCCCGATCCCACGGACAGCCAGCGACAGGGTCGCGCAGCATCGCCATGACATCGATAAGCCTTGCGATTGAAGGAGCGGTCATGCGGCCTCGTTCAGGATCAATTGACATCGGCGCGAGAACACGCCGGCGTGATGCGCGGGCATCGCGGAATAGACTAAAGTAACCGCCAAGGAGAACAACCATGCACCTGATCCGCAAACGCGACTGGGATCTGCCCGAAGCGGCGGCAACCCCGGAAGCCTTCGCCCTGAACCGCCGCGCGGCGATCGCGGTCATGGGTGGTGCCGCGCTCGGTTTCGGCGGCATCGGCGATGCGCTCGCCGCCGATGTACCACCGCCCCAGGGCTATTCGCCCTCAGCGCTGCGCTTCGACCCCGGCCGCGCGCTCACGCCGAAAAAAAACGTCGAAACCTACAATAATTTCTACGAATTCGGCCTCTCGAAAGACATCTGGCGCGCCGCGCAGAAACTGCCCACCGAACCCTGGACCGTCAAAATCGACGGCCTGGTGGAAAAACCCTTCACAATCTCGTTCGACGACCTGATGAAAAAGGTCAAAACCGAAACCCGCATCTACCGCCATCGCTGCGTCGAAGCCTGGTCGATCACCGTGCCCTGGCAGGGCTTCGCGATGAGCGATCTGGTCAAAATCGCCAAGCCCTTATCGTCCGCGAAATTCCTCCGCTTCACCACGCTCGCCGATCAAAAGGTGATGCCCGGCCTCGCCATTCCGTTTTTCCCCTGGCCCTATCACGAGGGGCTGACCATGGCGGAAGCGACGAACGAACTCGCCTTCGTCGGCACCGGGCTCTATCACCAGCCCATGCCCAAGCAGGACGGCGCGCCGATCCGCGCGGTGCTGCCGTGGAAATATGGCTTCAAATCGGCGAAATCGATCGTGCGGATCGAATTCGTCAAGGACCAGCCGAAAACCTTCTGGCAGCAGACCAGCCCGGACATGTATGGGTTCTGGGCCAACGTGAACCCGAAATACCCGACCTTGCGCTGGAGCCAGGCGCGCGAACGCATCATCGGCACCGGCCAGGTCGCGCCGACGCAAATCTACAACGGCTACGGCAAATGGGTCGCCGCGCTCTATGCCGGCATGAAGCAGGACAAGAAATTGTTCATGTGATACCGGAAGGCCGCAGGGTTGAACGGTATCGCGCGCAGGGTTGGCGTGGCGGCTGCGCGCCAAATCAATGACTTCCAGTTTTCAAGAATTTAGGTCCGGTCTGGTGCCTTTGTTTCACGTGAAACAAACGTCATCTATTCTGACCTAATGTTAGTCGCGCGGCGGCGATGATCCGCCGCGCCTCGGACCATAAATCATAAGCGTCGAACTCCGGCTCCGAAACCCAGGCGATATCGGTCACATCGCCGCCCGCGCGTGCGGCGCCGCCCTCATAACGCGCCGCGAAATCGAGAATGGTGTAATGAAACTGCACCCTTCCGCCGGCGTCGCGATGGATCGAATCCACATTTCCGGCCAGCACCAGCGGCCCGACCGTGAGTCCGGTTTCCTCCAGCAATTCCCGCCGCGCGGTGGCTTCCGCCGTCTCGCCCAGCTCCTGCCCGCCGCCCGGCAGGCTCCACGCCCCCAGAGCCGGCTTCTGCCCGCGCCGCACCAGCAGCACGGATTCGCCGCGCAGCACCACCACGCCTACCCCGACCCTCGGCGCATCAGGATACTCGCGGCTCATGGTGATTGACCCCCGCTGATGTCGCAAGGGGGCGTTGCCCCCTTGCATCCCTCATCAAAGGCGGAGCCTTTGAAATCCATAAATGCGGGCTTTGGCGGGCGGGGCCAGAATGGGCTCGTCGCGCTTGCCAGCCCCGCCCACCAAAGCCCGAAACTAACGGGTTCTAAGGGCTCAGCCCTTAGCGGGGTGCAGGGGCGGAGCCCCTGCGAAACCGGCGAGACCATCGTCAGCCAGCCGCCAGGGCGCGGATGGCGCGGGCCTGATCGAACAGGCGGAGCAGGGTTCGGGCGGCCTGACCGCGCGGCGTTGTCAGGGTCGGGTCGGAGTCGAGCAGCATGGCGGCGTCCTTATGGGCCATGGAGATGAGATCGGAATCGCGTTCGGCGTCGGCGAGGCGGTAGCCGGGCAGGCCGGATTGTCTGGCGCCCAGAACGTCACCGCCGCCGCGGAGGCGGAAATCTTCGTCGGCGATGCGGAAACCGTCTTCGGTTTCGCGCAAGATGGCAAGGCGCTTGCGGGCGGTTCTGGTGAGATCCGCATCGTGCAGCAGCAGGCAGTAGCTTGCCGCCGCACCGCGTCCGACCCGCCCGCGCAACTGGTGAAGCTGAGCGAGGCCGAAGCGTTCGGCGTGTTCGATCACCATGACATTGGCTTCTGGCACATCGACTCCGACTTCGATGACCGTGGTGGAGACCAGGATGTCGGTCTTGCCCGAAGCGAAGCCGGCCAGGGCGGCGGCGCGGATGTCTATGGGTTGACGGCCGTGGGCCAAGGCGACGCGGGTGGAAAAACGCTCGGCGAGTGCTGCGAATCGCAATTCGGCGGCGGCGATGTCGAGCATTTCGCTTTCCGACACCAGCGGGCAGACCCAGTAGACCCGCCCGCCGCGCGCGATCATCCGCGCGATCGCGTCGGTGATATCGGCCATCTTGTCGAGCGGGTGCAGGGTGGTGCGGATCGGTGTGCGGCCGGCGGGTTTTTCGGCGATCCGGCTGACGGTCATTTCGCCCCAGTGCGAGAGGAGGAGGGTGCGGGGGATCGGCGTCGCGGTCATCACCAGCATGTCGGTGGCCTCGCCCTTGGCGCCGAGGGCGAAGCGCTGTTCGACGCCGAAGCGGTGCTGTTCGTCGATGACGGCGAGGCCGAGATCGTGGAATTCGACCGATTTCTGAAAGATCGAATGGGTGCCGATGATGATGGGAATCGCGCCGTCGGCGAGCCCGGCGAGGATTTTGCGCCGTTCGGCGGTCTTCAATGAGCCGGTGAGCAGGGCGACCGGAACCGGGCAGAGTTTCGAAAGCGTGGCGTGGTGCTGGCGTGCCAGCAATTCGGTGGGGGCGAGCAGGGCGGCCTGTGCGCCGGCTTCCACCACCCGAAGCATCGCGAGGGCCGCAACGAGTGTTTTGCCGGAGCCGACATCGCCCTGCAGCAGGCGCAGCATCCGGTGCGGCGCGGCGAGATCGGCGTCGATTTCCGCCAGGGCCGCCGCTTGGGCGTTGGTGGGCGGAAATCCGAAGCGGGCAAGGGCGGCCGCCCGTAAATGTCCCTTGCCGGTGAAGGCGCGGCCGGGACGCTTGCGGCTGCGGCTGCGGATCAGGGCGAACGCGATCTGGCGCGCCAGCAATTCGTCATAAGCGAGGCGTCGCGCCGGTTTGTCGTCAGGAATGGCGGCGGGGGCGTGCAGCGCGCGCAACGCGTCGCCAAAGCCGGGCCAATGGCGCTGGCGCAGGACGGACGGGTTTTGCCATTCCGGCAGATCGGGCAGGCGGGCGAGCGCGGCTGCCATCGCGCGGGCGACCACGCGCGGATAGAGCCCGGCGGTGAGGCGCCAGACCGGCTCGATCATCGGCAGCGCGGCTTCCTGCATGACGGGAACCACGTAATCGGGGTGCGGCAGGGTAATCCGGTCGGCGTAGCGTTCGACCTTGCCGGAGATGAGCAGTTTCGCGCCGACCGGGAATTGCACGAGGCGGCCGGGATGGAACAGCACGACCTCGCCGAAGCCGCTGGAATCGCGGATGACGACCCGGTGCGGCTGGGATTTGCGTGACGGCGCCTCGTGGCCGACCACTTCGACGGTGAAGGTGCCGATGCTGCCCGGTTTGGCGTCGCGGAGCAGAAACCGCTCGCGCCGGTCGATAAAGTGTTCCGGGAGATGAAACAGCAGGTCGCGGAGCGTATCGCCGCCCACCGCGCGGGCGAGCAGGGCGGCGAGCCGTGGCCCGATGCCGGGCAGGCTGGTCAGAGGCGCGCGCAGCGAATCGATGGATTCGGGGGTCACGGGCTGACAGTGGCGCGGCCTCGCTCTATATCGCAACCCATCATGAATGCTGACTCGAACGACGCGCTTCCGCTCCGCCACCGCCGGCTGCTGTATCGGGCCACCCATCGGGGGACATACGAGAACGATCTGATGATCGGCGGGTTCGCGCATAAGCATATCGCGACGATGGACGATGCCATGCTCGACGCGTTCGAGGCGGTGATGGAACACCCGGATACCGAGCTGGCCGACTGGCTGACCGGACGGTTGCCGATCCCCGATCATGCAGACAGTCCGATGCTGCGCGAGATCAAGGAACAGGCCGCCGAGGTCGCGCAGGGCAAGCAGGGACGATGAGTCTGCTGAGTGTCTACGGCGCGCCTGAAGGGTTCGACGCCGCCCTGATCGCCCGCCGCGCCGCCGAGGCGGGGTCGGTCCTGCATATCGCGCGCGACGATGCAAGGCTGGCGCGATTGGCCGATGCGCTGGGGTTTTTCGCGCCGGACGCCGAGATCGTGACATTCCCGGCCTGGGATTGCCTGCCCTATGACCGGGTGTCGCCGAACCCGGCGATCATGGCGGAGCGGGTCGCGTCCCTGGCCCGGCTGCTGGAACCCGCGCTATGCCAGCGCATCATTCTGACCACGGTGAACGCGGCGGTGCAGCGCACCCCGCCGCGCGGGCAGTTCAAAAACGCGAGCCTCGCCATCGCGCCGGGCGGGACGATCGCGCCGGACGCGCTGGCGCGATTTCTCGAAGCCCATGGCTATCACCGGGTCGGCACGGTGATGGAGCCGGGCGATTTCGCGATCAGGGGCGGGATCGTCGATGTCTGGCCGGCGGGCGAGGCCGCGCCGACTCGGATGGATCTGTTCGGCGACCAGGTGGAGAGCCTGCGCCGGTTCGATCCGGGCACCCAGCGCAGCGGGGCTTCGGTGGCGGCGCTGATCTTCCGCCCGGCGTCGGAAATTCCGCTCGATGCCGACTCGGTCAGCCGGTTTCGCGGCGCGTTCCGCGAGATGTTCGGCGCCGATTCGGTACGCGACCCGCTCTACGAGGCGATTTCCGACCATCGGCGCCAGCCGGGCATGGAGCATTACGCACCGTTGTTCTGCGGCGAAATGGAGACGATTTTCGACTACGCGCCGGCCGCCGCCGTGAGCCTCGATCATCAGGCGGAGGACGCGGCTTCGGCGCGGTTCGAGATGATCGCCGACCATTACCAGGCGCGCCGCGCGCCGCCGCGCGCGGGAGATTTGCCGTATCGGCCGATCGCGCCCGAACTGCTTTATCTCGACCGCAACAGCTTCGCCGCGATCCTTGTCCAGCGGCAGGCGACCGGGTTTTCGCCGTTCGCCAAGCCGGATGGTGCTGCCGGCGTCGAGGCCGGCGGCCGGCCCGGCGCGATCCTGGCGCAGGGACCGGCGGGCGCTTCGGTGTTCGACGAATTCCGCCTGCTCGCCGCGCGCTGGCGCGAGGCGGGGCGCCGCGTGGTGCTCGCCGCCTGGAGTGCGGGCTCGCGCGACCGGCTGGCGGCGCTGCTGCGCGACCACGGGATGCGCTCGATCCCGATCGACAACGCGCGGGAGGCTCGGATTGCCAAGGGCGATGCCGTGTTGCTGGCGGTGCTCGGGCTGGAACGGGGTTTCGTCGCGGACGATCTCGCGATTGTGGCCGAGCAGGATCTGCTGGGCGCGCGGATCGCCAGGCCGCCGCGCAAACGCCAGCGAGCCGATCAGTTCATCGCCGATGCCACCGAGATCGCCGAGGGCGATCTGGTGGTGCATCAGGATCACGGCATCGGCCGGTATGACGGGCTGGTGACGCTGAGTGTCGATAGTGCGCCGCATGATTGCCTGCGGCTTCTGTATGATGGCGGCGACAAATTGTTCCTCCCGGTCGAGAATATCGACCTTCTATCCCGCTTCGGCACCGAGACCGCCGGGGTGGGGCTGGACAAGCTCGGCGGCGCATCGTGGCAGGCGCGGAAAGCCCGCGCGAAAAACCGTATCCGCGACATGGCGGCGGGGCTGATTCGCATCGCCGCCGAGCGCAAGCTGCACGATGCGCCCCTGCTCGCCGCCGAGGAGGGCAGTTTCGCCGAGTTCTGCGCCCGTTTCCCCTATACCGAGACCGAGGATCAGGCGCGCGCGATCGGCGACGTGCTGGAGGATCTGGCCGTCGGCAAGCCGATGGACCGGCTGGTGTGCGGCGATGTCGGCTTCGGCAAGACCGAGGTGGCGCTGCGCGCCGCCTTCGTCGCCGCGATGGCGGGAACCCAGGTTGCCGTGGTGGTGCCGACCACGCTGCTCGCGCGCCAGCATTTCCGGCTGTTTTCCGAGCGGTTTGCCGGGCTGCCGATCAAGGTGGCACAATTGTCGAGGCTCGTTACCGCCAAGGATGCGACCAGGGTGAAGGCCGGGCTGGCCGATGGCAGCGTCAATATCGTGGTCGGCACCCATGCGCTGCTCGCCAAATCCATCGCCTTCGCCGATCTCGCGCTGCTGATCGTCGATGAGGAGCAGCATTTCGGCGTGGCGCACAAGGAGCGGCTGAAGCAGCTCAAGGCCGATGTCCATGTGCTGACCCTCACCGCGACGCCGATTCCGCGCACCTTGCAACTCGCTTTGACCGGCGTGCGGGATTTGTCGCTGATCACCACCCCGCCGGTCGACCGGCTGGCGGTGCGCACATTCATCATGCCATGGGATGCGCTGGTGATCCGCGAGGCGATCGCGCGCGAGCGGTTCCGCGGCGGCCAGTTGTTCTGCGTCGTGCCGCATATCGACGATATCGACCGGATGCGCGAGCGGCTTGCCGAAATCGCACCCGATCTGCGCTGCGCGGTCGCGCATGGGCGGCTGGCGCCGACCGAGATCGAGCGGGTGATGACCGAGTTCAGCGAGGGGCGCCATGACGTTCTGCTGGCGACCAACATCGTCGAATCCGGGCTCGACATGCCCTCGGTGAACACGATCCTGATCTGGCGGGCGGATCTGTTCGGACTCGGGCAGTTGTATCAGTTGCGCGGGAGGGTCGGGCGCGGCAAGCAGCGCGGCTACGCCTATCTGACCTGGCCGCCCGCGCATCGGCTTGCCGCTTCGGCCGAGAAGCGGCTGGAGGTGATGCAGACGCTGGATACGCTGGGCGCCGGATTTACCCTGGCCTCGCACGATCTCGATCTGCGCGGCGCGGGAAACCTGTTGGGCGACGAGCAATCGGGCCATATCCGCGAGGTCGGCATCGAGCTGTATCAGCAGATGCTGGAGGATGCGGTCGCCGATCTGCGTGCGGCGGCGGGCAAGGAAGCGCGCGAAGCGGCGCGCGACTGGACGCCGAATATCAGCCTCGGTCTGCCGGTGCTGATCCCCGAGACCTATGTGGCGGACCTGCCGGTGCGGCTGGGGCTGTACCGGCGGATCGGCGCGCTCGGCACCGATGCCGAAAGCGAGGCCCTGGCGGCCGAACTGGTCGATCGGTTCGGCCCGATGCCGGAAGAGGTGGAAAATCTGCTCGCCACGGTGTCGCTCAAGCGCGCCTGCCGCGATACCGGGGTGGAAAAACTGGAGGCCGGGCCGAAGGGCATGGTGATCGGCTTCCGGGGCAACAGTTTCGCCAATCCGGGCGGGCTGATCGCCTGGCTCGCGACCAGGGCCGGCGTGCTGCGGCTGCGCCCGGACCACAGACTGGTTCTGGCGCGCGAGATGGACGTGAATGCGCGGCTTGCGGCGGCGCGCGATATCATATCTAATTTACAACGAATAATCGGGCAGGCGAAAGCAGCATAATTTCGGTTTCGTCATTGCGCTGCGATGACCGAATTGACATTTGCATCGTGCGGCACGGTCCTCATCTGTCCGTGATGAAGGCGTCCCGCACCGGGTCGTCCCATCAAGCGAGGTTTCATGATGGCACACCGCACGAGAACCCTTCCGTTTGCAGCGCTCGCTGCCGGATTGATCGCAACCCCGATGCTGGCCGGCACCGCCCTGGCGCAGATGACGGCGCCGGCGGCACCGCAGCCCCGGCAATCGACCGGGATGATGCCGGCGCACCCGCTGTCCCACGCGACGATCGCCAAGGCCGGCCATGCGCTGCGCAAGGTCGTTGCGATCAACAAGATGTATGGCGACAAGCTGGCCAAGACGACCGATCCGGCGGCGAAGCAGCAACTGGTCGCGACCGCGAAGCAGAAGGCGATGGGCGCGATCACCCGCCAGGGCCTGACCGTCGGACAGTATGATCAGGTGCTCGCCTCGGCCGAGCAGAATCCGGCGATGCGTCAGCAATTGCTCAGCGCGGCCGGGATTTCCGCGAAGAACTGATTGCTTCGCTTCGCTCGCAATGACGTTGCGATAGCGTTATAGGCGTTATTGGATCGGCTGCAGGATGACCGCCGTGCCATAGGCGGTCACCTCGTTCATCGCCTGACCCTGGCCGGCGTCGAACTCGCCGGAATCGAAGCGCATTCCGACCACCGCGTTGGCGCCGAGCGAGGCGGCATGGGCTTTCAGCGTCTCGATCGCCTCGTCGCGGGTCCGGTTGACCATGGCGACATAACCGCCTTGCGAGCCTCCGAAAATGGCGCGGATACCACCCAGCATGTTGCCGACGATGGTTCGGCTGCGGATCGAGGTGCCGTAGACCGGCCCGATCACACGGGTGACGCGCGCGCCCGCGACTTCGTTGACGGTGACGACGAGGATATCGGCCATGCGGGCGGGGTCCGTTTTTCTGGAAAGAGAGCAGAGACGCCCGACATAGCATCGGCCGCGCGCGATTGCATCGGGTTTGATCGGTTGGTTGTGCCGCGGTTTGAATTTCCGCGACGGGTAGGAAACGGTTCGACTGGTTTTGGTGGAAAGTTTTGAAAAGCCAGCCTTCTCATCATGGCCCGGTCGGGCCGAAATCTGAACGGGTGTTATGGAAAATCAGGAAGCAGGCCTCCCTGAGTCGGGCGATACAGGGACGAGAAAGCAGACAGGCGTTCCCATCTCGTCTGGATAGGAGATCCGCGACCAGCCTTCATGGAATGGATGCGATAGTATCGCTAACGAAGTGGTTTATTTTGCGATACTATCGCTCATGAAGATGATCATTCTGACGCTGAGCGCCGCGAAGGATCTGGACCTCCTCCCGCGCGACGCCCGCGAGCAGGTGGAAGCCGGACTTCATCGCTACGCCATGACCGGTCAGGGAGACGTGAAAGCGCTGCAAGGCCGCGACGGCTACCGGCTGCGCATCGGCAGATGCCGGGTGATCTTCGACGAAGACGCGACCACCATCCTGGCGATCTATATCGGCCGCCGTGCACCACGACCTGTAAGAGGAACTGAAACGATGAGCACTCCGCAAATCATCCGCACCCCCCTCCGGCGAGGAGCTGGTGGTGCTGCCTCGCGCCGAATACGAAGAGTTGCTTGCACGCGCCGACGAGTCCGCCGAGGACGAGGAAG
The DNA here is from genome assembly GCF_025499445.1 of Acidiphilium sp. AL. Lineage (NCBI taxonomy): Bacteria > Pseudomonadati > Pseudomonadota > Alphaproteobacteria > Acetobacterales > Acidocellaceae > Acidiphilium > Acidiphilium sp. AL. The sequence goes on from NZ_JAIMBZ010000005.1 coordinate 96,483, forward strand.
ACATCGCGATCTACGACACCCGCAAGGCCGAGTTCGCGGAGGCCGGTGTCGCTACACTGCCGAAGGAGGTGAGTGCCGCGATCTTGCGCGGCGATAGCCGGCTGAAAGCCATCCGGCAGTGGAAGGATATCACGCAACTGCACCTGAGCTTTAAGACCGGAATCAGTCAGGGCTATCTGTCCGATCTCGAAAGCGGCCGCCGAGCCGGCACACCGGAGACGATCGCGAAGCTCGCGGACGCTCTAAGCGTCCCGATCAATTGGCTGTCGTAACCGCCTGGCCACTCCACCGTCACGATCGCCACACGGACGGAAGGGAGGCCCTCGCCGAAAAATCGCCAACGGAACACGGCTCGGCCAGCGACCGAAACAGCGCGTCTTTCAAAACGGCTGGCGATCCGGTCACAGCAAAGCCTCTGGCGCTGCGGGCCTCCGCCGAGGTGTCGGCCCGGCTCGTCATCGTCCACGCCATCTCCCCGGCGGCCGAAGCTTTTTCTATCTTCACCACGGTTTCACCCGACTGCCGGTCGAGACACCCACATTCGCGTTCGACCTCGTCAAATATCAGAAAGTCGCAACATCGACCTGATTTTCCGAAAGTTTTTGATTTTCGGCGCGCGGGGTCAGCGGTTGTCAGTTCGCATTCTGTTCTTTACCGCACCGCTAAAGAGGTGCAGGCTAGGCATGAGTTAAAGGAGGCCATCGATGTCTGAGGAGTCTATCTTGCGCGACCTGTTCGACCGATGGGAGCGCGTTTGGCATGAGGGTAAATACGACCTCGTCCCGAAATGCGTCGGGTCGCACTACATCCGGCACGACGAAGCCGGTGACCGGACGGTGACACGCGAGGCCTATGCGGCGGAAATCGCCAAAATTCGAGAGGAGCGGCCCGATATCCGGGTCGTCGTCTATGACCACTCGTTCAAGAGCGACCGGGCATGGTTTCGCTTTGCCTTCAAGTGGACTGACACCAAAACCGGCGAGGCGCGGAGCCGTGCCGGTATGCAGTCCTATCGGATCGAGGGGGGCAAGCTGGTTGAGACCTGGTTGTCGTTGCAGCCGCTAGGCTCGGCATGGACAGATACGGCGCAGGTGCATTGGACGAGTCCGCCGCATAAGTCTTGAGATATGCACGATGCCCCAGCTAGGGGGGATCGGCGGACCGCAAAGGTCGTGTCGCCCTGAACAAAAAAGCCTCAATCGCTAAAAACCCCACGACTGGGACAGCCGCCCCGACAAAGCCGCCAACTTCATAACCGATCCGGCTGGCCACATAGAGCAGGACAATCATGCTGAGCGCCATCCCCGGCGCACCCAAGCCCCGCATTGCGGCGCTCCGATGATAGCCGATCCAAAAGGCGGCACGCGCCAGTATCCAAACAACGGTGGTCGCTAGCACGCCGCGCATCGCGGAGCCGTCCGGGGAATAGGCTGCGAGACCAAAAAGCGCGGCCATAAACACAAGGATTTGCTCCAATGTGTTTTGCAGATAGCGTTGATTGACTCGCAGTCTCCACGTCTCAAATCCGGAAAGCGGATCAAACGCGGGCGAAGACAGCCGCTCATGAGCCACGGCCTCTACGCCCGTCACGAGGCAAAACAGAACCGCAAGGCAGCAGCATTTGAGCGTAAAAAGCATCCTGCTGCCCAAGCTATCCATGCCCGGCAACGGCGACACGAGATAAGCAATTGCCAGCCAAAGCAGGAGCGCGACTGGCATAGCCACCGCGATGGCAATCATGCCAGCGCGGCGCTGGCGTATAAATGCGCCTTTCTCTGATTCTGCATCATTCATACCCGCAACCTATAGCATACCGAGGCGGCTGGTAACACTTGCAGAATTCTTGAAAACCGGAAATTCAAATCGAGACACTGCCGACCGGTTTTAAGCCGGCGCTTTACAATTCCTCGATCGTACGGGCCGCCTGGTCCAGCGCGTCGGCGATCCGGCGCGCCGTCTCCGGCGAAATCCCCGCCGCCAGCTTCAGCCCCAGCGCGGTCCGCAGATTCTTCATCGCCCGGATCACCGGCAGCGCCGGTTCCCGCACCTGCGCGGCGGCGATCCGCGCCAGAATCGCCTCGACCGTGCTCCGGTTCGCCGCCAGTTCCTCGGAACCCGCCTCGGTGATGCTGAAACTCTTGCGGCTGCCCTCGACCTCGCTGGTCACCAGCCCAAGCTCTTCGAGCAGCGTGAGCGTCGGGTAGATCACGCCGGGGCTGGGCGCATAGGCGCCGCCCGCCAGCTCCTCGATCGCCTTGATGATCTCGTAGCCGTGGCGCGGCTTTTCCGCGATCAGATGCAGCACCAGCATCCTGAGATCGCCATGGTCCAGCCAGCGCCGCAGCCGCCCGCCCAGTCCGAACCGTCCATACCGCTCCGCGCCGTGCAAGGGGTGGTTATGGCGGCCGAAGGCGAAGCGCCGGCCGCCGCAGCCGTTCGAATAGGCGCCGCGATAATAGTCGTCATGGATCGCGCGCAGCCGTTCAAAGAGGTCCATTTGTGTCTGTCTCCGTCATTCAGATATTATTTAGATATATCTAAACTCAGTCGAAATCAAACGAAATCGACGCGCTCCCGTCCCGGTCATCCGGCGGCGCGGCGCCGCGCATCATTGACCGCGCGCGGTTGCATCGGTTTTATGGTAGTCACCAATGACCATGGATGTGAGCGCGTCAGGTTTGCCGGAAATCGCCGCCGCACGGGACGCGCCCGATGTCGCGCCCTGTGCGTTCACCCTGCTGCGCCCGCTGCGCCAGAGCGCGCCGGTCGTCGTCGCCTCGCCGCATTCCGGCCGGGACTACGATGCCGGATTTCTCGCCGCTTCCCGGCTCGATGCGCTGGCGCTGCGCAAGAGCGAGGACAGTTTCGTCGATGATTTATGCGCCGCCGCCCCCGAGCACGGCGTGCCGCTGCTCGCGGCCAGGTTTCCGCGCGCCTTCTGCGATGTCAATCGCGAGGCGTGGGAACTCGATCCCGCCATGTTCGAGGATTCGCTGCCCGATCATGTCAACAGCGCGAGCGCGCGGGTGGTGGCCGGGCTCGGCACCATCGCCCGCGTGGTCGCCTCCGGCGAGCCGATCTATCGCCGCAAGCTGCGCTTCGCCGAGGCGCGGGCGCGGATCGAAACCTGCTGGCTGCCGTATCACGCGGCACTCGCGGCGTTGATCGCCGAGACCCGCGCGGCATTCGGCGCCTGCCTGCTGCTCGATGTCCATTCGATGCCAAGTCAATCGGGGCCAAGTCAATCGGGGCCAAGTCAATCGGGGCCGGGGCCAGGTCCGTCTCGCGGCGGCAGAGGCCCGGATATCGTGCTGGGCGACGCCCATGGCGCGGCCTGCGCGCGGCCGGTCGTGCACTTCGTCGAGGCGGCGCTGCGCGGCGAGGGTTTCGTGGTCCGGCGCAACGACCCCTATGCCGGCGGCTATGTCACCCGCCATTACGGCAGGCCGCGCGAGCGGGTGCATGTGCTGCAGATCGAGATCGCCAAGCAACTCTACATGGATGAACGGACGGTGGCGCCGAATGGCGGGTTTGCCGAGGTGCGGGCGTGTCTCGGCCGGATGATCGGGCTGGTCGCCGACACGGCGGCGCGGCTGGTTTAGAGCGTGATGACTTTCAGTCGATCACGCTCTACTCTTTGTTTGGGCGAGCAATTTCATGACTTTGCGGATCGCTGCGCGATTCCACTTAAAGCCATATTGCTCTGGGGGGTCAGCGCCTCGCGGGCCTTGGTCGCCAGAATATCGGCCCGTTCGTTCATGACGTCGCCGGCATGGCCGCGCACCCAGAGCCATTCGATCTCGTGCGGTTTCGCGGCGGCGAGGACGCGCTGCCAGAGGTCGTAATTGGCGACTGGATCGCCCTTCGCGTTGCGCCAGTTGCGCCGCACCCAGCCGGAATGCCAGCGCGTGATGCCGTTGCGGAGATATTCGCTGTCGGTGTGCAGGCGCACGCGGCAGGGGCGTTTCAGCGCTTCGAGCGCTTCGGCCGCGGCGGTGAGCTCCATGCGATTGTTGGTGGTATTTTGTGCAGCACCGGACAGCTCGCGCTCGCGATCGCCGAAGCGCAGCAGCGCGGCCCAGCCGCCGGGGCCGGGATTCGGCCGGCAGCCGCCATCGGTCCAGATGTCGACGATGGCGCGGTCTTCAGAGTCCATAGTCACCCTCCGAGCGGGCCTGGGCGTGAAAGCGCAGCCGGCGCCAATAGGCGAGCGGGTCCTTACGCGTCACCAGCGCGCCGTCCGGCGTATTGATCCAGTCATAGAGGCGGGTGAGCAGGAAGCGGATCGCGGCACCCTGGCAGAGAACCGGCAGGGTGGCGCGTTCGGCTTCGGCGAGCGGGCGGACCGATTGGTAGCCGCGCAGCAGGGCGCGGGATTTGGTGATGTTGAAGCTGAAGTCGTTTTCGAAACACCAGGCGTTGAGGCAGACCGCGATGTCGTAGGCGTAGAGATCGGTCGCGGCGAAATAGAAATCGATCAGGCCGGAGATCTTGCCGTCGAGAAAGAACACGTTGTCGGGGAACAGATCGGCGTGGATATGACCGCGCGGCAGATTGTCCGGCCAGGCGGCGAGAATCGCGTCGAGCGACGCATCGAGCGCCGCGCCGAGCCCGGCCTGCACCGTGTCGGCGCTGCCGGCGCAGCGGGCGAACAAGGGCCGCCAGCCCTCGGGGCCGAGCGCATTGGCGCGGGTCGGGGCGTAATCGGCGCCGGCAAGGTGCAGGCGGGCCAGGGCTTCGCCGAGCGGCGCGCAATGCGCGACCGCCGGGCGGCGCGGCCAGATTCCGGGCAGGAAGGTGGTGATCGCGGCGATTTTCCCGGCGAGCTTGTTGAGATTGGCGCCGTCGCGCGCGCGCACCGGCAGCGGGCAGGGCAGGGATTTCGCCGCCAGATGCTCCATCAGCCCGAGAAACCAGGGCAGATCGGCGGGATCGACGCGTTTTTCGTAGAGGGTGAGGATGAAATCGCCATCCGTGGTGCGGAGCGAGAAATTGCTGTTCTCCACCCCCTCGGCGATGCCGCGAAACGCGACCAGCCGGCCGATCTCGTAGAGCTCCAGGAATTCCGCCAGCGCGTCGTCGGTAACCTCGGTATAAACTGCCATGGAGGCCGGAGATGACCGATCGCGGTTTTGATGGCAAGGGAGGGTTTCGATGCCCGACTTCGATAATCGACAAGGAGACGCCTGTGACCCGATCCGCCCGAATCGCAATTCTGCTGGCTCCGATCGGGCTCGCCGCCTGCGCCGGAAGCAAGGCGCCGACCCTGTATTGCCCGCAGGTCGCGGTATTGCAGCAGGCGAGCCACCTGGTGCGCGCGAAAGGGGATGCCGATGATGTCGCGGCGCGGGTCATCGATGCGCGGATCACCGGGGTCGCCGGTGCCTGCGCCAAGACCGGAAAGGCGACGGAGCGCGTGACGTTCCGCATCGGCTTCGCCGCGACCAACGGCCCGGCCTCGACCTTGACCGAGCAGACCCTGCCCTATTTCGTCGCGATCACCGAGGGCGACCGGATCATCGCGAAGAAAGTCTATCCGGTGAATTTCGATTTCAGGAACGGCGCGGATCAGGCGGTGGCGACGACCAGGCCGATCCGGCTGAGCTTCCCGCGCGCGCCGCGCAGCGCACATCAGCAGGTGCTGGTCGGATTCCAGATGAGCGAGGCCGAGCTGAACAGCGTGCTGGGCGCGGCGGCGCGCTGACCATGAGCGAGGCGGCACCGCGGGTCGAGGTGATGCCGTTTCATGCGGGTGCCGAGTATGTCGACTGCCTGTCCAAGCTGCATGCGGCACTCGAACCGGCGCGGTATCTCGAGATCGGGGTGTGGAAGGGCGAATCGCTGGCGCGGGCGCGGGCGGCGTCGATCGCCGTCGATCCGAATTTCCAGCAGCCGGAATTCGACGTGCTTTCCGGCAAGCCCGAATGCCATTTCTTCCAGTGCGAGAGCGATGGGTTTTTCGCCAGGCACGATCCGGTCGCGATTCTCGGCGGTCCGGTCGATCTCGCGTTTCTCGACGGGATGCACCGGTTCGAGTTCCTGCTGCGCGACTTCGCCAATACCGAGCGGGTATGCCATCCGCGCAGCGTGATCGTGCTGCATGACTGCCTGCCGGTCGACCCGCGCATCACCAATCGCGATCAGGCGGAGCAGTTCCGCGCCGAGGCGGTGGTGCCGGGCTGGTGGGCCGGGGATGTGTGGAAATTGCCGGTGCTGCTCAAGCGCCACCGCCCCGATCTGACGATGATCGCGTTCGACGCGCCGCCCACCGGGCTGATCCTGATTGCCCGGCTCGACCCGGCCAGCCGCAGCCTGAACGAGCGCTACGCGGCGATGGTGGAGAGCATGATGACGGCCGATCTCGCCGATTTCGGCACTGCCCGGCTGTTCGATGAGCTGGCGCCGCGCTCCACCGCGCTGCTCGACGATCCGGCGGCGTTGCGCGCGGCATTGTTCGGATGAGCGGGGCGATGGAGGGTGCGGCGCTCATCACCGGCGGGGCGAAACGCATCGGGGCGGCGATCGTGCGCGCGGTCGCGGCGACCGGCAGGGTTGTGGTGATCCATTATCGCACCGCTTCGGTCGAGGCCGGGGCGCTCGCCGCCGAGATCGCGGCGGGAGGGGGTGTCGCGCACATCATCGATGCCGATCTCGCCGATCCGCACGCGGCGGCGGGGTTGATCGCGCGGGCCGAGGCGCTGGCCGGGCCGGTCGCGGTGCTGGTGAACAATGCGTCGCATTTCGTGTTCGATTCGGCGGCGAGCGTGACGGCGGACGGCATCGCGGCGCATATGGCGCCGAACCTGACCGCGCCGGTGCTGCTGGCGCGGGAATTCGCGGCGCGGTGCCGCGAACGGGACGGCGTGATCGTGAATATTCTCGATCAGAAACTCGCCAATCTGAACCCGGATTTTTTCGCCTATACGCTGTCCAAGGCGGCGCTCGCGGCGGCGACCGAAATGCTCGCGATGGCACTGGCGCCGCGCATCCGCGTGTGCGGCGTCGCGCCGGGCCTGACCATGATCGGTCCGAAGCAGAGCGCGGCGCGGTTCGCCCAGGGCCGCGCGACGACGCCGCTGCGGCGCGGCAGCGAGCCCGAGGATATCGCGCGGGCCGTGCGGTTCATCCTGGAGACGCCGTCGGTCACCGGCACCACGCTTCTGGTCGATGCCGGCGAGCATCTGATGCGCCGGCAGCGCGACGTGTCGTTCAGCGGCGCATGAGACGGCGGAGCAGCCTTGCCGCGGGCAGCACGGCCCGCAGGGCGCGCGGGCCGTCGCGCCATTCGAGCGCCAGCGCGAGGCGGGTCAGCCGCTCGGCCTGCGGGCGCAGCGCCGCGATGTCGCGCTCCAGGGCGGCAATGGCGTGGTCGCGCATACTGATCGCGTCGTCTCTGGCGGCGATGTCCTGGTCGCGCGTGGCGATGTCGCGCTCCAGGGCGGCGATGGTGTGGTCGCGCGCGGCCAGTTCGGCGTCCCTGGCGGCGACGAGCGCTTCCCGGTCGGCGATCATCCGGCGCAGCACCGCGTCGATGCCGCGCGGCGATGCACCTTCGATTTTGCCGGATAGGGTTGTGGGGTAATCCATGTGAAATTGCTATCATAAGGTGCAAAACATCATAAAGATACCACTTTTGGTTGATTCGCGCTGCCTGCAGCATCCCGATTTCGCCCATCGGGGTATCGGTCAGCACGTTGCTGCCATGCTTGCGGCCCCGCAGGCGGAAGATTTCGCCGTCACGTTCCTGCTCGATCCGGCATTGCCACCGCTGGCGCCGGATTTCGCGGCGCTATGCGAGGCGGTCACCATGGCGCCGTATGAATTCGCCCGGCATGGCGGCATATTTTTGCAGCCGGCGCCGATGTCGTTCCCGCCGGCGCGGATCGCCGGTCTGCTTGGTGCGGCTTCGGTGCGCGGCGTGGCCGTGGTGCTGGATTTCATCCCATTCGATTGGCCCGATCTGTATTTGCGGGAATCACGGGCGCGGCGCGACTATGCGGCCGGGCTCGCCGCACTGCGGCGCTATGACCGATTTCTGCCGATTTCGGCCGCGACCGAAAAGCGGCTGCACGCGTTGGTCCCGGCGAGCGTGGGGCGGAGCGACGTCACCGGCGTCGCGATGCGCCCTGGGTTGATTCGCGAGAGATCGCTACAGGGCTTCGCCGATCGCGCGGGCATCGTCGTGGTGGCCGGCGACGATCCGCGCAAGAACCCGGAACTCGTGGTGTGCGCGGGGATCGGCGCACCGCTCTTCTTCATCGGGATTCACGATGCGGCGACGCGCGCGCGACTTGCGGCACTGCACGAAGCGGCGGGTGGTTCTGCCGATGCGTTGCGCTTTGCGCCGAGGTTGACCGATGCCGAACTCGCCGGAGTCTATGTGCAAGCGCGGCTGGTGATCGCACCGTCGCGCGCCGAGGGGTTCTCGCTGCCGATCGTCGAGGCGATGGCGCAGGGCACGCCGGTTCTCGCCGCCGCCGAGCCGGCCCAGGCCGAGTTGATCGCCGAGGCGGAGGATCGTTTCGCGCCCGACGACGCCACAGCGCTCGGCCGCCTGGCACGCGCGTTGCTCGCCGACGAGGGCGAATGGCGGAAGGTTCAGGCGCGGCAGGACAAGGTCTGGCGCCGCTTCACCATCGATGAAGTGGCGGCGCGGTTCTGGGAGCCGATCGCAGCCCTTGCCGAGATGCGGCCGCCATTCGTTGCGCGCGGCGCGCGGCCGCGCATCGCGTTCCTGTCGCCACTGCCGCCGACGCCATCCGGCTGCGCCGATCACAGCGCGGCGCTGCTCGCCGAGCTTGCGCGGCGCGCCGAGATCACCGCGTTTTCCGATACGCGCGATCCGATTCTGCCGGGCGGCGTGGGGTTCGGCGGCAGGGCCGATCCGCCGGTCATGCGGTCGCCGAAATTCGACGCGATCATCGCCGTGCTCGGCAATTCTCCGTTTCATGTGACGGAAACGCGGCTGTTGCTGGAATACGGCGCGGCGGCAATCCTGCACGATGCCAGGCTGATCGATCTGTACCGGTCGTGCTTCGGCGAGGGGCGCGCACGCGGGGTCGCCGCGGCGGAGCTTGGCCGGGATGTGACTCAAGCGGAGCTCGAAGCCTGGACCCGCGATCAGGCCGCCATGCCGGTGCGCCTGCTGGGCGAGGTCGCGGATGCCGCATCGCCGCTGATCGTCCATGCGCGGGAGACGCAGCAGTTCATTGCGGCACACCACGGGATTGCTGCGCGCTTCCTGCCTTTCGCGCCGTATCGGCTGCCCGACCCCGCGAGCCTGACGCCGGCGGGGCGCGCGGCGGCGCGGGCACGGCTCGGCACCGGGCCGGAGCCGAGGCTGATCGCAAGCTTTGGGCACATTCATGGCGACAAGGAGCCACAACAGCTTATCGAAGCATTTGCCGCCCTTGGATCGGCGCACGCCAGCCGGTTCGCCATGGTCGGATCGGGGAATCCCACTCTGATCGCGGGGCTGCGCGAGCAGGCCGTATCGCTCGGCATCGATCTCGCGATCGACGCGGATCAGGTGCCGGAGCCGGTCTATCAGGATTATCTCGTGGGCGCCGATGTCGCGGTGCAGCTCCGCCGCGCGCCGCCGGGCAGCATTTCCGGGGCGCTGATGGACGCGATCGCGGCGGGGATTCCCTCGGTCGCGGCCGCGACGCTCGCCGAGGCGATCGAGCCGCCGGGTTATGTGCGGGTGGTGCCCGACGATGCCGATGCCGGAACGATCGCCACGGCGATCGGCCGGGCGCTGGAGCAGGACCGTGCCGGAATTGCGGAGGCGCGGGCGGATTTCCTGGATCGGCGCGGGATGGGCCGCTATGCGTCGTTGCTGATCGAGGCGGTGCTTAGTTGAGACTTGTGCCCGGCGCGAGCCTATCCTAATTCCCCGCCATGACCGACGATACGCTGAAAACCGAACCCGAGATCGCCACCGGAGCCGAAGCCGACGAAGCGGCGCCGGAATCCGAGACCGATCTGCTCGCCGCGGCACAGGAGCGGATCGCGAAACTCGAAGCCGAGACCGCCGAACTGCGCGACAAATGGATTCGCGCGCAGGCGGAGATGGAGAATCTGCGCGCGCGCACCCGCCGCGAGGTAGAGGAGGCGCGGCTCTATGCCGTGCAGAAATTCGCCGGCGACGTGGCCGAGACGGCGGAAAATCTGCGCCGGGGCCTCGAAGCGCTGCCGGCACCCGAGGCCGGCGAGCCGAAGCTGATCGGCAAGCTGCGGGAAGGGTTCGAAGGGGTGGAGCGCAGCTTCCTCGCGATGCTGGAACGCCACGGCATCAAGGCCGAGGAGCCGGCGGGCGCCGCGTTCGACGCCAACAAGCATCAGGCGATGGCCGAGCAGGAAAGTGCGGATGCGCCGCCCGGCACCGTGCTGCAGGCCTGGAGCCGCACCTGGACGCTGAACGGCAGGCTGCTCAAGCCGGCAATGGTGGTGGTCGCCAAGGCGCCGGCGGATAAGCCTCTGGACATCGAAGCATGAAATTAGGGTGTGTACCCAATGGCGGCTCACGCCGCCATTGGGTACACACCCTGAACCCTGCCGCGCTAATTTCGCGAGGCGAAAATCGGACCGGCCCTTGTGCCCAGGGGGTCGGTTCAATACATCTATCACCGTGAAACAAGGGGCCTGCCCGATGCTTCGGGTCCGGCATGCCCGCTGAAAGGAGAGTTTCAATGAGCAAGGTCATCGGTATCGACCTCGGAACCACCAATTCATGCGTCGCGATCATGGAGGGCAAGGATGTCCGCGTGATCGAAAACAGCGAGGGCGCGCGCACCACGCCGTCGATGGTCGCCTTCGCCGATAACGGCGAACGGCTGATCGGCCAGTCGGCCAAGCGGCAGGCGGTCACCAACCCGACCAACACGCTGTATGCGGTCAAGCGCCTGATCGGCCGGCGCTACGACGACCCGACGGTCGAGAAGGACAAGGGGCTGGTGCCCTATGCGATCGTGCGCGGCGACAATGGCGATGCCTGGGTCGAGGCGCGCGGCCAGCGCTATGCGCCATCGCAGGTCAGTTCGTACATCCTGACCAAGATGAAGGAGACCGCCGAGGCGTATCTGGGCGAGACCGTCACCCAGGCTGTGATCACGGTTCCCGCCTACTTCAACGACGCCCAGCGGCAGGCGACGAAGGATGCCGGCAAGATCGCCGGACTCGACGTGCTGCGTATCATCAACGAGCCGACCGCCGCTGCCCTTGCCTATGGCATGGACAAGAAACAGGCCGGCACCGTCGCGGTCTATGACCTTGGTGGCGGCACCTTCGACATTTCGGTGCTCGAACTGGGCGACGGCGTGTTCGAGGTGAAATCGACCAATGGCGATACCTTCCTCGGCGGCGAGGATTTCGACCAGCGGGTGATCGATTATCTGGCGGCGGAATTCCAGCGCGAGCAGGGCATCGACCTGCGCAAGGACAAATTGGCGCTCCAGCGGCTCAAGGAAGCCGCCGAGAAGGCGAAGATCGAACTGTCCTCGTCGAAGGAGACCGAGATCAACCTGCCGTTCATCACCGCCGACGCCTCCGGGCCGAAGCACATGGTGATGAAGCTGACGCGGGCGAAGCTGGAATCCCTGGTCGATGATTTGATCGAGCGCACCCTCGGGCCGTGCCGCGCGGCGCTGAAGGATGCCGGGGTGACGGCGGGCGAGATCGACGAGGTGATCCTGGTCGGCGGTATGACCCGGATGCCCAAGGTGATCGAGGCGGTGAAGCAGTTCTTCGGCCGCGAGCCGGCGCGCAACGTCAACCCGGACGAGGTGGTGGCGATCGGTGCCGCGATCCAGGGCGCGGTGCTCAAGGGCGACGTCAAGGACGTGCTGCTGCTCGACGTGACGCCGCTGTCGCTCGGGATCGAGACGCTGGGCGGCGTGTTCACCCGGCTGATCGACCGCAACACCACGATCCCGACCAAGAAGAGCCAGACCTTCTCGACCGCCGACGACAACCAGACGGCGGTGACCATCAAGGTGTTCCAGGGCGAGCGCGAGATGGCCGCCGACAACAAGATGCTGGGCCAGTTCGACCTGATGGGCCTGCCGGCGGCGCCGCGCGGGGTGCCGCAGATCGAGGTGACGTTCGATATCGACGCGAACGGCATCGTCTCGGTGTCCGCCAAGGATAAGGCGACCGGCAAGGAGCAGCAGATCCGCATCCAGGCCTCGGGGGGCCTGTCGGACACCGATATCGAGCGGATGGTCAAGGACGCCGAGGCGAATGCGGCGGCCGACAAGGCCAAGCGCGAGCTGGTCGATGCCCGCAATCAGGCGGACAGCCTGGTCCATCAGACCGAGAAGACGCTGAAGGAAAGCGAAGGCAAGGTCTCGGCTCAGGACAAGGGCGAGGCCGAAGCCGCGATCGCGGCGGCGCGCTCGGCGCTTGAAGCGGGCGAGATCGAGGCGATCAAGTCGGCGACCGAGCGGCTCACCCAGGTCGCCATGCGGATCGGCGAGGCGATGTACAAGGCACAGGCCGATGCGGGAGCGCAGGCTGGCGGTCCATCGGCCGGCGGTGAGCCGGGCGGCGAGCAGGCCAAACCCGGTGAAAAAGTGGTCGATGCCGAGTTCGAGGAAGTCGACGAGAAGAAGAAATCGGCGTGATCGCGGCGCGTCCGTGATGAATGCCCGGTGTCCTGCCCCTGAAGTTCCCTGCATGAACTTCGGGGATAAGCAGATCACTCGCCGACCTGTATCCCGGACCGTATGCGGTCCGGGATATTCTTGTTTCGACACTTCCCGAGACTGAGCCAGGATGATGGCCAAGACCGATTATTACGACCTGCTCGGCGTGAAGCGCGGCGCCGCGGCGGACGAGTTGAAGAAAGCCTATCGCAAGCTGGCGATGCAATATCACCCGGACCGCAATCCGGGCGACAAGGCCGCCGAGCAGAAATTCAAGGACGTCAACGAAGCTTATGACGTCCTGAAGGACGAGCAGAAGCGCGCTGCCTATGACCGTTTCGGCCACGCCGCGTTCGAAAACGGCGGGCCGGGCTCCGGCGGCGGGTTCGGCGGCTTCGGCTTCGAAGGTGGCATCGGCGATATTTTCGAGCAGATGTTCGGCGAGGCGATGGGCGGGCGGCGTGGCGGCCGATCCGAACGCGGGGGTGCGGATATCCGCGCCGGGGTCGAGATCGAGCTGACCCAGGCCTTCGCCGGAACCAAGGCGGATGTGCGAGTGCCGACGCGGGTTGCGTGCGATGCCTGCAGCGGCACCGGCTCGGCCGACAAGCAGGCGGCGGCGGATACCTGCCCGACCTGTAACGGCGCGGGGCGGGTGCGCGCGCAGCAGGGATTTTTCGTGGTCGAGCGGACCTGTCCCACCTGTGGCGGCGCGGGGCGGAGCATCCGCAATCCGTGCCGGGTGTGCGGCGGCGCCGGCACCGTGCCGCGCGAGCGGACGCTTTCGGTCACGATTCCCGCCGGGGTGGAGGATGGTACGCGCATCCGCCTGTCTGGCGAGGGCGAAGCCGGCGGGCGCGGGGCGCCGCCCGGCGACCTTTACGTGCATGTCGCGATCCGGCCGCATCCGATCTTCCAGCGCGACGGAGCGAATATTTTCTGCCGGGTGCCGCTGCGCATGGCCCAGGCGGCACTGGGCGGCGAAATCGAGGTTCCGGCGATCGACGGCTCGCGGGCGCGGGTGAAAATCCCCGCCGGGACGCAGACCGGCGATCAGTTCAGGCTGCGCAACAAGGGGTTTTCGGTGCTGCGCAGCGCGCAGCGCGGCGACATGTATATCCAGGTCGCGGTGGAGACGCCGCAGAGCCTGACCCGCCGGCAGCGCGAACTGCTCGAGGAGTTCGAGCGCGAGGGCGGCGGCAGCGCCTCCGCCAGCCCGGAGCATGACGGGTTTTTCACCAAGGTGCGGGAGTTTTTCGAGGGGTTGTGACGGGACGATGGCTCGAAACCGTCATGGCGAGCGCAGCGAAGCCATCCAGGGCGGCGGATGGGCTTTTAGATGGATCGCTTCGACGCTTCGCGTCTCGCGATGACAGGTGCGAGCTGCGCGTCTCGCGATGACGGTGTGGGGGTCTGATTTTTACGAAGTATGACAAGGCGTTGCGTTTTGCGGATTTTGCGCCAAACTGCGGTTCATGTTTTCCAGCTCCGGGACTCTCACGATGAAGCCAGTTCTGTCTGTTGCCGCTGCCGGCGCGGTGATCCTCGGCCTTGCCGGGTGCACGGTGGCGCCGCCGACCTCACCCACGGTCGTCGCCATGCCGGGGCAGGGCATACCCTTCAGCCAGTTTCGGCAGGACGACAATTACTGCCGGTATTATGCGTCGCAGCGCACCGGCAATGGCGGACCGGCCTATGCGGCCAGCCAGAATTCGACCAACACCGCGATCGGCGGCACGCTGCTCGGGGCGGCGGCAGGCGCGCTGCTCGGGGCTGCGGGCGGCAATGCCGGCGCGGGGGCGGCGATCGGCGCGGGTTCGGGTCTGCTGCTCGGCAGCGCCGCCGCCGGCGGCAATGCCCAGGGTGCCGCGGATTCGCTGCAGGCGCAGTATAACGTGGCCTATGCGCAATGTATGGTAGGCCATGGCAACAAGATGGAAGGCTATGCGGGTGGTTCCGGGTCTTCCTATGGCTATGGCGCGCCGCCTTACGCGCCGCCCGGCTATTACGCGTATCCGGGTTACTGATCCCACCCCTGCCGCCGGGCGCAACCTTGGCGGCGCGCCGCAGATGCGGCGGCGACGGCGGTACCGGGGGGATGACTGGACGATTCCGCTGCCGGTTTCGCTCGCTCTCCACGCGGCGATCATTCTGCTGCTTCTCTACGCGGTGCACCGGCAGAAGCTGATTCCGCCGATGCCGCAATCCGGCATCGCCGTCGTGTTTCAGAATACCGGCCTGCCCCATAGCGCCTTGCATAACGCGGCACCGAAAGCGGCACGGCGCGGGCCGCCCGAACTGGCGCAGCTTCCGCCACCCCCACCGCCGCCGCCGCGACCGGCCAACCCGCAATCCGAGGTCAATCTCGCCTCGCCCGCGCCGATCCCGTTCAATCTGCCGAAGCAGGCGGTCCCGGCGCCGCCGCCGAAGCACAAAGCTGTGCCGCACCATGCGCCGTCCGCGCCGAAGCAGCGTTTCCTGGTGATGAACGGAATGTCGTTCGGCCGGCATCCGACGACAGTGCTCAACCACGCGCCGGGTGCGCTCAATCTTGCCCCGTCACAGTCGGATCTGCTGCGCCGGGCGCCCGAGCTCACCTTCAAAGGGAATGCAGGGCCGGATTGGGAGAGCGCGTTCAACAAATGGGTGAACGAGCATAAATATTACCCGAAAGCGGCCGCCGAAAACGGCGAGGACGGCAAGGTGACGATCAGCTTCACCGTGCTGCCCGACGGGAAAGTGATCGATCTGCGGCTTCTGCGCAGCTCGGGCGCGCCGCTGCTGGATATGGCGTGGTACGGGCTGTTTCGCGGCGTCCGCGTGCCGCGCTTCCCGCCGGGTTCGACGGCGAAGAGCGAGCGCGTCATCGCGACGATGCATTTTATCCTGATCCGATAGGAATGCCCAAGGATGGATCGCTTGCCTTCGGCTCGCGATGACGTTCTGTCTGTTCAGGAACGCCTGGTGCGGCGGATCGCGCCTTCGGCTTCGAGTGCCGCGATCTCTTCGGGCGAAAACCCGTGTTCGGCGAGGATCGCGTCCTGATCCTGGACGAAGCGCGGCGGCGGTGCGGCCGGGCCGCCCGGCGTGCGGGAGAATTTGATCGGCGTGCCGAGGGTTTTCACCCCGTCGAGATCGGCGACCATGGCGCGATGCGCGGCGTGCGGGCTTTCGAGCGCGGCATCGACCGGCCGGACCGCGCCGGCTGGAACCCCGGCGCGGATCAGGGTGATCGCCAGCGTCGCGCCGTCATGGCTTGCGAGGGCGGATTCGATGGTGGATTTCAGCGCCGCACGGTGGGCGAGCCGGTCGGAATTGGAGACGAAGCGCGGATCGGCGGCAATGTCCGGGCGGTCCAGCAGCGTGCAGAGTTTGCGGAACTGGCCGTCATTGCCGGCGGCGATGAAGATGTCGCAGGTCGCGGTGGCGAAGGTTTCGTAGGGCGCGATATTGGGATGGGCATTGCCGGTGGCAGCCGGGCGCTTGCCGGACAGCAGGTAATTCGCCCCAGCCGGGTGCAGCAGCGCGAGCGCGGTGTCGTGCAGGGTCATGTCGATGAACTGGCCGAGGCCGGAGCGGGCGCGTTCGTGCAACGCCATCAATATGCCGATGGCGGCATAGAGCCCGGTGCCGAGATCGACGATCGGGGCGCCCATGCGGACCGGACCGCTCGAAGGATCGCCGTTGATGGTCATCAGCCCGGTCATCGCCTGCACCACCGCATCGTAGCCGGGCAGGCCGCCGAGCGGGCCGTCGGCGCCGAAGCCGGACACCCGGCAATGGATCAGGCCGGGAAATGTCGCGCTGAGCGTCTCATAGCCGATGCCCCATTTTTCGAGGCTGCCGGGTTTGAAATTCTCGACCAGCACGTCCGCGCCGTCGAGCAGGCGGAGCAGCACCGCGCGGCCGGATTCCTGGGCGAGATCGAGGCTCATCGCCCGCTTGCCGCGATTGGCGCCGAGATAGTAGCTGGCGTCGCGCACACCCTCGCCCCGATCGAGGAAGGGCGGTCCCCATTCGCGCACCTCGTCGCCCTGGGGCGGCTCGATCTTGATCACCTCGGCGCCGTGATCGGCCAGGATCATGGTGCAATACGGGCCGCCGAGAACCCGCGTCAGGTCGATCACCTTGAGGCCGGATAATGCGCGCTGGCTCATGCGATTTTCGTCTCCTGCCGATGTGATGATATGCATGGATTAGCGGGCGGAGTTGCGCAAGCTTCCGGCGATCCGTCGGGTCGCCGGAAGCGCAACGAAGGGGGCGCCCGAATCGACAAGGCGTGGAGCGGAGCAGAACCATGGATCTGGGGTTGCGGGGCAGGCGGGCGATCGTGTGCGCGGCGAGCAAGGGGCTGGGACGGGCGGCGGCGTTCGCCCTGGCGCGCGAGGGTGTGGATGTCGTGATCACCGCGCGCGGCGAGACGGCGCTGGCCGAGACCGCGGTGCAGATCGCGGCGGCGACCGGAGCAAAAGTGTCGATCGCGGCGGGGGATATCACCACCGAGGCGGGACGCGCGGCGGCTTTGGGCCTGTGTCCCAATCCCGACATTCTGATCACCAACGCGGGCGGACCGCCGGCGGGGGATTTCCGCAATTTTTCCGATGCCGACTGGCAGGCGGCGCTGCAAGCGAACATGCTTACCCCGATCGCGCTGATCCGTGCCACGATCGACGGCATGATCGCGCGGCGCTTCGGGCGGATCGTGAACATCACCTCGGCGGCGGTGAAATCGCCGATCCCGATGCTCGGCCTGTCGAACGGCGCGCGGGCCGGGCTGACCGGATTCGTCGCCGGGCTGGCGCGGCAGGTGGCGCGGCACAACGTGACGATCAACAACATTCTTCCCGGCCCGTTCCTGACAGACCGGCTGCGCGACAACGCGCAGGAGGCGGCGCGGACGGCGGGGCGCAGCGCGGAGGAGGAAATCGCGCTGCGGGCGAAGACGAATCCGGCCGGACGGGTCGGCGCGCCCGAGGAGTTCGGCGATGCCTGCGCTTTTCTGTGCGCGGCGCAGTCCGGCTTCATCGTGGGGCAGAACCTGCTGCTCGACGGCGGCGCGTTCAACGCGGCGTTCGGCTGAGTCTTGCGCTTTCCGATTTCCGACCATTGCGACGGCACGCGGTTCTTCAATCCCGAGGGCGTGCGGCGAAGAGCAGGGCGGGTTCCGCTGCTGCGCTGGATGATGCGGCGAAACGGTCGCGCCAAATGGCCGGATCACGTGGCGAACCGAGGTTACGCCCCACCCTCGGGCGAGGTTCCGGCAGGGCATGCCGCGCTGACCTTTATCGGCCATTCCAGCTTTCTGCTCCGGCAGGATGGCCTCACGCTGCTGATCGATCCGGTGTTTTCCGAGCGGTGCTCGCCGGTGCAATTCGCCGGGCCGAAGCGGGCGCGGGCACCGGGCCAGACGATCGCCGCGCTGCCGAAGCCCGATGCGATCCTGCTATCGCACAACCACTACGATCATTGCGACATCCCAGGCCTGCGGGCGATAAGCCAACGGTTCGGCGCGGTGCCGATTTTCGCCCCACTGGGCAATCGGGGCTGGCTGGAGCGCAAGGGGCTGGGGCCGGTGACGGAATTGGATTGGTGGCAGATGATCGCCTGGGGCGGCGCGGAAATCACCTTCACCCCGGCGCGGCATTTCGCCGCGCGCACCCCGTTCGACCGCAACACCACGCTGTGGGGTGGGTTTTTCATCCGGCATGGCGAGGAGTCGGTCTATATCGCGGGCGATAGCGGCTATACCGGCTATTTCCGGGCGATCCGCGAACGGCTGGGTGCGCCCGATCTGTCGCTGCTGCCGATCGGCGCCTATGAGCCGCGCTGGTTCATGGGCAATGTGCATCTGAACCCCGCCGACGCGGTGCAGGCGTTCCGGGAATTGGGCGCGAGACAGGCGGTGGGGATGCATTTCGGCACGTTCCAGCTCACCGACGAGGCGATCGACGCCCCGCTGATCGATCTGGCCGCCGCGCGCGAGGCGGCCGGGCTCGATGCAGCGCGGTTCGTCACCCTCGATTTCGGTGAAACCCGGCTGTTCGATCTCAGGCGAGGTTGAGGGTCGCGGCAAGCTCCAGGAGTGCGATATCGCGGCCGCGCCCGGCGATCAGCGAAAGGCCGACCGGCGCACCATCGACCGTCGCCACCGGGATGGTCAGTTCCGGCAGGCCGGCGAAGGCCGAGATGATGCCGACGCGAATGGTGCGGGTGCGGATAATGTCGAGGCTCGGCTGATCGGCGTCGCGCATCGGCGCCGGGCAGGGTGAGGTGGGCAGAACCAGCACCGCGCCGCCCTCGAGCAGGGCCGCCATCCGCGCGGTGAAGGTTCGGCGGATGGCGAGCCCGGCCTCGGCGGCTTCGGCGCTCGCCCGTTTCGTGGCGGCGCAGCGCGCCGCGGTGATCGGGTCGAGAGTCGGTTTCACCTTTTCGATGAAGCCGCCGAGCGCCAACCAGGTTTCGCGGTCGCGCACCGCGCGCTGGGCGGCGAACAGCGAATCGAGCCCTTCCGGCGCGGGGTCGATATCGGGCATCGGGCCGAGTTGCGCGGCAACGGGTTCCAGCGCCGCGCGGACCGCCGCGTCGGCATTGTCCCAGGCCGGGCCAACGCGGAGAAACGTGCCCGACAGAGGCGGCGAGGGCGGCAGGAGCGCGCGGCCGACGCGCAGCATGGTCGCGGCGTCGCGGGCGAACCAGCCCGCGGTGTCGAAGCTGGGGGACAGGGCGGCGGCGCCGGACAGGCTGATCGCCCCAAAGCTCGGCCTGAGCCCGTAAATCCCGCAATAGCTCGCCGGGATGCGCACCGAGCCGCCGGTATCCGAGCCGATGCCGGCATGGGCGAGCCCCGCCGCGACCATCGCGGCCGACCCGCAGGACGATCCGCCGGGCAGACGGTCGGGTGCCTTGGGGTTGACCGGCGTGCCGTAATGGATGTTGCGGCCCTCCAGCCCGAAGGCGAGCTCGACCGTGGTGGTCTTGGCGGTGATTCGCGCGCCGGCATCGAGCAGCCGGGCGACGACCCAGGCATGGGTGAGGGCGGGGCCGTGGCGGCGCGCCCAGTCGGGGTTGCCGAAGCTGGTTTCCTCGCCCGCGATATCGAACAGGTCCTTGACCACGACATCGAGCCCGGCCAGGGGGGCGGACGGATTGCCGGGAAGATCGAGGCGTTTGACGATTCCGAGGTCGGGGTCTTCGGCGAGGAGGGGTGTGCGATTCATCGGCGAAGAGTAACAGAGTTATGCGCGATCTTGAACCGCCGGCTCCCGGCCTTAAAATCGCACCTACATATCGGGTACAGAACGAGGACAGGCCACCGATGGATGCAGCCACGATCGAAGCCGCCGACCGCGCCGCGCGGCACTGGATCAGCCCCGAGACCGGGCCGCTGAAGCCGGGGTCGGAGGCGCATAAGCGCGCGGTCTGCCGGATGTTCCACGAGACCTTCAATCCCTATAAGCCCTCGGTCATCGAATGGCCGAAGCTCGACCCCGAGACCCAGGACAAGGTGACGTCGCTGCCGATCTGGGACATCGCGGTGCAGACAGAGGGCAAGGCGCGGCTGCGCATGGCGGCCTATGCGCGGACCATCGCCGATCCCGACATGCGCGAGACCATCGCGCTGAACGGCTGGGAGGAAAACCGGCACAAGGAGGTGCTGTCGCATCTCGTCGCCGCCTACGGGATTCCGCTTGAGCCCGAGCCGGAATACCGCGAGCCGCGCGACCCGGAATGGGCCTATATGGTCACCGGCTATTCCGAGTGCATCGACAGTTTCTTCGCGTTCGGCCTGTTCGAGCTGGCCAAGCGGTCGGGATTCTTTCCAGCCGAGCTGGTGGAGACCTTCGAGCCGGTGATGCAGGAGGAATGCCGCCATATCCTGCTGTTCGCCAACTGGGTCGCCTGGCACCGCGCGACCATGCCGTGGTGGAAGCGGGTATGGTTCGAACTTCGGGTCGCCGCGGTGTGGGTGTTCCTCGGCTGGGAGCGGATCGGCATCGCGCGCGGCATGGACGACGGCAAGGCCAAGAAGCAGGACAATAATTTCACGGTGAGCGGCAGCAAATCGGTCAGCGCGGAGGATATCGGCGTGACCGAGCTGATGCGCATCTGCCTCGAGGAGAACGACCGGCGGTTTGCCGGCTATGATGCGCGGCTGCTGCGGCCGGCCACCATGCCGACTTTGGTGCGCGCCGCACTGCGCTTCATGCCGAAGCGGCGGCGCGGCGTGGCGCAAACCGCGTGAGCGGCAACGACAGACAGATCGCCTATTGGAACGAGGTCGCGGGTCCGAAATGGATTCGCATGCAGGAAGCGATGGAGGCGCGGCTCGCCGCGATCGAAACCCTGCTCCTCGAGCGCGCATCGCCGCAGCGCGGCGAGACGGTGCTGGAGGTGGGCTGCGGCACCGGCGCGACCACGGCACGGCTCGCGGCGCTGGTGGGCGAGCGGGGACATGTCACCGCCGCCGATGTCTCGCGACCGATGCTGGACGCAGCGCGCACGCGGCTGGCGGGGCGGGAGAACGTGACGCTGATCGAGGCGGATGCCGCCACTGCCGATTTCGGTACGTCGTTCGACCTCATCGCGTCGCGTTTCGGCGTGATGTTTTTCGAAGACCCGGCTGCCGCCTTCGCCCATCTGCATGCTTCGCTCAGGCCGGGCGGGCGGCTCTGCTGCGTCGCCTGGGCGCCGCTCGACGCCAATCCGCATTGGGCGATTCCGCTCGCCATCGCGATCGGCCGGCTGGGCGCCGGCAGGCCGCGCCCGCCGCACGCGCCTGGGCCGCTCGCCTTCGACGATCCGGCCTATGTCGAGGATATCCTGCGCCGGGCCGGCTTCGCCGCGATTTCGGTGACCGCCGAGCCGGCGACCATTCTGGGCCGCTCGCTCGACGACGAGGCGGAGATCGCGGCGTTCATGGGACCGGCCGGCAGGCTGCTCGACGAAAAGGCCGCCGACGCCGCGACCAGGGCCGAGCTGCGCGCCGCGTTCCGCGCAGCACTTCCCGGTTACGCCGACCCCAACGCCTGCCTGCGCGCGACCGTGCATGTGATCATGGCGCGGCGGGGCGGATGATTTTCAGGCGCGGCGGTAGGTGAGCACCAGAACGTCGCGGAAGGCGGGTTGCACGGGGTCGAGCGGCACGACCGGGGTGACGCCGTGGAACACCATCCGGTCGTCGACCAGGGCGGCGTCGCGCGGGCGGGTCAGGGTGAAGCTGCCCAGCGGGCGGCCCTCAAGATCGTGGATCGTGGTGGTGCCCTGCTCGATGTTCGAGCGGCGCACCATCAGCACCAGGACGTAATCCACCCCGTCGCGGTGCATCCCCTCCGGCGTCGGCAGGCCGGCACCGTCCGGCCCGGTTTCGATGCGGAACTGATGTGCCTCGATATGCCAGGCGATGCTGCCGGCGCGTTCCTCGAACAGCGAGCGGGTGAAGCCGAGCAGCGCCTGGAAGCTCAGCCCCTCGGCAATCCGCGCGTCGATCGGTTCGAACCAGCGCTCGATGCCGCCGTTCAGCGTGTTGTAGTCGCGGTCCTGGTAGTGCGGCTGATGCGGCGCGCGGCGGATCGTGTGGTGCGGCACCGCGCTGAACACGCCGAAGCGCCGCCTGCGGTAGCGTCCGCCATCGGCCATGTAGGTGTCGAGCGGCATTCCGTCCCAGCTCGCGGCGAAATCGTTCCAGGCTTCGGGCGCGATCGCCTCGGCGGGCAGCATCGCGTCGAGCTGTGCGCCTTCGAGGAAGGCGAAGCCGTCCTCGGTCAGTTGAAGTGCCACGTCGTGCCGTTTGGTGACTGCGTCCATTGGCGTCCTCAATAGCATCGTTTCGCGCCGATTGAACCGTGCCGCATGCGTGAGTCAGGTATTCGCCTCGCCCGGCTGCGCGCCGCCGTCGGCGGGCTTCGGCCTGCCGAACGCGGCGCGGAATTCGGCGGGGTCGATGGTGATCTTCTGGTAGTTGTAGGGCATTTCGATATTTTCGGCATCGAAGCGGATTTTCACCCTTCGGTTGAACTCGCGGCGCACCGCATATTGCTTGCCCGCCGGGGTTTTGATCCGCCCGACGATATTCACCGACGACGCGCCGAACTGGTCGAGTCCCCACAGCTCCAGGTCGTTGCTGATCTGTGCCGCCCATTCGGGTTCGGCGCGCATGGTGTCGAAAATCTCGCGGATCACCGCCTGCACCCGGTCGATATCCTCGCGATAGCCGACGCCGATCGTGATCGGCGCGTAGCCGAAATCGCGCGAGGCGTTGGTGACGGTGGTGACCGAGCTGAACGGGATGATGTTCAGCGAGCCGTCGCCGCCGCGCAGGCGGATGGTGCGGATCGAGAGTTTTTCCACCGTGCCGGCGATGCCGCCGAGCGTCACCCAGTCGCCGACCTGCATCGCGTCCTCCAGCAGCAGGAACAGGCCGGTGATGATGTCCTGCACCAGTTTCTGCGAGCCGAAGCCGATCGCGAGGCCGAAGATCGACAGCCCGCCGAGCAGCAGGGTGACGTTGACCCCGACGGCACTCAGCACCACCAGGGCGGCGACCACGAGAATGATGACCAGGAGGGTCGAACGCAGCATCGGCAGCAGCGTGCGGTAGCGCGCGGCGCGGCCCGGCCTGCCCTGGTGGATCAGCCGTTCGGCATGGCCTTCCATGCCCGCGCTCGCGGCTTCCCAGACGATCAGGGCGATGAATGCCGCGAGCCCGATGGTGATCGCCGCCGAGACGACGCTGCGGCCGATATGGGTGCCGGCGAGCCAGGCCAGCACGCCGAGCCCCCAGAATTGCAGGATGACCAGACTCGCCGCCACGCCGAGCACCGCGCGGGCGATCAGCTTGAACACCGGCATGTACATCCGCCCGCGTGCGTACAGCGCGGGATAGTGCGCGCGCCATGCGGCGCTTTCGTCGAACAGGGTTTCGAGTCCGTGGCCTAGCCAGGTGGCAAGGACGCGGGCGATGGCGGTGACCACGATGAACACCGCCATGATGCGCAGCATGATGAGGAAGGCGTTGGGCACGCCGATCGCCCAGGCGATCCAGAGGGCGACGATGTAGAACAGGGCGAAAATATGCCAGGTGCGCGCGAGCCCGGCGCGCAGCGCCGCCAGGAAGCCGCTGCCGTGCCCGTCGCCCCGGATCATCGCGGCGATCGGACGGCGCGCCTGCAGCACCATGATCGCCAGCATGACATGGACGGCGAGCGAAACCAGCTTCACAAGCACTAGGCTCGCCGCGTGATACAGGCCGAACAGCCCGCCGGTCGCGATCGCGGCATAGCCGAACGCGATGGTGCCGATCAGCCGGCGCAGCCAGCGCACCAGCCAGTCGGCCCGCCGGTCGGTGGTGCGGATCAGCCGGATCTGGCGCGCGCCGGGGGCGAGCAGCAGGCGCGCCGCTTCGAGCACCAGCCGGCAGACCAGATAGGCGTTCACCACCGCGAGGATCACCAGCTTCGCGACCCGTTCGTTCGCGAAGCCGCCGGTGACCCAGAGGAAGCCGATCAGCGCGAAGACCAGGATGGGCGCCAAGCTCAGCAGGAAATGGCCGATCGCGTAAGGCAGGCGGCGGAACCAGCGCCGGATCGAGCGGCGGCGTGGCAGTTTCTCGGTCTCGCCGGCTTCGGCGGCTTCGATGCCGGCCGCATCCGGGCTGATCCCCGGCCGGGTGCGCGCCAGTGCGGCGCGGCGCAATATCGCCGCGCGCGGGCGGCGCAGGAGGAAAATCGCGAGATATTCGCCGGCCAGCGCGGTCGCCAGCACCACGGCGAGGCGCCACGCCGCGCGGATCACGGTCTGGCGCAGCCACGCATCCGTCGCGACGAAGACCAGCCAGTGCCAGACCAGCGATATGTTGGTCGCCGTCCGCAGCGCGCCGCCGAGATCGGTCAGCACGAGTTCGATCTTTTCCTCGGTGGCCTGGACGAAGCCGAGTCCGGCGCCGAGCGGTTTGGCGGCCTTGGCGTGGGCGGCGGCGGTTTTCATCGCCTCCAGCGTCGCGATCAGGGCATTGCGCTGCTGGGGGTTCTTGAGGGCGGCCACCGCCGCGTCGATCTGCGCGGTATCGAGCGGGGCGGGTGAGGCCGGTTTCGCGGCTTGTTTCGCGGTTTGCGCGGTGGCGGCGCCGGGGATCAGGCCCGCCAGCGGATTGGTGGCGGCATGGCCGGACGAGGCCGCGCCGAGGACGAGGATGGCGAAAGCCACGAAAGGGAGAAACCGGCGGATCGGGCGCATGGTTCTGTGAAAACGCCCCGGTGCGGGATGTCAACCGCGCGCCGTCTCCGGTCCGATGCCCCTACCCGAGCCGGTGCGGTGCCTCTATATGCGGGGGATGCGCGATTTTCTGATCATTCTTCTCGGACTCGACATGATCGCCGTGGTGGCCGTGCTGCTGACCGGCGCGCTCGGCATGACCACCGGGGCCGACCCGCGCCGGCAGAACCGGCTGATGCGCTGGCGCGTCGGGTTACAGGCAGTCGCGATCGCGCTGGTCGTCATTCTGCTCCTGTCCAGCCGCTAAGCCCATGACCACTCCGCGCGCGGTGCTGTTCGACGTGTTCGGCACGCTGGTCGATTGGCGCGGCAGCGTCATCGCCGGGTTGTCCGCTTTCGGGGCGTCGCGCGGCATCGCCGCCGACTGGGTGGAGGTCGCCGATGGCTGGCGGCGCGCCTATCGCCCTGCGATGGACCGGGTGCGGCGCGGCGCGATTCCCTGGACCATATTGGACGATCTGCACCGCGACGCGCTGGTGGAACTGGCGCGCCGGCACGGATTCGCGCCGCTCGACGACGACGAGTGCGACCACCTCGTGAAGCTCTGGCACCGGCTCAGCCCGTGGTCGGACGTGGTTGCCGGGCTCGCACGGATCAAGCGCATCGCGATCATCGGGCCGCTGTCGAACGGGCACCTGGCGCTGCAGGTCGCGCTCGCCAAGCGCAACGGATTTCCCTGGGATGTCACGTTCGGCGCGGATTTGTTCCGCCACTACAAGCCGGATGCCGATGTCTATCTCGGTGCCTGCGATTTCCTCGGCCTGGCGCCGCACGAGGTGATGCTGGCGGCGGCGCATAACGACGATCTGGCGGCGGCGGAAAGCTGCGGGCTGCGCACCGGCTTCATCAGCCGTCCGGCCGAGCACGGGACCGCGACCGGCGATCGGGCGCGGCCCACCGGCGACTGGACGCTGGTGGCGCGCTCGGTCGAGGACCTGGCGGCGCGGTTGGGCGCCTGAATTCAAACCGGCAGGGGGGCTCTACAGCGCCACGCTGCGCCAGAAGGCGGTGAGGACGCCTTCGGCGACCAGGGTTCCGCCGGTCAGCCGGTTCACCGCCCGCCGTGCTTTCGGGGCGCGGATGAAGCGCCGCAGATTGGTGGCGAAGGTGGAATAGCTGCCATCGACCATCACGCCGCACAGCAGGACGCTCGCCTCCATCGCCGCGAGCTGGGGTAGCAGCGGGGCGCGCGGCGCCATGAATTGCGGCACGAACACCATGAAGAACAGGACTGATTTCGGGTTCAACACGGTGGTCAGATAGGCATGGACGAACACCCGGCCGAGCGAACGCTGCGGCGCGCCGGGCTCCGCGACCGCCGGGACCGGCGGCGCCCGCCATAATTTCACGCCGAGAAAGACCAGATAGACGGCGCCCGTGAATTTCAGAATGGTGAAGGCGGTTGCCGACGCGGCGAGCAGAGCGCCAACGCCGAAGACCGCGGCGGCGAGGCAGGTCGCATCGCCCAGAACCGTGGCGGTGACGACGGCCAGGGCGGTGCGCCGCCCGTGGGCGATCGCATAGGACACCACGAGCAGAATGACCGGCCCAGGTGCGACCGCCATCAGCGTGTAGGCCAGGGTGAAGGCGATCCAGGCTGCGAGGCTCATCGTCGCTCTTTACCCGGTTTCGTCTTTCAGGTCACGGCGGAGCAGGCGCGCCATGCTGTCGGCCAGGGTCGCGCGGCCGGACAGCAGATCGCACACCGCCCCGGTCACCGGCATGTCGCAGCCCGCATCGCGCGCGCGGGCGAGCAGGGCCGGCGCGGTGGCGATGCCCTCGATCACCCCGGCATCCGGGTCGATCGCGCGCGCGCCGCGACCGAGCGCCAGTCCGGCGCGATAGTTCCGGCTCGCCCCGCCGGTCGCGGTGAGGATCAGGTCTCCCAGCCCGGCGAGGCCGGCGACGGTTTCCGCCGCGCCGCCGATCGCCATGGCGAGTCGGGCGATTTCCGCGAGGCCCCGCGTGATCAGCGCGGCGCGGGCATTCTCGCCGAGTCCGGCGCCGATCACGGTGCCCGCCGCGATGGCGATGACGTTCTTCGCCGCCCCGCCGAGTGCGGCGCCGATGATGTCAGCACTGCCGTAAAGCCGGATTTTGGGCGTCGCGAGGGCTTCGATCAGTGTCCGGCGCAGCGCGGCATCTTCGGTCGCGAGCACCGAGGCGGCGGGCAGACCGGCGGCGATTTCATGGGCGAAATTCGGGCCGGTGAGCAGGGCGGACGCGCGGTGGGGCGCCGATTCGGCGGTGATTTCCGGGCCGAGACGCCCGGTTTTCCGTTCCACGCCCTTGCTGCACAGCACCAGTGGCGTGTCGCCTTGAGGAAGACGCGCAAGGGTTTCGCGCAGATGCTGGAACGGCGGGCAGAGCAGGGTGATCGCGGCATCGGGGGGCACATCGCCGATCATGAGGGATTCGGGGAGCAGAACGCCGGGCAGGCGCGGGTTGGTTCGGGTTCGGAGCAGAAATTCGGCGCGAGCCGCGTCGCGCGCGACCAGCACGGTGCGCCGCCCGAGTCCGGCATAGAGCACGGCCAGCGCGGTGCCCCAGGCGCCGGTGCCGATGACGGCGATGTCCGGTCTGTCACTCATCGGTGAGCCTCGTGATGGTGGCGTCGCCGTCCGCATCGGCGAGGGTTGCGCGGAGCGCTGACAGGACCGGCACCGCTTCGGCCTCGAATCCGTAGGGCGGATTGACGATCAGTAGCCCGGACCCGTTGAGCCGCGCCGGGTCGAGCGGCGGGCGGAGCAGCAATTCGCAGGCGATCATATCAGGGATGCGGTGTGCGGCGAGATCGGCGAGGAAATCGCGCACCGGCGCGCGGTGCTTCACCGGATACCAGGCGGCGAACACGCCGGAAGGGAATTTTTGCCGTGCCGCGCCGAGTGCGGCGGCGAGGGTTGCGAATTCGTCGGGGCGTTCATAGGGCGGGTCGATCAGGATGAGCGCGCGCCGTTCCGGCGGCGGCAACAGCGCGCCCAGCGCTTCATAGCCGTCCCGGCGATGCACCTGGACCATCGGATCGGCGCGAAACCGGCGTTTGAGCAGGGCCGCGTCCTCCGGGTGCAATTCGCACAAGGCCAGCCGGTCGCTGGGCCGCAGGATGGCGCGGGCGAGGGCGGGCGAGCCGGGATACAGGCCGAGTCCGCGTACCAGATCGAGATAATCGGCAAGCTCGGGCGGGTTCGCCTCCAGCAGGCGGCCGATTCCCTGGCGCCATTCGCCGGTTTTTGCCGCCTCGATGCTCGCGGGATCGTAGGCGCCGGTGCCGGCATGGGTGTCGAGCACGAACAGGGGCTTGTTCTTGCGCATCAGCGCGCGCAGCAGCAGCATCAGCAGCGCGTGCTTGACGCAATCGGCTTCGTTGCCGGCGTGATAGGCGTGACGGTAGTTCATCGGTCATCGCTGATAATGAAGCGCGCGCGGCGGCGCCAGTATTTGACGGCGCGCCAGTTGTGCCTATGTGCAGGGGATATGAAGACCGCGCCATCCAGAACAAGGACATCCGCCCCGCCTGACGATCTGGCCGGCGGGTCGCCCGGCACAGCACTTCCAGAATGGAACCTCACCGATCTCTATGCCGGCACCGAAGACAAGGCGATCGCCGCCGATTTTGCCCGGCTGAGTGCCGAGGCGGCGGCGTTCGAGGCGGAGTATCGCGGCCAGGTGGCCGGGCTGGACGGCGCGGCGCTTGCTGCGGCGATCGCGCGCTACGAGGCGATTCAGCACGGGTTGGGCCTGCTGCACGCCTTCGCGCAGCTTCTGTTCAGCGCCGATGCGACATTCGCCGCCGCCGGCCAGTTCTTTCAGACCATCACCGAGCGGGCGACCGCGATCGGCACGCATCTGCTGTTCTTCGCGCTCGAGATCAACCGGATCGACGATGCGGCGCTGGATGCGCGCACCGCCGACCCGGCACTTGCCCGCTACGCGCCCTGGCTGCGCGATTTGCGCGTGCTGCGGCCGCACCAGTTGTCCGACGATCTCGAAAAACTGCTGCACGAGAAGGACGTGACCGGCCACGGCGCCTGGGCGCGGCTGTTCGACGAGACCATCGCCGGGCTGCGCCTGCCTGTCGGCGGCGAGGAGATCACTCTGGCGGCGGCGCTCAACCGCCTGTCGGACCCGGACCGCGCGGTGCGCGAGACCGCCGGACGCGCGATCGGCGCGGTCCTGCTGCGTCACGCCAAATTGTTCACCCTGGTCACCAACACGATCGCCAAGGACAAGGAGATCGAGGATGGCTGGCGGCACTACGAGACCCCGGCCTCTTCGCGCAACCGCGCCAACATGGTCGAGGATGCGGTGGTGGATGCGCTGGTCGCGGCGGTTATCCGCGCCTATCCGCGCCTGTCGCACCGCTATTACGCGCTGAAGGCGCGCTGGCTCGGGCTCGACCGGCTGGAGCACTGGGACCGCAACGCGCCGCTGCCCGGCGATGCCGACCGGCCGATCCGCTGGGACGCGGCGCGCTCGCTCGTGCTCGGCGCCTATGCCGGTTTCAGCCCGGACATGGCGGAGATCGCCGCGCGCTTCTTCGACCGCGCCTGGATCGACGCGCCGCCGCGTCCCGGCAAATCGGGCGGCGCCTTCGCGCACCCCACGGTGCCGTCCGTGCATCCCTATATCCTGCTGAACTATCACGGCCGGGCGCGCGACGTGATGACCTTGGCGCACGAACTCGGCCATGGCGTGCATCAGGTGTTGGCCGCCGAACAGGGCTATCTGATGGCGCAAACCCCGCTCACCCTGGCGGAAACCGCCAGCGTGTTCGGCGAAATGCTCACCTTCCGCGCGCTGCTGGATGCCGAGACCGATCCGGCGCGTCGCCGCCTGATGCTGGCGCAGAAGGTCGAGGATATGCTGAACACGGTGGTGCGGCAGATCGCCTTCTACCAGTTCGAGCAGCGCCTGCACGCGCGCAGGCGCGAAAGCGAGCTTCTGCCCGAGGAGATCGGCGCGATCTGGCTCGGCGTGCAGCGCGAAAGCCTTGGGCCGGTTTTCAACTTTTCCGACGATTACCGGATGTTCTGGGCCTATGTGCCGCATTTCGTCCACTCGCCGTTCTATGTCTATGCCTATGCGTTCGGCGATTGTCTGGTGAACGCGCTTTATGCCGTCTATCAGGGCGCGCAGGCACGCGGCCGGGCCGGCGATTTCGCGGCGCGCTACCTGGATATGCTGCGCGCGGGCGGCACCAGGCGGCATGGCGACTTGCTCGCGCCGTTCGGGCTCGATGCGTCCGATCCGGCGTTTTGGCAGCGCGGGCTCGGCGTGATCGAGGGCTTTATCGACGAGTTGGAGCAGATTCAGGCGGACTGGAATCGCGCCAGCGATACCAATTCGCCTGATAGTCCTGCTCCGCCACGCAAAATTCTGGAATACTGAGGAAAAATGGTCAACGAAACGGATACCGGCGGCACGCTGTTCGGCGAGATCAGGCGCTTCGCGCGCACATCGGGGGCGGTGTCGGGCATTGCGGCACGGATGGCCGGCGCGCGCTTCGGCATCCGCACCGACCGTTCGCGCCATGCCGAGGATTTGCGGACGATTCTCGGCGGGCTGAAGGGCCCGATGATGAAGGTCGCGCAAATTCTCAGCACGATTCCCGACGCGCTGCCCGAGGAATATGCCCGCGAACTCGCCCAGTTGCAGGCCAACGCGCCCTCGATGGGCTGGGTGTTCGTGCGCAGGCGCATGGCCGCCGAACTCGGGCCGGACTGGGAGCGAAAATTCGCCCGGTTCGGCCATGAGGCGGCGGCGGCGGCGAGCCTCGGGCAGGTGCATCGGGCGACCCTGCCCGATGGGCGCGATGTTGCCTGCAAGCTGCAATATCCCGACATGCCGAGTACGGTCGAAGCCGATCTGCGGCAGTTGAAACTGGCCATGGCGGTCTATAAGCGGATGGATAACGCGATCCATCACGATGATATTTACGTCGAGTTGGCGACGCGGTTGCGCGAGGAACTGGATTACCAGCGCGAGGCGGCGCAAACCCGGCTTTATTCCATCATGCTCGATGGCCAGCCGGATATCGTGATCCCCGAGCCGGTGGCCGGGTTTTCCACCAAGCGGCTGCTCACCATGTCCTGGCTCGACGGCATCGGAATGCAGAATTTTCTCGACGGCAAGCCCGATCAGGAGGCGCGCAACCGGGTCGCGCGCGCGCTGTTCCGTGCGTGGTATGTGCCGTTTTATCGTTATGGCGTGATCCACGGTGACCCGCATCTCGGCAATTACCAGATCAACCAGGAGGGCGGGATCAACCTGCTCGATTTCGGCGCGATCCGGGTGTTCGAATCGCGCTTCGTCGCCGGGGTGATCGAATTGTTCGAGGCGATCCGCACCCATGATGACGCGCGCGCGCATCACGCCTATACCGAGTGGGGATTCACCGACATCACCAAGGACAAGCTCGACGTGCTCAATGAATGGGCGAAATTCCTATACGAACCGCTGATGCAGGACCGGGTGCGGCCGATTCAGGAAACCCACGACGTCACCTTCGGCCGCAGCGTGGCGGAAAAAGTGCATGAGGGGTTGCAACGCACCGGCGGGGTGCGCCCACCACGCGAATTCGTGCTGATGGAC
Organism: Acidiphilium sp. AL; assembly: GCF_025499445.1. Taxonomy (NCBI): domain Bacteria; kingdom Pseudomonadati; phylum Pseudomonadota; class Alphaproteobacteria; order Acetobacterales; family Acidocellaceae; genus Acidiphilium; species Acidiphilium sp. AL. The sequence continues at coordinate 127,988 of NZ_JAIMBZ010000005.1, forward strand.
CGCTCGGCGATCGGGCTGGGCAGCGTGTTTCTGCGCCTCAAGGCGGAGTTGAACTGGCACGAACTGTTCGTCGAAACGGTCGCCAATTTCGACGCCGCCTCGCTCGATGCGCGACAGGCCGAGGCGCTCGCCACGTCCGGCGTGCCGAAGCCGCTCTAACAATGACGATCCTCAAACGCGGTTTGCGCGGCATGTTGCTGGCCCGCGCCTATCGCAAGATCCTGCACTCCTGGTATCTGAACGACATCGCTTTCGATGTGCGCTTGGCCGCGAAACGCGAAGCCGTGGCCTACATCATCGAGAACATGCAATCGGCGATGATGCTGCGCGACCGGTTCGATCTGCTGCGATTCGCGCTCGTCCGCGCGCCGGAACAGGGGCTGGTTCTGGAGTTCGGGGTCGAGAAGGGGTTGTCGATCGCCTGCCTCGGCAACGCCACCAAACGCACGGTGCATGGATTCGATTCGTTTGAAGGACTACCCGAGGACTGGGTAGGGACCGCGGAGACGCGCGGCGCGTTCAACCGGCGCGGCGCGCTGCCCAAGGTACCCGCCAATGTGCGCCTGCATGTCGGCTGGTTCGACGCGACCTTGCCGGCGTTTCTTGCCGAAACCACCGAACCCGTTTCGCTCCTGCATATCGATTGCGATATATATTCCGCTACCGCAACAATATTTTCGCTGCTCGCGCCGCGCATCGTGCCCGGCACGGTCATCGTGTTCGACGAATACTTCAACTATCCCGGCTGGCGCCAGCACGAATACAAGGCGTTCCAGGAATTTTGCGCCTCGTCAGGCCGGCGTTATCGCTACCTCGGCTACGCTGGCGAGAAAGGCCACGTCGCGGTGGTGATCGAATAACGCGTAGCCGATAACGGACGGATCATTGCGGATCAAAATTTCGATTGGTCAACTCTCGAATTCTCCAGACATTAACAGCATGGACGGCGCATATAGTCGCCGATTGTCGGAATTGAACTCGTATTTCACATCGCAGAGGAGATCGTACAGGTCGACAAGTTTGAACGATCGTGGCTGATAGCGGGAATTTCTTGATCCCGCGATCGGTGTGGCCGCCATTCCGAACGCCAGCAACAGATGCCGGCATCGACTGCTACCTTGAATGATTCGGACGGCGATAAATAGAACGATCGCATCGTCGTATCGATCGAACCCTGAGCGAAGATCTTGCATTCGATGTATGTGGCGCGGTCGTCCTGATCACGGATCATTATGTCGGGATAACCCGTTGATTTGCCGGCGCCACCGCGCGAGGTTGGGCGTGTCGCTGACAGCCCGGCTTTTTCCAGGGCGCGCATGACATAGGGTTCCACGTCGTTGCCCACCTCGTTCGGGCGAGGCCTTTCGATAGGGGTAGATTGCAATTCTTTCGCGCAAAACTGGATGGCGGTTTTGAGCGTCTTCAAAAGCCGCTTGTCGGCAGGCTGCGCCAGATCGAATTTGACAACCGCGCATTCGGCCAGGGATTTGACGATAACGGAAAACGGGATGTTTCTGATCGGCTTGAGCATTTGAGCGAGCGCTCGTTCGAGCACTTCGAGACGTTCCTTATCGTTCATGGTTCCCTGCATCATGGTGTGAGCAAACGCGCAGATCAAACGCGGCGTAAAACGACGATTCTGTTGGTGTTTGTTCCTTTTGCGTTGTTGCGCACGCCCCAGCAATTTGCTGTCTTGGTGAACTCCTGCTGGTTGACCATTACGAACAGGCGATCGAACGGCAGACCTTCGGCCGCCTGCCATACCAGACGCTCCAGCAAAACCTTTCCATTGCGCACCTCGCCGACCTCGAACGCCACATGGCCGCCGGGACACACGATCCGCGCCAACTCGCTCAACGTGGCGCGCACCATAGCTTGCCAGCCGGCTTCGGTGCGATGATGGGCGATCTCCACGCTGTACACATCGATGCCGGTAAACCAGCTTCTGAGCCAGTTATCTTCGGCATATTGTACGATATCCAGGAATGGCGGGGATGTGACCACCAGTCGAACCGATCCCGTGGCGATTTCCGGCGTCGATTGCGCCGTGCCCGTGGTCAGAAGATGGGGCGGATGGCGCGTCATCTTGCCGTTGCTCAGCAAGGATTTGGTCTTTTTCAAGATAAGCCGCTTGACGTCGCGATCGGGCGGAGTCTGCCCGCGTTTTTCATTTATTTTCCGTTGCGACTGCGCCGACACTGCTTGATTGGGCGGGAGAGTGTAGACTGAAAAGAAGCCCGGCGAATGACCAGTCAACCGGTTGATCGCGACAAGTCTGATCCAGTCATCGATCGGATCGGGTTCGCCGGCGATAGGCGTCCGCTCGATCAACCAATGACGCAAGGCACAAATATGCCTCAAGGTCTTCGGGCTGTAAAAGGCCAACAGATCATCATTATCGATCGAGCCTGATTCCCAGGGGATATCGTCCAATCTTCGCGCGACATCGATCATCGCCGGAGGGTTCAAACGAGGTCTGGTCAGCAGAACGCTCAGCGGATTTATGTCGTTTCCCACGGGCCGGCGGCCCATGAGCGCTGCCTGGACAGGGGTGGTGCCTCTGCCCATGAACGGATCATAGACGGCATCGCCGGGTTGAGTCAGCCGTTCAATGAAATAGGCGGGTAATTGCGCTTTGAAGCAGGCCCGATAGCTGATCTCGTGGATAGAGTGGGCATGGCGCTGCCTCGCGGTCCAGAATTCGTTGATCAGATAACGGATCGGCCCTTCGATAACGTCTTGTGACGCTTGCCCGAAATCGCTGAATGTTTCGACCGCCTTGGCAAACGGCATCGTCTACTTCTCAACTGACCGGATCGCCGAAAAGCCTCCGCCAAACAACGGCAGCGGATCGAGATTTGAGTGATCCATGCCTGACTATAGCCGAGGTGCGCTTCCATCCGCCAGTCTGTTGTTTTTTTGGCAACCTACCCCGCCTGCGCCGAGGCCTCGCTGCGGGTCGCGCCGACGCGGGCGGCGAGCGAGGCGGCCATGAAATCGTCGAGGTCGCCGTTCAGCACCGCGTCCGGGTTGCCGCGTTCGAGGTTGGTGCGCAGATCCTTCACCAATTGATACGGCGCGAGAACGTAGGAGCGGATCTGGTGACCCCAGCCGATATCGCGCTTCTGGCTTTCGGTCGCGGCCGATGCTTCCTCGCGCTTCTGCAATTCCGCCTCGTAGAGCCTTGCCTTCAGCATCGCCATCGCGGTCGCGCGGTTGCGGTGCTGGCTGCGATCGGTCTGGCAGGCGACGATGATGCCGGACGGGATATGGGTGATGCGGATCGCGCTTTCGGTCTTGTTGACGTGCTGGCCGCCGGCGCCGGAGGCGCGGAACGTATCGACCTTCAGATCCGATGGGTCGATCTCGATCTCGATGGTGTCGTCGATCACCGGATAGACCCAGACGCTGGCGAAACTGGTCTGCCGGCGGGCATTGGCATCGAACGGCGAAATCCGCACCAGCCGATGCACGCCGGCCTCGGTTTTCAGCCAGCCATAGGCGTTCAGCCCGGTGATCTGCAGGGTCGCCGACTTGATGCCGGCCTGCTCGCCTTCCGACTGATCGAGCATTGCCACCTTGTAGCCGTGCTGCTCGGCCCAGCGCGTGTACATGCGCATCAGCATTTCGGCCCAGTCCTGCGCCTCGGTGCCGCCCGCGCCGGCGTTGATTTCCATATAGGCGTCGTTGGCGTCGGCCTCGCCGGAGAGCAGGCTTTCGATCTCGCGACGCTTTGCTTCGTCGGCGATGCGCCGGAGCGCCGATTCAGCTTCGGCGAGCACGGCCTGATCGCCCTCGGCTTCGGCGAGTTCGGCGATGGCGACGGCGTCTTCGGTGTCGCGCTCGATCGCGCGCACGGCGTCGGTCTGGGTGATCAGGCGGGTGCGCTCGCGCAGCAGCGCCTGCGCTTCCCCGGCATTGTTCCAGAGTTGCGGGTCTTCGGCCTGTGCGTTCAGGCGGGCGAGTTTGTCGAGCGAGGCATCCCAGTCAAAGATGCCTCCTCAGCAGGGTCACGCTTTGCGTGATCTGCTCGGCGAGCGCTTGGGTTTCGGCGGACATGTCGATCAATCCATCATGAGAACCGGAGCGCGCTAATACAATCCGCCCAGGGTCTTGTCCACGCTCTGCGCCGGCGGCGGTTGCGGCGCCGAGCCTTGCGGATTGCCGCCATTGCCGGACGTGCTGCTCGCCGGATTGAAATCCTGCTGGCCGCCCTGGCCGGTACTGTTGGACAGCGAGCCGCCGAGGCCGAGCGGATTATCCGCAACTAACCCGAGATTCGATTGCGCGCCGGGAACCTGCCCCGGCTTGAACGCCTCGGCGACGGTCTGATTGCCGAACGAGACCTGATGCAGCGTCATCCCTTGCGGCGTCTTGAAGTCGATCACCGGCTGGCCCTTGAGGGCGATTTTCATGAACTGGTTCCAGGCCGGGCCGCAGACATTGCCGCCGGTCTGGTTCTTGCCGAGGTTGCGCGGCGTGTCGTAGCCGATCCAGCAGCCGGTGACCATTTGCGGCACGAAGCCGATGAACCAGGCATCGTTGAAATTGTTGGTCGTGCCGGTCTTACCCGCGACCGGCCGATGGATGCCGGCGACCGCCGGCACGCCGGTGCCGTATTCGGTCACGTTCCGCATCATCATGATGACCTGATAGATGCTGGCGGGATCGGCGAGCTGAGCGCCGGGCCGGTTCAGCACCGGGGGCTGATCGGCCGAGCCGTCCATGCAGTTCGCGCAGGATTGATCGGGCGCCTGATACAGGACATGGCCGTCCGGCGCGGTCACGCTGTCGATCAGCGAGGGATCGACCTGCCGCCCGTATTCGTCGAGCGCCGCATAGCCGCGCACCATGCGCCAGAGCGTGGTGTCGAGCGCGCCGATCGCCGCCGGGTAGATCAGCGGCATGTGATGCACGATGCGGAATTTTTCGAAGTTCGCCGCCACGTTGGCCAGTCCGACCCGGCGGACCAGATGCAGCGTGGCGAGATTGAGCGACTGCTCGATCGCGTAGAACACCGGCACCGGGCCGAGGAAATTCGTCTCGTAGTCGCCCGGCCGGTAGAGCTGGCCGTCGGCCATGCGCTGGGTGAACGGCGCGTCCAGAATGGTCGCGTCCGGCTGGATGCCGGCCTGCATTGCGGTGAGATAGTCGAACGGCTTGACGCTCGATCCCGGCTGGCGCTGCGCCTGGATCGCCCGGTTATAGGGGCTCATCCGGTTGCTCCAGCCGCCGACCATCACCCGCACCCGTCCGGTCTCCGGGTCCAGGCTGAGCATCGAACCTTCGACATGCGGGATCTGCTCCAGCGCGACCGTGCCGCCCTTGGTTTTCTTGTGCGGGTCGATCATGATTACGTCGCCCGGCTTGAGCATCTGGCTCATGCTGCGCAGCAGCGGGCCGGGCGTGCCGTTGATCATCGGCCTGCCCCACTGAATCGCGGCGAGGCTGAGCGTGCCGGTATCGGTCGTCCCCGAATTGTCGCCTTGCAGCCAGCCGATATGGGCGAGGCTGGGGGTTTCGTCGATCACCACGCCGAGTCGCCAGCGCCGGCGCAGCCCCGGCGGGGTCGCCTGCTTGGCCAGCGCCTTCGGCCAGCCGGTGGCAAGATCGGCGACATCAAGCTTCGCCACCGGGCCGTGATAGACGCCGAATTCGTGGTCGTAGGATTCCAGCCGGTCGCGCATCGCGTCCATCGCCGCCGCCTGCAGGCTGGGATCGAGGCTGGTGCGGACGATCAGTCCGCCCTCCATCGTGGTTTTGCGGCCGAACATCTGGACGAGCTGCGACTCGACGGCGTTGACGAAATAACCGGCCCCCGGCACCGGCCGCGCGCCGGCGGCAGCCTTGGGCAGCAGCGGGGCGGCGAGCGCCTGTTTCGCCTCGGCTTCGGTGATCGCGCCGTCATCGCGCATCCGCCTGATCACCCAGTTGCGCCGGTGCAGCGCGCGTTTGGGGTGAATGAACGGGTTGTAGTTGGTCGGCGCCTTGGGCAAGCCGCCGAGCATCGCCGCCTCGGCGACGGTCAGGCTGGACAGCGGCTTGTCGAAATAGGCCTCGGCCGCGGCGGCCACACCCCAGGAATTCTGGCCGAGATAGATCTCGTTCAGATAGAGGGTCAGGATGCGCTGCTTGCTCAGCGCCCGGTTGACCCGAAGTGCGAGGATCGCTTCCTTGATCTTGCGGGTGAAGTTGATGCGGTTGTCGAGCAGCATGTTCTTGACCACCTGCATCGTGATGGTCGAAGCGCCGAGCGGACGTTCGCCGGAGCCGAGGCGGGTGAGATCGACCAGGCCGGCGCGCACGATGGCGAGCGGGTCGATTCCCGGCTCGGTCCAGAAATTGCGGTCTTCCGCCGAAATGAACGCCCGCGCGACGACCGGCGGAATCCGGTCGTACGGCACATAGATGCGGTGCTGGGTGCCGAGCGCCGCGATCAGGCGGAAATCGCCGGCATAGATCCGGGTTTCCAGCGGCGGTTCGTAATGGCGCAATTTGGCGACACTGGGCAGGCCGCTGCTGAAATAGAGAAACAGACCGCCACCGACCACGAGCGCGCCGACCACACCGAGCAAGGCGAGACGGTAGATGCCGCGCGCGAGCACGCCCCCGGCGATGCGCCCGATGCCGGGCCGGGGCTTGCGGGCGCAGTTGCGCGGCTGGGGCGGCATTCCGGTGTTCCGACGCGCTTTATTCTCTTTGGCGAGCCGGTCGCCGGCTTTCAGTGGTCCAGGCATGGCGCGCTCCTTAGCACCCAATATGCGCCTGGGCGAGCATCACGACCGATCGTGCAACGGTTAATTCTTGGCAACACGTCTCAAAAAAGATAGTTAAATCACCCGGCGATACGGGCGAGCCGGCCGCTCGCCAGCCAGCGATCGGCGGCCAGCGCGACGCGTCCGGCATGAAGATGGCTAGACATATCGTTACAATAACTGTTACATTACGGCTTCATGAAAGCCTGTTAAGTTTCTCAAAAACGCTCACTTGCAAAAGGCAAACTTCCATGAAATCGAAATACAAACCATTTCTTGCGATATGTTTATGCTTTGGTTTGGCTGGCTGCGACACGTACACTGCCGCTCCCTACGGCGTCTCCGTGGGTAACGATGTCATCCTCAAGCATTTTGCTCCCGCCAACGTCACGGTCCGTCCGTTCACGGAAGCAAGCGATCCATCGATGCTGTGCAGGTTGGTTGGTCCGATTCATCTGCCTGGGAACGTGACACCTCAGGCATATATCACGAAAGCACTTTTCGATGAGTTGGAGCTTGCCGGCCTTACCTCGGGGTCAGGTCCGGCTGTGACGTTAACCGGACGGATCGACAAATTCAGCTTTGACAGCATGTTTGAGGAGGGTAGCTGGAATCTTGCGATTACGGTTGTTTCCTCAAACGGAGCGAAGTTATCCGTAAGCAACAAGTATGATTTTGCAGCCTCCTTTGTCGGAGACGCGGCGTGCCACAATGTTTCCGATGCCTTGGAACCGGCGGTACAGGCGCTTATCAGGAAATTGGTATCCGATCCCGGCTTTGCAGCATTGCTCAAAACCCAAGCTCAGGCCGGTCCTGGAAATGTTTAGGCTTTATCTGGAGCCGGCTCCTCGCACGTGAATCGAAAACGTGGTTGGACTCACCCGGCGATACGGGCGAGCCGGCCGCGCGCCAGCCAGCGTTCGGCGGCCAGCGCGACGCGTCCGGCGAGCAGGGCGCGGTAGCCGGGCGTTCGCAGCAGCGCCGCGTCGGCCGCGTTGCTGATGCAGCCCATCTCGATCAGGGTGGAGGGGATCAGCGGGTCGCGCAGCACGGCGAAATTCGCCGCCCGGTCGGGGTCGGGCAGCAGCAGGATGTGGCGTTCGAACTGGCCGACGATGCCGTGGGCGATCTGCTTCGAGCCGATCATGGTCGCATGAGTGGTCAGGCTGGCGAGAATCCCGGCCACTTGCGGGCTCACCCCGCGATATTGCGGGCTGAGCGGGCCGCGATCGTAGCTGTTCTCGGCATGGGCGATGCTGGCGGCCAGCGCGTCGGACGGCTTGCGCGACAAGGTGAACACCAGGGCGCCGCGCATCGCCGTATCGGTCAGGTGGTTGCAATGCAGCGAAATGAACAGATCGGCATGGGCGCGCACCGCCATCGCGACCCGGTCGGGCAGGGAGACGAACACGTCGCGCGTTCGGGTCATCGCGACTCGGTGGCCGCCGCGCGCGAGCGCCGCGCGGAGCGCAAACCCGGTGGCGAGGGTGATGGTCTTTTCCATGACCCCGCCGACCCCGATCGCGCCCGGATCATGGCCGCCATGGCCGGGATCGATCATGATGAGGGGGCGCAGCTCCGCGCTGGCGGATGACGGTGCGGCGAGGGCACCGGCCCCGGTCAGGCCGCCGGCGGCGAGCAGACGGAAAAGACGGCGTCGCGCGATCATCGGCGCCGCTCTTACCATGGATTCTCCAAAATATGCCACTGCGAACTGAAAAGACGAAGAAAAGTGATCGCGGGCTCCGAACCGAAATCAGCGACGCGGCCCCTGCCTTGCTTAGAGCCCGCCGCTTGGCTATAGGCCGCGCAACGGAGTGTAGCTCAGCCTGGTAGAGCACTGTGTTCGGGACGCAGGGGCCGGAGGTTCGAATCCTCTCACTCCGACCATCGAGAAAACATACCCAATCCGCTACGGCCGATAATTTTACGCCAACGGCGCATATTTCGCTTGATATTATACGCCAATGGCGTATTTTTGTGACTTGCGCATCGTTTGAATCAAGCGGTATCACAGAGATCTTCGGCGGCTGGGCGCGATGGAAGCCGACATCGCCGCGATCGAGACCGAGCTTGCGGCTCATCCGCAAGCCGGAGACATGATCCCCGGCTTGGCGGGTATCCGTAAGCTGCGGTTCCGGCTGGGCAATCGCGGTAAGCGCGGAGGCGGCAGAGCGATCTATTTCCTGATGCTGTCCGACGATACCGCCCTCATGCTCTTCGCCTACGCGAAGAATGAGCGGGAAGACATGACCCAAGAACAGCGCGCCGCTGCATTGGAAATCCTGAAGGAGATGCGTGATGGCGACGGTGAATGAGAGTTTTGGTGATGCCCCGGTTGAGGCGCTGCGTGAGGTGGCGGCATGGAAGCGGGGCGAGACCGCGCTCGAGGTCGTGAATATCGATCCGATGCCGCCCGAACGGGTGCGGGCAATCCGCCGCAAGGTGGCGCGGTCCGCGCGGGAGTTCGAGGCGTGTTTCGGTATTCCGGCTTCGACGATCAACAATTGGGAACAGGGCCGCCGCAAGCCAGACCCCGCTGCACGATTGCTTCTCAAGGTTATCGAGGCCGATCCCGAGGCGGTAAAACGGGCCGCTGCGGCGTAACGCCCCCGTTCGCGGCTAAAATCGGTCGGACGCCCCATTCTCGCGCAGGAATTTCTGCAGGAATTGCCGGGTCCGCTCGCTTTTCGGCGCGCGGAACAGCGCGGCGGCCTCGCCCTGCTCGACGATCGCCCCATCCGCCATGAACAGAGCGCGGTCGGCGACGTCGCGCGCGAAGCTCATCTCGTGGGTGACGATCACCATGGTCCGGTGTTCGCCGGCGAGATCGCGGATCACCGCCAGCACCTCGGCCACCAGTTCGGGATCGAGCGCCGAAGTCGGCTCGTCGAACAGAATGACGTCGGGTTCCATCGCGAGTGCCCGCGCGATCGCGACGCGCTGCTGCTGACCGCCCGAGAGTCGCCCCGGATACTCGTCGGCCTTGTTCCCAAGCCCGACTTTCGCGAGCAACGCCGCGGCACGCGACACCGCTTTATCGCGCGCCTCGCCCTTCACCACGACCGGCCCTTCGATGACGTTGCCAAGTGCCGTGCGATGCGGGAACAGATTGAAACTCTGGAATACCATGCTGACGCGAAGCCGCAGCGCATGGGTTGCCTGGCGTTTGCGCTTCGGCGGATCGTCGGCATCGACCACCACATCGCCGATTCTGATCCGGCCGGCGCTCGGCTGTTCGAGATAGTTGAGACAGCGCAGCAAAGTCGTCTTGCCCGAGCCGCTCGGCCCGATAATCGCCACCACCTCGCCGCGCGCGACATCGAGATCGATTCCGCGCAAGACCTCCTGCGTGCCGAAGCGCTTGGTCAGCCCGCGCACCTCGATCATCGGGCCGGGGTTGCTCATGCCGCCCGCCCCGGCAGTGCGGCCTGCCGTTCCATCCGCTCCTGCCCGTAGGCGAGCACGCTCGAGATGATCCAGTAGAGCACCGCCGCCATGAGATACATGGTGAAGACCTGAAACGTCCGCGCGGTGATGAGCTGAGCCTGGCGGAACAACTCGGGGACCTGGATCGTCGCGGCGAGCGCGGTATCCTTGACCAGGCTGATGAAGGTGTTGCCGAGCGAGGGAAGCGCCACCCGTGCCGCCTGCGGGATGACCACCCGGCGCATCGCCTGCGCGGTCGACATGCCGATCGAATACGCCGCCTCCCACTGGCCGCGCTCGATCGAGCCGATCGCGGCGCGGATCGTCTCCGAGGTATAGCCGCCGACATTGAGCGAGAAGCCGATCAGCGCCGCCGGAATCGGGTTGAGCCGGAGCCCGTACTGCGCCAGCCCGTAATAGATGATGAAAAGCTGCACGAGCAGCGGTGTGCCCCGGATGAACGAGACATAAGCCCGCGCGATCCGTTCCAACGGGCCTACCGGGGAAATTCGCATCATCGCGACGATGAAGCCGATGGCCAGGCCGAAAATCATGCCACCGACCGAGAGTTCGATCGTGTAGCCGGCGCCGATCAGCATTTGCGGCAGCGAACGCCAGATCAGGAGAAACGGCTCGGGCACCCCGGTCAGGAGACGTTGGTGCCGAACCAGCGGTCGGAGATGCGCGCGAGCGTGCCGTTCGCCTCCAGATGCCGGATCGCATGATCGATCTTGCCCAGAAGAACCGTGTTGTCCTTTTCCAGCGCGACGCCCATTTCCTGCTTGGCGAACGGCTTGCCGGCGGGGACGAACGGCCAGTTCGCGTGCTTGATCGTGTAGGAGAGCATCAGCCGGTCGTTGATCACCGCGGCGATCCGGCCGACCCGGAGATCCTGCAGCATCGTCGGGTCGTCCTGGTAGGTCACGATTTTCGCCGCCGGCACGTTGTGTTTGAGCCATGATTCGTAGTTGGTGCCGAGATTCACGCCCACCCGCTTGCCCGCGAGCGTTTTCGGTCCGGTGATCCCTTTGGTTCCCTTGCGGACGATGATCTGCATCCCCGAGATCGTGTAGGGCAGCGAGAAGGCATATTTCCGCTGGCGCGCCTTGGTGATCGTCACCTGATTGACGACCGCGTCGATGCGTCCGGTCTCCAGGCTGGCGAGCAGGCCGTCCCACGGGATCAGCACGAAATCCGGTTTCACCCCCAGCGTCTTGCACAGCGCGCGGGCGAAATCGGCATCGTAGCCGGTCAGCTTGCCGGCGCTGGTTTCGTAATCGAACGGCGGATACGTCCCTTCCATGCCGATCCTGAGCGTGCCGCGCTTCCTGATCTTGGCCCAGAGTGCGTCCGCCGGCGCGGTTCCGGCGAGGCCGGTCGCCGGCACGATGAGCCCGGCTGCGAGCAATGCGAATGTCGATCTGCGTCCGATGGTCATGACAGCGCTCCCCGATGTTTTTTCGCGGCACGGCAAGGCGCCGCCCGGCCCACATCCTCACGCTTTCGTGGACGCCGTCAAGCGAGCGCGGTGCCGTCTCACGGATTTGCGAGCCCGCCTTTTTTGTGGCTAAACGCGCCGCCGCCGGGCGGGGCGGCCACCACCGTTATCATCGAGAAGGGAAAAAATGCATGTCCGAACGGGTTGACCCGATGGCCGAGCCGGATGTCGCGGTGGCGCGCAAGGTGGTGGTCGCCGCCTTCCTGGGCTGGACGCTCGACGCGTTCGATTTCTTCATCCTGATCTTCACTTTTTCGGCGGTCGCCAAGACGTTTCATGTCGGCATCACCGCGGTCACCGTCGCAGTCACGCTGACACTCGCGATGCGCGCGGTGGGGGCGCTGATTTTCGGCCGGCTCGCCGATCGGTTCGGCCGCCGGCCGATGCTGATGGTGAACATCCTGGCGTTCTCGGTGCTCGAACTCGCCACCGGATTCGCGCCGACCCTGACGGCGTTCATGATCCTGCGGGCACTTTACGGCATCGCCATGGGCGGCGAATGGGGGCTCGGCTCGTCGCTGACCATGGAGACGATTCCGGTGCGCTGGCGCGGCTGGGTCTCGGGGCTGCTGCAATCGGGCTATCCGGCGGGATATTTCCTGGCGACCGTGCTGTTCGGCCTTGCGTTTCCCTATGTCGGCTGGCGCGGGATGTTCATGATCGGCGCGCTCCCGGCGCTGCTGGTGCTCTATATCCGTTCCTCGGTGCCGGAAAGCCCGGTCTGGCGCGAGATGGCGAAACAGCCCCGCGTGCCGGTTTCGACCGTGCTCAGGAAGCATCTCGGCCTGACGATCTATGCCGTGATCCTGATGATGGCGTTCAACTTCTTCTCGCACGGTTCGCAGGATCTGTATCCCAACGTGTTCCTCGGCGTGCAGCACCATTTCAGCCACGCGACCATCACCACCATCGCACTGATCTACAACGCCGGTGCGATCATCGGCGGCATCGCCTTCGGGGCGCTATCGCAGAGGATCGGGCGGCGCCTGACCATCGGCATCGCTGCCGGGCTCGCTCTGCCGTTGATTCCGCTCTGGGCGTTTTCGTCGACGCCGCTGATGCTCGGGCTCGGTGCTTTCCTGATGCAGATCTGCGTGCAGGGAGCATGGGGCATCATTCCGGTGCATCTGAACGAATTGTCGCCCAAGGAAATCCGCGCGACCTTTCCCGGTTTCGTCTATCAGCTCGGCAACTTCCTCGCCTCCTACAACGCGACCCTGCAGGCGAGTTTCGCGGCTTCGCATAACCACAATTATGGGCTGGCGATGGCGCTCGTGGTCGGCATCGTCGCCGCGATCATCGTGGTGCTGATGATCTTCGGCCGCGAGGCGAAGGATATCTCGATGGCGCATAGTTAGGATCGCCCGAGACGATCCATCATTCTTTCCCGATTGCCGTTCCCCTCGTTGTGGTTTAACGATAATCACCGATAGCCGCCACGGGGGGACGATGAGGCTGGTGCAATATCGCGAAGCGGGGGGCGTGCGCGCCGGCATCGCGCATGACAGCGCAACCATCGAGCCGCTGGCGATCGACGGCGGAACCTACGCGCTGGCGCAGGCGGCGATGGTTGAAGGCGGCATGGGTGCCGCGGTCGAGCGCCGCCGTACCGGCATTTCGGTCGATTATCAGGCGATCATCGATGCGGGGCAATTGTTGGCGCCGGTGATGCATCCCGATCCGGCGCATTGCCTCGTCTCCGGCACCGGACTGACCCATTTCGGCAGCGCCGATACCCGCGATTCGATGCACCAGGCGATCGACGAGCATGCCAGCGACTCGATGAAGATGTTCCAGCACGGCGTGCGCGACGGCAAGCCCGCGCCTGGCGCGGTGGGATTTCAGCCGGAATGGTTCTACAAGGGCAACGGGTCGTGCATCGTCGCACCGGGTGCGCCGCTCGGCTTTCCCGATTTCGCGCGGGATGGCGGCGAGGAGCCGGAACTGGTCGGGCTCTATATCGTCGGGAAGGATGGCACGCCTGCCCGCATCGGGTTCGCGATCGGCAACGAGTATTCCGACCACGTGACCGAGCGGTTCAACTATCTCTGGCTTGCCCATTCAAAATTGCGCGATTGCAGTTTTGGACCGGAACTGCTGATCGGCGAGGTTCCGGCCGACATTCGTGGTGTGAGCAGCATCCTTCGCGACGGAGCAAAAATCTGGGGCAAGCCGTTTGCGACCGGCGAGGCGAACATGTCGCACTCCATCGCCAATCTGGAGCATCACCACTTCAAATATGCCGGCTTCCGTCGCCCTGGTGACGTGCACGTGCATTTCATGGGCACGTCGGTGCTGAGCTGCGCGGATGGGGTGGCGCTCGACCCCGGCGATGTCATGCGGATTTCCGCCGAAGGCTTCGGCCGGCCCCTGGAAAATCCGCTCGGCGCGCGCAAGATCGTCAAGGTCGCCCTCGCTGTTCTTTAATGCTCAATCCTGGCCTCGGCGGTTCCATGCCGCCGCACCAATAAGAATGAGACTGACGGAATCATAAAGGAGGAAGAAGCCATGAGTTCGAGCGCCGCTGTGCCGCAAGTGGGAATGACCCGCTGGTTCCGGCTGATCCCGATCGCGATGATCGTCTATATCATTTCATTCATGGACCGGACCAATATCGCCTACGCCTTTGCCGGCATCGGCCATGATTTCCACGTGACGAAAGCGCAGGAAGGCACGGCGGGCGGGATATTCTTCGTCGGCTACGTGCTGCTGCAGATTCCCGGCGGCTGGCTCGCCGAACACTGGTCGGCGAAGAAATTCGTCGCCATCATGATCGTTTTCTGGGGCTTGATGGCGCTGGCCTGCGGGCTCGCGGAAAACTTTACCCAGCTTATCATCGCGCGGTTCTTTCTCGGCGTCGCCGAAGGCGGCATCTGGCCGGCGACCCTGGTGCTGCTCAGCCACTGGTTCCCGGTGCAGGAGCGTGCCCGCGCCTACGGGTTCTGGATCGCGAATCTCGCGATTTCCTCGATTATCACCCAGCCGCTCTCCGGCTTCATCGTCGTGAATTCGGACTGGCGGACGCTGTTCTTCGTCGAGGGCGCGCTGCCCTTCATCATCGCGCTGCCGCTGTGGCTGCTGTTCATCAAGGACCGGCCGGAAGATGCATCCTGGTGCAGCCAGCCCGAGCGCGACTACATCAACCGTTCGATCGCGCAGGACCGCATCAACGAACCGGCTCCCGGCCCGTTCTCGGATATTTTCAGATCCGCGACGGTGTGGAAGCTGGTTCTGGTCTATTTCCTGATTCAGGTCGGTTTCTACGGGCTGAACATGTGGATGCCGACGCTGCTGAAGGCGATGACCCATGACGGGTTCGGCGCGGTCGGACTGATCGCGGCGCTGCCTTACATCACTGCGGGGATCTTCCTGTGGTGCAACGGCTGGATGGCGGACCGCAATCGCCGCTACTCGTTCCACGTGTTGCTGCCGATGACGCTGGCTGCGGTCAGCCTGATCCTGTCGGTGGTGATCGGCGAGGCGATGGTCGTCCTGTCCATCCTGTTCCTCTGTCTCGCGATGGGTGGGGCGATGTCCTATGACGGACCGTTCTGGGCGGCGGCTTCGCGCACCTTGCCGGTGGCGCTGGTCGGCGGCGCGATGGGGCTGATCAACGCGCTCGGCAATCTCGGCGGCTATCTCGGCCCGTTCCTTGGCGGCTATCTGCAGGACATGACGCATAATTTCTTCGCGACCGCCGTGCTGTTCGCCGTCTCGCTGTTCGCCGCCGGGCTGGTGATGATGACGGTGACCGTCCGCGACGTGGCGCCGCGCGTCGGCGCGCCGGTGGCGAAACCGGCGGAGTAGACGAGCGATCGCCGAGGGTGCTGGCAACCGAGCCGGCACCCTCGGTCATGCGGTCGGTCCGGCCTATTGTCGGTCGCGCGGCGCGCCCGCATAATCGGGCAACCGAACTTGGTGCCCCGATTCGGAGGTTCGTCGATGCTGGTGAAGGCGTCCTGCGAACTTCCGAATCGGAAGGACACTAGCAAGCGTATGATTCTAGTGTGGTTTTTGGTTCTGAAGTTCCTAAAATCACCGCCGCGAATGCATAGGAACTTCAGAACCACCACACTAGAGGCCAGCATGAGCGACACCAGACCCACCCGATCCTTTCCGCTGCGCGTGCTCGCCGTGCTGTGGGGCATCGTGAAAGTGGTGGTGTTCGGGCTCGGCATCATTCTGCTCGTGTTGCTGCTGCTGTCCTACGGGGCGATCCGGCATTTCCAGACCGCCGAGGAGAAGCCGCTGCCCGAGCATTTCGCGCTGCTGCTCAACCTGACCCGCGCGCCGCCGGACGAAGCGGCGGAACCCGCGTGGCTGCGGCTCAGTTCGAGCGCGCGCCCCACCCTGGCCGATGCCATCGCCGCGATCGACCGCGCGGCGCATGATCCGCGCGTCACCGGGCTCGATATCGAGTTGGGCGGTAATTGCTGTTCGCTGACCACCGCCGAGGAGCTGCACAACGCCATCCAGCGGTTCCGCGACCAGACCGGCAAACCGGCGATCGCGCGGGCGATGTCGTTCGACGGGGTTTCCGGCCTCGGCGCCTATGTTGTCGCCAGTGCCGCGAGCAGCATCGAGCTGTCGGCGGCGGGGGATTTCGGCGTCACCGGCATCGCGCTGCAAACGCCGTTCGGCGCCGGGCTGCTCAAGAAGATCGGCGTCGATGCCCAGTTCGAGCATATCGGCGCCTACAAGACCTATCCGCAGATGTACACCCGGTCGCAGCCCTCCAAGGCGAATCTGGAGATGCTGAACAGCCTGGCGCATTCGCTCTACGCCTCGTCCCTCGCGCCGATCGCGGCACGGCTGCACGAGACCAGGGCGCAGGTGAAAACCATGCTCGATCAGGCGCCGTTCAGCCCGGATCAGGCCAGACAGGATCATCTGGTCGATGCGGTGCTGCCGCTGGACGCGCGGATCGACAAGTTCAAGGGCAAGACCGCGAGCCTTGCTCGTTACATCGCCGAGGCGCCGGCGCCGGCGGCGAACGCAACCAGGGTCGCGCTGATCGTCGCCCATGGCGATATCGCGGCACCGTCGGCGCGCGACAATCCCGGCGCGATCGACCCGCGCCGCCTCGCCCGCGAGATCGCCGCCGCGCTGGACGACAAGAATGTCAAGGCGATCGTGCTGCGGCTCGACACGCCGGGCGGCACCGTGACCGGCTCGGCGCTGATCGGCGCCGAGGTCGCGCGTGCCGCCGCCGCGCATAAGCCGCTGATCGTCTCAATGGGGGGGCTCGACGCCTCGGGCGGGTACTGGGTGTCGAGCCATGGCGCGGTGCTGGTCGCCGATCCGGCGACGCTGACCGGCTCGATCGGCGTGCTCGGCGGCAAGCTGAGTTTCGGGACGCTGCTCGACCGGATCGGCGTGACCGTCACCGGCGCGTCGCGCGGCGCGAACGCGCTGTTCGACAGCCCGACCACGCCCTGGACCAAGCCGCAGCTCGCCAGCCTCCAGGGCATGCTGAACCAGAACTACCAGCAATTCGTCGGCTGGGTCGCCTCCGGCCGGCACATGAGCGCGGCCCAGGTGAACGCGATCGGCCAGGGCCGGGTCTGGACCGGCGTGCAGGCCAAGAAGCGCGGGCTGGTCGACGAGATCGGCGGCTATCACACCGCGTTCGACGCGGTGCGCGCGGCGCTGAAACTGCCGGTCCATGCGCCGCTCGACATCGTCAACGGCAACGCGAAGCCGGGGATTCACGCGCTGCTGGTCAGGGCGTTTTCGAAAGCGAGCCCGCTCGGCCTTGCGCAACTGCCGCCGCAACTGCGCGCTCTCGTGGCGCTCGCGCATCTGCACCGGCTGTCGATGCCGCCGATCGAAATCCGCTAACCTTCGGTTACGGCCTCCGCTGCATCGGAGCAGACCGATGCTTGCGCCGCATCAGAACAAATTGGCAACATTTGAAAGGCGGGCAGGAGTCTGCTTACCGATCGTTAACGATTCCGATTTGTTGCCCTGCTAATCTGCAAATACCGTGATCCCGACGGTCGAATCCCTTTGACGCCCATGTTCGCCCATGATATCCCATGTCAACCCATAGCGATTCGGGTGCGTAGGTTTTGGCCTGGCATCGGGACGCTGACAGCGAGGCGCAACAGGCGAGACGAAGGGACCGCGACAGAGCCGGATGAGCCAGTTTCTCGGCACCCATCAGAACCGGCTGGACGCCAAGGGGCGGGTTTCCGTCCCGGCCACGTTCCGCGCGATGCTCCGCAAGGACGGTGAAGCAACCGGGCTGATCCTGCGGCCGTCCCACAAGCACGCCTGCATCGAGGCTTGGCCCGCGCCGGTGTTCGAGACTTTGGCCGAACAATTGCAGGGTCTCGACCTGTTCAGCGAGGCCCATGACGACATGGCCGCCGCGATCTACGCCGATGCCTACCCGTTGGACGCCGACAAGGAAGGCCGCATCCTGCTGCCCGAGCCGCTGGTCGCCCATGCCGGACTTGCCGATAGCGTGGTGTTCATGGGGCTCGGCCGGATTTTTCAGATCTGGGAGCCGCAAGCGGCGACGCGCCGGCGCGAGGAAGCGCGGGAGCGCGCCCGTGCGCGTGGCCTGACTCTGCCGGCGGGGGTTTCACCATGACCCGGCCGGCATCGGGTCATATCCCCGTGCTGCGCAGCGAGGCGGTGGCCCTGCTCGCGCCGCGCGACGGCGGCGCCTATCTCGACGGCACGTTTGGCGGCGGCGGCTATAGTGCTGCGCTTCTCGAGGCGGCACGCTGCACGGTGTGGGCGATCGACCGCGACAAGGCGGCGATCGCGCGCGGTGCCGCGCTCGCCGCACGCCATCCCGACCGGCTGCATCTGATCGAAGGGCGGTTCGGCGATCTGCTTGACTTGCTGGGCGACGTGGGGGTGGCGTCGCTCGACGGCGCGGTGTTCGATTTTGGCGTGTCGTCGTTCCAGCTCGACGATCCCGCGCGCGGCTTCTCGTTCCGTGCCGACGGACCGCTCGACATGCGTATGGGGGCGGCCGGAGAGACCGCCGCCGATGTGGTGAACACCCGGCCGGAAGCCGAACTCGCGGATATTCTCTATCAATTCGGCGAGGAACGCGCCTCGCGCCGGATCGCCGCCGCCATCGTCGCACGCCGGGCGGAGACGAAATTCGCAACCACCGCCGATCTCGCCGCGGTGATTCGCGGCGTGGTGCGGAAGGACAAATCCGGCATTGACCCGGCGACGCGCAGTTTTCAGGCGCTGCGCATCGAGGTGAACCAGGAACTCGCCGAGATCGAACGCGGCCTCGCCCAGGCGGCCACGCTGCTGGCGCCGGGCGGCAGGCTGGTCGCGGTGTCGTTTCATTCGCTGGAGGATCGCGTGGTCAAGCGCTTCATGAACGCGGCCTGCGGCCGGATCGCGTCGCCATCGCGGCACGATCCCTCGGGTCTGACGGCGCGCGCGAAACCCGCGTTCCGGTCCCTGACCAAGGGCGTGGTGACACCCGGCGCCGCCGAAGCCGCCGCCAACCCCCGCGCGCGCTCGGCGCGGCTGCGCGCCATCGAACGGCTCGCCGCATGATCCGCCCGGTCACCTTCGTCAGCTTCGCGCTCGCTCTGTCCTCCGGGGCGTGGATGTTCGTGGTCAAGCACCGCGCCGAGCAGCTCGACCGGCAGATCGGCGGGGTGACCGCGCAGATCCGTGCCTCCGAGCAGCGGATTCGCGTGCTCCGCGCCGAATGGGCACTGGAGACCGATCCGAACCGGCTGGCGCGGCTCGCCGCGATGTTCCTGCCGGCGTTGAAGCCGATGGCGCCGGACCAGTTGGTCACCTGGTCGCAGCTGGCGGATCGGCTGCCGCCGCCCGGAACCGCGGTGCCCAGCCTGCCGCTGCCGCCGCCTTTGCCGGATCAGGTGCCGAACGTTGCCGTGCCGGCCGGGCCGGTCGCTTCGGCGCAGCCGCCGGCGTCCGCGCCGCGATCCGCCGCACCAGCCCAACTGGCGGCGGCGAGTCCCGCCGCTGTGCATCGCGCCGCGGCGCCTTCGATCCGGCACGTCGCGCTGCGGACCGTGCGCCCGGTTGTCCATTCGACGACGGCCCACCCGCCGGTTCACCCGAACCCGATGCACCGCGTTGCGGTTGACCGCCCGATGCCCATCGGCCAGTCGGTCCTGGCGCCGCCGCGCCGGGCGGTTCGCCCGATGGGCGCACGGGTCATGACGATCACCGCGCATCCTGCACCGGTCCAGCCGGCAGTGCCGCGCTCGGAACCGGTCTCCGCGCCCTCGGCGCCGCAATCGGTGTTCGGCGGCTACGCCGCCAATCTGCCGCCGCCGCGCCCGGCCGGCGGGACCGTTCCGTGACCAGGGCGCCATCGCCGGACCAACCACCGCCCAACGGGCTGCGCCGTGCCGAACCATGGGGTGCCGCGCGGCGGCGCGGCGCGGCCGAGCAGGGTGCGACGCCGCGCATGGAGCATGTGCGGATCACCACCCCCGATCTCGCCCGCCGCGCCGCGCTCGGCGTGCTGCAGAAGCGGCTGATGATCGGCCTGCTCGGGTTTTCGCTCCTGTTCGCCGTGCTGGCGGGGCGGCTGGTCGATGTGTCGGTGATCCATCCGCTGAAGCCCGATGCGGCGGCGATCGCGGCGCAAACCCCGCGTACCAATATCGCCCTGCCGCCGCCGGCGCGTGCGGAAATCACCGACCGCAACGGCGTGATCCTCGCGGTCTCGCTGCCGGGTGCCGCACTTTACGCCAATCCGAAGCAGGTGGCCGATCCCGCGCTGGCCGCCCGGCTGATCGCGCGGACGATTCCCGGTCTCGATCCCGCCTGGCTCGAACACCGCATGGCCGACCGCAAGCGCGATTTCGTCTATCTCGATCGCGGGCTGACCTCGGCACAGGAACTCGCGATCAACCGGCTCGGCATTCCCGGCATCTATTTCGAGAATATCGAGCACCGGCACTACCCCGAGGGCGATCTCGCCGCGCATATCCTGGGCGGGGTGACGCCGGATCAGCGCGGGATCGCCGGGATCGAGGCGTATTACAACACGCGCATGACCGGCGAACCGGCGCGGCCCCTGCGCCTGTCGATCGATATCGGCGCCGAGGGAATCGTCCGCCAGGAAATCATGAAGGCGATGACCGACTGGGATGCGCGCGGCGCCTGCGGCATCGTGATGTCGGTGCGGACCGGGCGGGTGCTCGCGATGGCGAGCGTGCCGGACTACAACGCCAACCAGCTTGGCTCGGCACCGGCCGATGCGCGGTTCAACCGCTGCGTTTCCGGCGATTACGAGCCGGGCAGCGTGTTCAAGCTGATGACGATCTCGATGGCGCTCAATTCCGGCATGATCCATTACTGGGACAGGTTCGATACGTCCCATCCGCTACATGTCGGGCGTTTCACCGTCACCGATTTCGAACCGGTGCATATCTGGCTCGCGGTGCCGCATATCCTGGCGGTGTCGTCGAATATCGGCGCCTCGCGGATCGCGACCATCCTGGGGCCGGAGATCCAGCGCGCGTGGCTGAAGAAACTCGGCTATTTCCGCAGGCCCGACATCCAGTTGCCCGAGGCGCAGCCGGCGATCTATCACCCGAAATCGAGCTGGAAGCTGCTCACCACCATGACGGTGAGCTTCGGCAACGGCATTGCCATGTCGCCGCTGCAGCTGATTTCCTCGGTGGTGCCGGTGGTCAATGGCGGGGTGTGGTATCCACCCTCGCTGGTCGCGGGGCAACCCGGCGCGCCGCCGCCCGAAGGGGTACGGGTGATGAGCCAGCGCGCCTCGCTGCTGATGCGCAAGCTGATGCGCAACGTGGTGGTGGCGAAGAACGGCACCGGCGTCTATGCCAGGGTGCCGGGCTATCTGGTCGGCGGCAAGACCGGAACGGCGCAGGTGGTGGGCAAGAACGGCGCCTATCGCAAGCATCTGAACAACGCCTCGTTCATGGCGGCCTTCCCGATGAACCACCCGCGCTACGTGATCTATGTGGTGGTGCTGCACCCGCACGCGACCAAGAAGATGATGCCGTTCTGCTACGGCTTCACCACCGGCGGCTATGTCGCCGCCCCGGCGGTGGCGCGGATCATCGCGCGGATCGGGCCGATGCTGGGGATCATGCCGCTTTCGGGCGAGGCACTTACCGAGGCGCAGGATAAGCTCGCGATTCCGCTCGATCCTCCGGCGCCGCCGGGCCGGTTGGCACTGGGGCCGGGACATCCGTTCCCGCCCGGTGCCAGCAAATACGCCTATATCCTGGCGGGGCGGAAGCCGCCCGCCGCGATCGACGCGGCGGCGCACGACGCCGCATTGGCGCGCACCGAATTCTGGCAGCCGCTTGGTCCGGCGCCGGAGACGATCAGCACCCATGCGGCGCCGCCGCGATCGGTTCCGCTGCTCGGCGCGGGAGCGATGTCGCACCAGACCATGAATACCGACCGTCCGGTGCGACGTGCGAGGGGATGAACTGATGACCCGGCTCGCCCGCGCAGCGCCGTCGCCGCCCGACTGGGTTATCGGTGCCGATGCCGAGATCACCGGCATCACGGCGGATAGCCGCGCGGTGCGGCCCGGCATGATCTTCGCCGCCCTGCCTGGCGCGCGAGCGGATGGCCGCGCCTTCATCGCCGATGCGGTGGCGCGCGGGGCCGCTGCCGTGCTGGCGCCGGAGGGGACGGCGTGGCCGGCCTGCACGCCGCCGCGTCCGCTTCTGGCCGATCCCGAGCCGCGCCGGCGACTGGCCGAGATCGCGGCCCTGCTCGCCGGGCCGATGCCGCGCACCATCCTCGCGGTGACCGGCACCAACGGCAAGACCTCGACCGTCGATTTCCTGCGCCAGATCATGACCATGGCGGGGCGAAGCGCCGCCTCGCTCGGCACGCTCGGGCTGATCGCGCACGGGTTTCCGCCCGGTGCCAACCTCACCACCCCCGATCCGGTGAGTCTGGCCGAGACCATGGCGCGGCTGAAATCGGCGGGGATCGAGCATGTCGCCCTGGAAGCCTCGTCGCACGGGCTCGATCAGCACCGGCTGGACGGGCTGCGCCTCGCCGGCGCCGCCTTCACCAACCTCACCCGCGACCATCTCGACTACCACGGCGACATGGCGGCCTATCGCGCGGCGAAATTGCGCCTGTTCGCCGAACTGTTGGCACAAGGCGCGCCGGTCGCGGCGATGGCCGATCTGGATGCCGAAACCCTCGCGGCACTGCGCGATATCGTGCGGCGCCGCCATCTCGACCTCATGACCGTGGGCGAGGGCGGGACCGCGATCCGGCTGATGCAAGCGCGCCCGCTGCCCGAGGGGCAGGCCCTGGCCATCGCGGCGAATGGCGCCGTGCGCGAGATCGTGCTGCCGTTGCCCGGCCGGTTCCAGGCGGACAACGCGCTGCTTGCGGCCGCCCTCGCGCGCGCGACCGGCATTGATGCGGCGCTCGATCATCTGGCCGCACTCGCGCCGGTGCGCGGCCGGCTGGAACGCGCCGCCGTGCTGGCCAACGGGGCTGCCGCCTATGTCGATTACGCCCATACCCCGGACGCGCTGGAGCGGCTGCTCGCCGCATTGCGCCCGCACGCTTCGGGACGGCTGATCCTGGTGTTCGGCGCCGGCGGCGATCGCGATCGCGGCAAGCGCCCGCTGATGGGTGAGGTCGCGGCGCGCGCGGCTGATATCGCCATCGTCACCGACGACAATCCGCGCGGCGAAGACCCGGCCACGATCCGTTCGGCAATTCTGGCGGCTTGCCCGGATGCCATCGAAATCGGTGACCGGCGCATCGCGATCGAAGCCGGAATTTCGCTCCTGTGCTCTGGCGATGTGCTCGCCGTTGCCGGCAAGGGGCACGAGCAGGGGCAGATTGTCGGCAATGCCGTGCTTCCGTTCGACGATGCCTCGGTCATCCGGGAACTCGTGGGATGAGCGCGCTCTGGACCGAGGCGGATCTGGCGATCGCCACAGGCGGCGACTTCCTGCGCGGCGGTTTCGCGGCGGATGGGATTGCGATCGATTCCCGCGCCCTGACGCAAGGCGATCTATTCGTCGCCCTGGAGGCCGCGCGCGACGGGCATGATTTCGTCGCCGATGCGGAGCAGAGGGGCGCTGCCGGCGCGCTGGTGTCGCGCGACGTCGGTACCGGACCGGCGCTGGTGGTCGAGGACACGCTTGTCGCACTCGGGCGGATGGGCGAATTCGCGCGGGCGCGTTCATCGGCCCGCGTCGCCGCCGTGACCGGCAGCGTCGGCAAATCGACCACCAAGGAAATGCTGCGGCGCATTCTCGGCGCATTCGGACCTGTTCATGCCGCCGAAGCCTCGTTCAACAACCATATCGGCGTGCCGCTGACCCTGGCCCGCCTGCCGCGCGACGCGGCGTTCGCCGTGGTCGAGATCGGCATGAACCATCCGGGTGAAATCGCACCGCTCGCCGAAATGGCGCGTCCCCATGTCGGCGTGATCACCACGGTCGAGGCCGCGCATATCGGGCTGATGGGCTCGATCGAGGCGATCGCCGACGAGAAAGCCGAACTGCTGCGCGGGCTGGTGCCGGGTGGCGCTGCGGTGCTGCCGCGCGGGCCGCATCTGCCGCGCCTCGCCCGCCGCGCGCCGGACGGGACGACGATCATTTCCTTCGGCACCCAGGCGCTGGCCGAAGCACGGCTGATCGAAGCCGAAAGCGATGCGGATGGCGTGGACGTCACCGCGAATATCCTGCGCCGCGTGGTGCGGTTCCGGCTCGCCGCCCCCGGACGACACATGGCGATGAACGCGGTCGCGGCGCTGGCGGCGGCTGCGGCGCTCGGGCTCGATGCCGAACCGGCGGCTGCGGCGCTCGACGGTTTCGCGCCGCTCGCTGGGCGCGGCGCGCGCCGGTCCGTCGCCGTCGGCGGCGCGACGATCACCATGCTCGACGAAAGCTATAACGCCTCCGGCGCTTCGGTGCGCGCGGCGCTCGGCGTGCTGGCCCTGCAAACGGGGCGGCGCGTGGTGGTGCTGGGCGACATGCTGGAACTCGGCGATTTCGCGGAAGCCGAGCATCGCGATCTTGCTCAGCCGGTCGGCGAGACCGCCGATCTGGTGTTTGCCTGCGGGCCGCATATGCGCACGATGTTCGACGATCTGCCCGCGCGAATTCAGGGCGCGTGGGCGCCGGATTCCGGGGCTTTGGCGCCACTGGTCCGCGCCGCTCTGCGCGACGGCGATGCGGTGTTGATCAAGGGCAGCCTGGGGTCGCGAATGCGCGCGATCGTCGCGGCGCTGGAGGGGCACACCTGATGCTCTACGCGCTGCTTCTCCCCCATGTCGCCGCGTTTCACGCGCTCAATCTGTTCCGCTACATCACGTTCCGCGCGGGGGGCGCCTGCATCACCGCGCTGATCGTGAGTTTTCTGCTCGGCCCACGCCTGATCCGCTGGCTGAAATCGCTCCAGCGCCAGGGACAGCCGATCCGGCTCGACGGGCCGGAGCGCCATCTGCTCGAAAAGAAAGGCACGCCCACCATGGGCGGCGTGCTGATTCTGATCGCGCTCGGGGTTTCCACTCTGCTCTGGGCCGATCTGCGGAACGGCTACGTCTGGGCGGTGCTGATGGTCACCATCGGCTACGGGGCGCTCGGTTTCGCCGACGATTTCCGCAAGCTGACCAAGCGCAACACCAAGGGCGTGCCGGGGCGGGTGAAATTGTTCGTGCAGGCGCTGCTCGGCCTGGGTGCGGCGGTGTGGATCACCCGGCTGATGCCCGCCGCGATCGCCGACGATCTCGCCGTGCCGGTGTTCAAGCATCTGATGATCCCGTTCGGCGCGGCATTTCCGCTGATCGCCATGGTCGTGATGATGGGCGCCTCCAATGCGGTGAACCTCACCGACGGGCTGGACGGGCTTGCCATCGTGCCGACCATCATCGCGGCCAGTGTATTTGCCTTGATTGCGTATCTGGTCGGCAACCGGATTTTCGCGCATTATCTGCAGATCAATTTCGTCCCCGGCACCGGCGAACTCGCGGTGTTCTGCGCGGCATTGATCGGCTCGGGGCTTGGCTTTTTGTGGTTCAATGCACCGCCGGCGGCGGTGTTCATGGGCGATACCGGCTCGCTCGCCCTAGGCGGCGCGCTCGGCTCGGTCGCGGTCGCGACCAAGAACGAGATCGTGCTGGCGATCACCGGCGGGCTGTTCGTGGTCGAGACCGTATCGGTGATCGTCCAGGTGTTCTGGTACAAGCGCACCGGGCGGCGGGTGTTCCTGATGGCGCCGCTGCACCATCATTTCGAAAAGAAGGGCTGGGCCGAACCCACCATCGTCATCCGCTTCTGGATCGTCGCGATGATCCTGGCGCTGGCGGGGCTGGCGACCCTGAAAATCCGATGACCGGCGCCGCGACATCCTGGCCGCTTGTGTTCGCGGGCCGACGCTTCGCCGTTCTTGGCCTTGGCCAGAATGGCTTGCCGGCGGCGACCGCGCTCGCCACGATGGGCGCCGATGTGACCGCGTGGGACGACGATGCGGCCAAGCGGGACGCCGCCGCTTCCGCCGGAATTGTGCTGGTACCGCCAAGCGAATCGGCGACGCTCGATGCGCTGGTTCTCTCGCCGGGGATTCCGCATCGCCTGCCCGCGCCGCATCCCGAAGCGGCCGCGGCCAGCGCGCGCGGCGTGCCGATCCTGTCCGACGTCGAGCTGCTGTATCGCGCGGCGCGCGCCGCCGGCAGCCGCGCGCGGTTCGCCGGCATCACCGGCACCAACGGCAAATCGACGACCACGGCGCTGCTCGCGCACATCATCGGCGCGGCGGGGATTCCGGTTGCGGCCGGCGGCAATCTCGGTCCCGCCGCACTCGCGCTGCCGCTGCTGCCCGATCACGGAATTTATGTGCTCGAAATGTCGAGCTACATGTTGGAGCGAATCGCGACGATGCGCTTCGATGCAGCCGCGATGCTGAACATTACGCAAGACCACCTCGACCGCCATGGCAACATGGCCGGATACGAAGCTGCAAAAGCAGCGATTTTTGCGCGCCAGACCGGCGCCGATGTCGCGGTGATCGGAATCGACGACGAGCCCTCGCGCGCGCTGGCGTCGCGCATCGCGGCATCGCCCGCGCGGCTGATCCGCATTTCGGGTGCTGCTCACGCCGATGTTTGCGCCGAAGGACGGGTGCTGCGCGATCATCAGGGCGTGATCGCCGATCTTGCGCGGGCACACGCATTGCCCGGTTCGCACAATGCGCAGAACGCGGCAGCGGCGGCGGCGATAGCGCTTTTCCTCGGCGTGAAGCGCGCGACGATTGCGCTGGCGCTGGCGAGTTTTCCCGGCCTGCCGCATCGTCAGGCGCTGATCGCGACCGTCGACGGCGTGGCGTTCATCGACGACAGCAAGGCGACCAATGCGGACGCCGCCGCCCGCGCGTTCGATTGCCATGACCGCATCGTCTGGATCGCGGGCGGGATCGGCAAGGAAGGCGGAATCGAGTCGCTGGCGCCATGGTTTCCGCGCATTGACCACGCGCTGCTGATCGGCCGCGATGCCTTGGCATTCGCGAAAACCCTCGAAGCGCACGGCGTTTCCTACGATATCGCCGAAACCCTCGACCGCGCGGTGCCGGCGGCGTTCGGCCATGCGCGGGCGCGCGGGGTGAAGACGGTTCTGCTTTCGCCGGCGGCGGCGAGCTTCGATCAGTTCGCCAATTACGGCGCGCGGGGCGACCGATTCGCAGAACTTGCGCGCGCCCTCGGCAATTTCGCGGAGGCGCGCTGATGCCGGTTCTGTCGCGCGCGGATACCTCGATCGTCGGGCGCTGGTGGTGGAGCGTGGACCGGGTGATGCTCACCGCGCTGATCCTCCTGGTCGGCATCGGCTATGTGCTCGCCCTCGCGGCGACGCCGGCGACCAATCTGGCACTGTCCGATCCGCGCACCCTGGTGATGATCAAGCAGATTGTCTATCTCGCGACCGGCGCCGTCCTCATGGTCGGCACCTCGATGCTCGATTTGAAGCAGGTCAAGCTCGCCGCACTCGGCATCGGCATCGTCTTTCTGCTCCTGACCGGATTCACGCTGGTTCATGGCGTGACGATCGACGGCGGGCGGCGCTGGATTTCGCTGCCCGGCTTCACCATCCAGCCTTCGGAATTCCTCAAGCCGGCGCTTATCGTCGCGACGGCGTGGCTGCTCGCCGAGCGCCGCCGCACGCCCGGATTTCCCGGCCTGTTCGCCGCACTCGGCCTGAACGGCCTGGTTCTGCTGATTCTGCTGCGCCAGCCCGATGTCGGCTCGACCGCGCTGGTGGCGTCGACCTTCTTCGTGCAGTTGTTTCTCGACGGGCTCGATCTGTTCTGGGTCGGCATCGCGGTGATCGGCTTCGGAGCCGCCGGCTTCGCCGCCTTCGAGTTCATCGCCCATGTGCATATGCGGGTGATGCTGTTCCTGCACCCCACCAAGGACAAGGCGTATCAGGCGATCACCGCCTTGTCGGCGTTCGGCAATGGCGGGTTGTGGGGGCGTGGTC
Organism: Acidiphilium sp. AL; assembly: GCF_025499445.1. Taxonomy (NCBI): domain Bacteria; kingdom Pseudomonadati; phylum Pseudomonadota; class Alphaproteobacteria; order Acetobacterales; family Acidocellaceae; genus Acidiphilium; species Acidiphilium sp. AL. The sequence continues at coordinate 156,130 of NZ_JAIMBZ010000005.1, forward strand.
CGGGCGAGGGGCAGGTGAAGCATTACCTGCCGGATGCGCGGGCGGATTTCGTGTTCGCGGTGGCCGGCGAGGAATTCGGACTCATCGTCTGCCTCGGCATCGTTCTGGTGTTCGCGGTGATCGTGTTGCGCGGCCTCGCCCGCGTGCTGCGCGAGACCGATCTATTCGTGGCGCTCGCGGCATCGGGGTTGCTCGCGAGTTTCGGGCTGCAGGCCTTTATCAACATGGCGTCGTCGCTGTCGCTGATTCCGACCAAAGGGATGACCTTGCCGTTCATTTCCTATGGCGGTTCGGCGGTGCTCGCGGTCGGGCTGCATATGGGATTTCTGCTGGCACTGACGCGCAAGCGGCATCATGCGGAACGCAGCGCCGAATTCGGCACCGGCTTTGGCGCACAGGATCACACTTCATGAGGGCGCCGATGCTCAAACCCATCGTTATCGCGGCTGGCGGCACGGGCGGGCATATGTTCCCGGCCGAGGCGCTGGCCGATGCCCTGATGACGCGCGGCGAACGCGTCGTGCTGATGACCGATGCGCGCTCGGGCGCTTCGGACTCGCCGGTTTTCGCCGCCTGCGAGCGCCATATCGTCGAAGGTGCGGGACTCGCGGGTCGCGGGCCGGCGCGCATGGCCTCCGGGATGCTACAACTCGCGCGGGGAACGCGCGTGGCGCGGCGGATACTCGCGGGTCTGGATGCCGCGGCGCTGGTCGGCTTCGGCGGCTATCCCTCGGTGCCGCCAGTGCTCGCGACGCTGGGGCTGCGCGACCGGCCGGTGGTTATCCTGCACGACCAGAACGCGGTGCTCGGCCGTGCCAACCGGCTGCTCGCGCGCTTTGCCGATCGTCTGGCGGTGAGTTTCGCAACAACCGCAACGATTCCAAGAAAGATCAAAACGACGCTGACCGGCAATCCGGTGCGTCCTTCAGTGACGGCGCTCGCGGGCGCATTCTACGCAGCGCCGGAGCAAAAAATCCGTCTGCTCGTGCTGGGCGGGTCGCTGGGGGCACGGATTTTCGCGACGCTGATCCCGGCATCGCTCGCATTGCTGCCGGAGGAGCTGCGCCGACGCATCGAGCTCGTAATGCAGTGCCCCGAAGGTGAAATCGACGCGGCTCGGCAAGTGCTCAATGGCAGCGGAATCGTGCATGAGGTGGCGCCGTTCTTCAGCGATGTCGCAGAACGGATCGCGGCGGCGCATCTCGTCATCGCGCGGGCGGGCGGATCGACCGTTGCCGAGCTTGCGGTGATCGGCCGGCCGGCGATTTTCATCCCGCTCGCGATCAATGACGATCAGCGCCATAACGCCGATGCGCTGGCGCGCACGGGCGGCGCGATCCGGCTGGATCAGGCGGCGGCGACCCCGGCGATTCTGGCGCGCGCGATCGAGACTTTGCTGGATGAGCCCGACCGTCTGGTGGCGATGGCAGAGGCGTCGGCCAAGGCCGGAATCGCCGATGCGGCCATGCGCCTTGCCGATCTCGTGCAGGCTTGCATCGCGGAGCGCGTGTCATGAGGGCGATGCCGCTCAGCATCGGCACGATCCACTTCGTCGGCATCGGCGGCATCGGCATGTCCGGCATCGCCGAGGTTCTGCACAATCTCGGTTATTCGGTGCAGGGTTCGGACATGGCGGAGAATGCCAATGTCGCGCGGTTGCGCGATGTCGGGGTTCCGGTCGCGATCGGTCACGATGCCGCCAATCTCGGCGCGGCGCAGGTGGTGGTGGTCTCGACCGCCGTGCCGCGCGACAATCCCGAAGTGGCGACCGCGCGGAGCAAGCTGATTCCCGTGGTGCGGCGCGCGGAAATGCTCGCCGAGCTGATGCGGCTGCGCTGGTCCGTCGCGATCGGCGGCACCCATGGCAAGACGACGACGACGAGCCTCGTCGCCGCCGTGCTCGAAGGGGCGGGCTTCGATCCCACCGTGATCAATGGCGGCATCATCAACGCCTACGGCACCAACACGCGGTTAGGCGCGGGCGACTGGATGGTCGTCGAGGCCGACGAGAGCGATGGAACCTTCCTGCGTCTGCCTTCGGTGATCGCCGTCGTGACCAACATGGACCCCGAGCATCTCGACCACTGGGGCACTGGCGCCGCGATGGAGGCGGGCTATCGGCAGTTCGTCGCGAACATCCCGTTCTACGGGTTCGCGGTGCTGTGCATCGACCATCCCTCGGTGCAGCAGATGATCCCAGATCTTTCCGATCATCGTCTGATTACCTACGGATTTTCCCCGCAGGCCGATGTGCGCGCGGAGCGGATCATGTCCGACCGCAACGGTGCCACGTTCGAGGTGCGCCTGTCGGACCGCGTCGGAGGCAAGTCGCGCCGGATGGGACCGTTCCGCCTGCCGATGCTGGGCAATCATAACGTGCAGAATGCGCTTGCCGCCATCGCCATCGGGGTCGAGATGGAGGTTCCCGAGGTCCATATGCGCGCGGCCCTCGCGAGTTTCCGTGGCGTGAAGCGGCGGTTCACCAAAACTGGCGAGGTTGACGGGATCACGGTGATCGACGATTACGGCCATCATCCGGTCGAGATCGCTGCCGTGCTGAAGGCGGCGCGACAGGCCGGCGCGCGGGACGTGATCGCGGTGGTGCAGCCGCACCGCTATACGCGGCTCGCCTCGCTGTTCGAGGAATTCTGCACCTGCATGAACGATGCGGGGACCGTGATTGTCGCCGATGTCTATCCGGCGGGCGAACAGCCGATCGAGGGAGTGGATCGCGACGCGCTGGTCGAAGGGTTGCGCGCGCGCGGGCATCGTTCGGTGGTGCCGCTGGCGAGCCCGGATCACCTCGCCGAAATGGTCAACGCAATTGCGCGCACCGGCGACTATGTGGTCTGCCTTGGCGCGGGCAACATCACCCAATGGGCGCAGGCGCTGCCGCACCAGTTGCAGGCGCTGGCCGAAAATACCCGCCGCGGCGCCGGCGGTTTCCGATGATGGCCGTCGAAGCGCGCACCGACTGGCGCGATGCGCTGCCCGCCGTGCGCGGCCGGATCGGCTTTGACGCGACGTTAGGGCGGACGACATGGTTCCGCGTCGGCGGTGCCGCCGAGGTTCTGTTCCGTCCGGCCGATGCGGAGGATCTCGCGACGTTCCTGCGCGATGTGCCGCCGGAACTGCCGGTTACCGTGATCGGCGCGGCATCGAACCTGATCATCCGCGACGGCGGGATTCCGGGCGTCGTGGTGAAACTTGCGCGCGGCTTCGGCGATGTTGTCGTCGAAGCCGACGGCGTGATCGCAGGGGCGGCTTCGCTCGATGCCGCCATCGCCGAACACGCGGCATCGGCTAATCTAACGGGACTTGAATTTTTGTCGGGAATTCCCGGCTCGCTGGGTGGTGCCGTTGCGATGAATGCCGGTGCCTATGGCAGCGAAATTCGCGCCGTGCTCGACTGGGCCGAGATCATCGGTCGCGATGGCACGATCGCCCGCTATACCGAAGCCGATCTTGCGCTATCCTATCGCCATGCGAGCCTGCCGCCCGGCGGCGTCGTGGTCCGGGTGCGGCTGCACGCCCGCCTCGGCGATCCGGCCGCGATCGCCGCGACAATGGCCAAGATCAAGACCAGCCGTGAGGCAACCCAGCCGGTCCGCGCGCGCACCGGTGGTTCGACCTTCCGCAATCCCGAAGGTCATAAAGCGTGGCAACTCATCGACCAGGCCGGGTGCCGCGGCATGGTGGTCGGCAATGCGCAGGTTTCGGAAATGCACTGCAATTTCCTGATCAATCGCGGCGGCGCGACGGCAGACGATCTCGAATCCCTGGGCGAAGCGGTGCGCGCCCGCGTGCTCGCCGAGACCGGCATTGCGCTGATCTGGGAAATCAAGCGCATCGGCATCCCTGGGCGGGGTGCGCCATGAAGCGCGTCGCGGTCCTGCATGGCGGCATTTCGGCGGAGCGCGAAGTCAGCCTTGCCACCGGGCGGCAAGTGATCGCCGCACTCGGCACTGCCGGTTACGATGTCGTTCCGGTCGAAGTCGGGCGCGATCTCGGCGCGGTCATCGCCGCGCTGACACCCGCGCCGGATGCGGTGTTCAACGCGCTGCACGGCAGATTCGGCGAGGACGGCACGATCCAGGGCGTGCTCGACTATATGGGCATTCCCTACACCCATTCCGGCGTGCGCGCCTCCTCGATGGCGATGGACAAATCCGCCGCCAAGGCGGTTTTCGCCGCCGCCGGATTGCCGCTGGCGCAGCACCGCATCGTGCCGATCGACGAACTGGCCGAGGCCGATCCGCTGCCGCGGCCCTACGTGATCAAGCCGGTGAACGAGGGCTCGTCGGTCGGCGTGTTCATCATCAGGAACGGCGATAATCGCCGTGCCGACATCGCGCGCGACTGGCGATTCGGCGATATCGCGATGGCCGAGGAATATATCGCGGGCCGCGAACTCACCGTCGCCGTGCTCGACGATCGCGCGTTGGCGGTGACCGAAATCATCGCCGATGGATTCTACGACTACAACGCCAAATACGCCGAAGGCGGTTCGCGCCATGAAGTGCCGGCCCGCGTCAAGCCCGATATCACCGCGCGGGCCAAGGATGTCGCGGTCGCGGCGCATCGCGCGCTCGGCTGCCGGGGTGCGTCCCGCGCGGATTTTCGTTACGATGACGCGGCGGACCGGTTGGTATTGTTAGAAGTGAATACCCAGCCGGGCATGACCGTGACCTCGCTGTTGCCCGAACAGGCGGCGTTGTGCGGCATCGATTTTCCCGCGCTGTGCGCCTGGATGGTGGAGCACGCCGCATGCCGCGTGTGAAATCCCGCAAGCCGAAAATCCAGGACCGGCCAAGGCCGCGCACCCTGTTGCTGCGCCGGCTGCGCAAGTCCGGCAAACCAGCACTCCTGATCGGCGTTGTCGTGTTAGCACTGGTTGCCGTGCCGCTCGGGGTGCGCGGCGTCGCGGATCTCGCCCGGCCGCTGCGCGATGCGGCGTCGCGCGGGCTTGCCGATATCGGATTCCGGGTCGAGCATATTGAGATCGAAGGCGCCACCACCACGCCGGATCATGTCGTCGAGGCTGCGCTCGGCGTGCGCCGGGGCGCGCCGATTCTCGGCTTCTCGCCGGAGGCGGCCGCTTCGCGCGTCGCGGCACTCGGTCCGGTGAAAAGTGCCGTGGTGGAGCGGCTGTTGCCCGACACGGTGCGCGTCGCCATCGTCGAGCGCAGGCCGGTCGCGATCTGGCAGAGGTCCGATAACAGCTTCGCCCTGATCGGCGCGAACGGCGCGGTGCTGACCGATCATGACGCGGCGGCGGCGCGCGCGCGCGACCCCGGACTGCCGTTGCTGGTCGGTGCCGGCGTTCCCGTCCATGCCAAGGTGCTGCTCGCATTGCTCGCGCGGTTTCCCACGATCGGCAAACGCGTCGTCGCCGCCGAGCGGATCGACGATCTGCGCTGGAATCTTCTGCTGCGCGACCACGCCACCATCAAACTGCCGGACCGGCATGTCGCGGCGGCAATGGCCACGCTGATGCGCGCGGAGGACAGAATCAAGCTGCTCGAACGCCCAGTTAGAACGATCGACCTCCGACTCGCCGACCGACTGGTGGTGCGTCCCTATCCCAACGGGTTCGTCACCGGGGCGGAGTCCAAGCCATCGGGGCATAAATCATGAAAAGGAGCGCGGCATGAACGATTTGTCGCGGCGCGGGGCGCTTCCGCCGCAGAACGGCATGGCAAGGCCCGCCGAGGCGCGACCCCGGCCGGCGCGCTCCGGCCCGTTCGGCGTGCTGGATATCGGCTCGACCAAGATCGCCTGCCTGATCGGCCGCGCCGAAAGCGACGGCCGGCTGCGCGCGCTCGGCTTCGGCTGGCAGAAGGGCAGGGGCGTGAAATCCGGCGGCATCGTCGATCTCGATGAGGCGGAGCGCGCGATTCGCGCCGCCGTCGGCGCGGCCGAGGACCAAGCCGATATGCGGCTCAAATCGGTGGTGGTGAATCTGTCCTGTGGTCAGCCGGAGAGCCGGCTGTTCAACGTGCAATGGCCGATCGACGGCCGCGCCGTCACCGAGGACGACATTCGCCGCGTGGTGCGCGAGGCGCGCGCGCGCGCGGCCTCGGAAGGGCGGGGCACGATCCACGCGCTGCCGCTCAATTTCGCGACCGACGAGACCGTGGGCATCGCCGATCCGCGCGGACTCTTTTGCGACACGCTGACCGCGCAGCTCCACGTGGTCGATGCCGCGACCACCGCGATCAAGAGCATCACCGCCTGCCTCGGGCGCTGCGAACTCGATATCGCGTCGATGGCGTCGGCACCGTTTGCTTCGGGTCTCGCCACCCTGGTGGAGGACGAGCGCGAGCTGGGTGCGACGGTGATCGACATGGGCGGCGGTACCACCACGATCGCGGTGTTCGCCGAGGGCCAGGTGCTGCACACCGCCCAGTTGCCGGTGGGCGGGATTCACGTCACCAACGATGTCGCGCGGCTGCTTTCGACCCAGGTTGCTCACGCCGAGCGGCTGAAGACGCTTTACGGCACCTGCCAGGAAAGCCCGGACGATGCGCGCGAATTGCTGCCGGTGCCGCTGGTGGGCGAGGCGGAGCATCAGATCGCGAAAGTACCGCGCAGCGCGCTGGTCTCGATCATTCGCCCGCGTCTTGAGGAGATTTTCGAACTGGTGCGCGACCGGATCGAAACCTCCGGCCTCGGCCGCGCCGCCGGGGCGCGCGTGGTGCTGACCGGTGGCGCCGCGCAACTGGTCGGCGCGCGGGAGCTGGCCGCGCATATCCTGAACCGTCAGGTCCGACTCGGTCGTCCGTTCGGCGTGATCGGCCTGCCGGATGCCGCGACCGGATCGAATTTCGCGACGCTGATCGGGCTGCTTGCCTTCGCCAGCGGCGATGGCCAGACCATGCACGACATCGACTTCACCGCCGAGGCGCCGCGCGGCGTGTTCGGCCGCGTTCTCAATTACCTCAAGGAGCGCGTGTGATGGCGCGCCCCAGCCCCCGCAAATCCACGAAACGCTTCACGCTCGCCTGCAAGGAGACGCTGTCATGACCCTCAACCTGACGATCCAGAAGACCAGCCATACCGACTTCACCCCAAGGATCACCGTGATCGGCGTGGGCGGCGGCGGCACGAACGCGGTCAATAACATGATCGCGCTCAACCTTCCGGGGGTGGATTTTGTCGTCGCCAACACCGATGCGCAGCAATTGCTGCTCTCGCGCGCCGAGCGGCGCATCCAGCTCGGGCCGCACATCACCCAGGGCAATGGCGCGGGCGGGCGGCCGGAAATCGGCAAGGCCTCGGCCGAGGAAGCCGCCGACGATCTCGCCCGGCATCTCGACGGCGCGCACATGGTGTTCATCACCGCCGGCATGGGCGGCGGCACCGGCACGGGGGCGGCGCCGGTGATCGCGCGGATGGCGCGCGAACGCGGCATCCTGACCGTCGGTGTGGTCACCAAGCCGTTCGCCTTCGAAGGCAAGCGCCGGCTGAAATCGGCCGAGGACGGCATCAACGAATTGCAGAGCTACGTCGATACCCTGATCGTCATTCCGAACCAGAACCTGTTCAAGGTGGCGAACGAGCGCACCGGCTGGAAGGAAGCCTTCGAGATGGCCGACCATGTGCTCTACATGGGGGTGCGCGGCGTGACCGACCTGATGGTGGTGCCGGGCATGGTCAATCTCGACTACGCCGATATCCGCTCGGTGATGTCCGAAATGGGCAAGGCGATGATGGGCACCGGCGAGGCCGATGGCGAGGATCGCGCGATCCGCGCCGCCGAGGCGGCGATTTCCAACCCACTGCTCGAAGACACCAACATGAAGGGCGCGCGCGGGCTGCTGATCAACATCACCGGCGGCTCGGACCTCACGCTGTTCGAACTGGATCAGGCGGCGAACCGCATCCGTGAGGAAGTGGACGAGGACGCGAACATCATGGTCGGCATGGCGCTCGATGACAATCTGGGCGGCCGTGTGCGAATCTCCGTCGTCGCGACCGGCATCGACACGGCGAGCCCGGCACAGGCCGAGCGGCCGAAGCTGGTCGCGGTGGGCGGCGGCAATGCGATGATCGACGCGGTGGCCGGCATGAGCACAGCACAGGCGCCGCAACAGCCGCCGATGCTCAATGTGGTATCGCATCACCCGATGCCGCCCCAGGGTCTGCTGCAACAACCGCTGCAGCAGGGACCGGTGACGGCGCCGGCCGAACCGGTGATGCGCACGCCGATCTCCGCGCCGGCGGCGTATCGCGAGCCGGTGCGCGCCCCGGCCGCCGAACCCGCGCGCAAGGGCAGCCTGTTCAGCCGGATGACCCAGGGGTTCCGCAATGCCGCGGCGCCGCAGCCGGTCGAACCGCAGCCGCAGCCGCGCGCGGTCGCCCAACCGGCCTATGTTATGCCGCAGGAGCCGGCGGCGCCGCATTATCAGCCACCCGCGCCGGCGATGCATCAGCACCAGCAGGCGCCGATGCCGCACACGCAGCCCGCGCATATCCAGCAGCCCGAGCCGCGCCCGGCGGTGCGTCTCGCGCAAAACGAGGAAATCGGGATCGACATTCCGGCTTTCCTCCGCCGGCAGCAATCCTGACAGCGAAACCAAGACGGCGGCGCCGGAGCAAGCCTCTGGCGCCGTTTTCCGCCGAACAGCTTCGGCGTATCGAGCGGCGCGGCCTGGCGCGCCAGGGCTTCGGCGACCTGTTCCACGTGCTGATGACGATGCGGCTTTCGGCCCTGCTCGGGCTGATGGCCGCGACCATCGTTCTGATCAACCTGGTTTTCGGCACGATCTATACCATCATCGGCGGCGTCGCCGGCGCGCGGCCGGGCGATTTCGGCGACGGCGTATTCTTTTCGGTGCAGACGTTTTCGACGACCGGTTATGGCGCGCTGTATCCGAAATCGGTCCTCGCCAATTCCGTTGCGAGTATCGAGATCATTTTCGGCCTGCTGGCCACGGCGCTTGCCACCGGCCTGTTGTTCGCGCGCCTGTCGCGCCCGCAGGCGCGGGTGATCTTCTCGCGCATCGCCGTCGTGCATCCCTATCAGGGCGTGCCGACCCTGATGTTCCGCGTCGCCAACCAGCGGCGCAACCTGCTCACCGATGCGCGGATCAGCGTGACGCTGCTGCGCGACGAGGAGGACGAGGACGGCAACACCATGCGCCGGCTGATCGACCTCGCGCTGGAACGCGCGTATTCGCCCGCTTTCGCCTTGTCGTGGACGGTGATGCACCGGATCACCGAGGCAAGCCCACTGTTCGGGGTCGATCTCGCGGCGATGCAGCAGGGCAATATGATTTTTCTCTGCGTGCTGACCGGCCTCGACGACACGCTGCTGGCCACCGTGGTCGCGCGCAATGCCTATGGCGCCGGCGATGTCCGATTCGGCGTGCATTTCGCCGATATTTTCGACCGCGCACCAGATGGCAGTTTTGCGATCGACTACACGCAGTTCCATCAGATTATCGAATGATCTCGACAATACCATCGGAATCCTCCAGTATAGAATTCTCGCACTCAGGCCGATGGAGGTGACCATGACAGCGATTGTGCATCACCCCGGCGACGGATTTGCCGTCGCATCCGCACGCGCCTGATTTTTCACCGGTTTTCGCCGCAGAGTTTTCAGGCCCGTTTTCCATAGCTCTCGAACGGAGCCTGAATCGTCATGGACGAACTCGGCCATCTCGGGTGGAGCGACGCGCTCGCCCGGCATTTTACGACCAATTTCGACTCTGAAACCATCCCCGGACGCATCGTCGCCCATCATCGCGACCATTACCGAATGGCCTGGGCCGGCGGTGTTGTCTCCGCCACCGTCTCCGGCCGGCTGCGCCATCAGGCGGACGAGTCAGGCCTGCCGATAACCGGCGATTTCGTCGCCGCGCGTATCGTGGGCGGTGCTGCCACGATCGATGCGGTGCTGCCGCGCCGCACCAAGTTCGCCCGCGCGGTGGGCGATCTCACCCGCATCGATGTCGCGAAGGGCGAGCAGATCGTCGCCGCCAACATGGATTACGTGTTCATCGTCACCGGGGCGGATGCCGATTTCAGTGTGCGCCGGCTCGAACGGCTGCTCGGTGCCGCCTGGGGCAGCGGCGCGGTGCCGTTCGTGGTGCTGACCAAGACCGATCTCGGCATGGCCGGCCCGATGATCGACCAACTTGCCGTCGAAGCGCCCGGCGTTACCGTGCATCCGGTGTCGAACGCGACCGGCGAGGGCATCGATGCCTTGCGCGTGCTGATCGCGCCGGGGCAGACGGCACTTCTGGTCGGCTCGTCAGGGGTGGGCAAATCGAGTTTGGCCAACCGCTTGTTGGGCACGGACCGTCAGGCGACCCAGATCACCGACATCAACGGGCGCGGCCGGCACACCACCACCAGCCGCGACCTGATTTTGCTCTCCGGCGGCGGCATGGTGCTGGATACGCCCGGCATCCGCGCGATCACCCAATGGCAGGCCGAGGGACTGGACGACGCCTTCGCCGATATCGCGGAACTGGCACAATCCTGCCGGTTTACCGATTGCCGGCACGAAAACGAGCCGGGATGTGCGGTGCAGGCCGCGATCGGGGCTGGCACGCTCGGCGAGCGGCGGTTGCGCGATTTCGCCAAGCTGAACCGGGAACTGGCATGGCTGGAACGCCGCGGCGACAAACGCGCCGAGGCGGCACGGCGCCGCCATTGGAGGTCGATCGCGGTTTCCCAGCGGCGAAAGCGGGATCGTTAAGCGCGAAGAAGTCCTGTCATCGGTGCGGCGTCGGCGCCGGGGGCTTATCCGTACGTCTTCACCGCCTGCTCGATCGCCGGTCCGGCCTTTTCGAGATCCTCGGGCGTCATCGCTGGCACTGCTTCGATGCTGGCGTTCAGCGCCAGAAACCATGGCTCGGCGAGTGCCGGGATGTCCGAGGCGGCGGCGATGTCGACGATCAGGACGGCGGTACGCTGGCCGCCATCGGCGATGAAGTAGGCGGCTTCCGGTTTCTGCTGTTCGAGAATCTGCCGGATCACCGCCAAGCCATTCTTCTTTATGGCTGCATTGGCCGTCTCGACCGGAAACGAAATCTTGACCAGAAATCGCATGAGAACGCCTCCCTTCTGGGTTGTGGGCAACTGTCTCGGGGGGCGGCAGCGTGCCAGCAAAACATCCGGCATTTTCCGGTCAGAACTGCAATCCGCCCGGTTGGAGGAGGGTAGTCTTCGAAAGGTCGATTTGGAAGCGATTTTTTTGCATCGGTAGAATGTACGCTCGGCTCAAGGCAAGGCCTATTGCGCAATTTAGGGTTGGAATGGCTGGTCTTGGCCACCGCCGGCTCCGAATATCCGTCGGGATGAGAAATCGCGGAACCAGCGGCCCACGCAAGCGTGCCGAAGCCGCCCAGCACAGGCACTGGCGCGCGATCACGGCCCAGCAGCGGCGAAGGCGGGATCGTTAAGCCCGGAGCAGTCCTGTCATCGGTGCGGCGTCGGCGCTGTTCGGGAACACCCGTGCCAGCGCCGCCGCATCAAGGCCGAACTGGGCTGCGATCACGCCCTTGGCGAGGCTGCGGATATCGGCGGTGGGGGCGAGGTCGCGGTTCTGGAACAATTGCCGATCGGCAAGACCGGGCCAGGTCGCGCGCACGCGGCCGCCCGCGACAAGCCCGCCGGCGAGGAAGGCCACTGTCGCGGTGCCGTGGTCGGTGCCTTGTGTGCCATTGATCCGCGCTGTGCGGCCGAATTCGGTGATGATCAGGATTGTGGTGGTTTGCCAAGCCGGGCCGAGGGAGATGCGCAGGGCGGCGATTCCGGCATCGAGATCTGCGAGCGGTTCGTGCAGCAGCGCCACTTGATTGCCGTGGGTGTCCCAGCCTTCGAGCTGGAACGCGGCGATGCGCGGACCGCCCTTGGCCGCGAGCAGCGCGCCGGTGGCGCGGGCGAGCACGGGAAACCCGTAGCCGTGCGGCACGCTGCCCGATTCATCCATCGTCGCGTTATCGAGGGTCGCGTGGTCGAGATGCGCCGAGCGCAGCCCTTCGACAATCGCCGGGCCGAATACCGGATCGGGCCGGTTCAGCGCGGCGATATGCGCATAGAGATCGGGCGAGGGCTTGGCGAAACCGGCGGGCGCGTAGGAGCCGACACGCGCCGCCCCGCGCAGCAGAAGCGGCATTCCCATGCCGATGGCGAGCCCGCGCCCGGCGACACCGCCCGCCGGCAATTCGGCAATCAGCCGGTTCAGCCAACCCGAGGTGATGCCGGCCTGATCGACGCCGGTTTGCAGTAAATCCTGCGCCTCGAAATGGCTGCGCGTGCGGTACGGCCCGGCGATCGCATGGACCGGCAGCACATCGCCCTTCCGATATAGCCTGTGCAGGTTCGTGAGAGCCGAATGAAACGCGAAGAATCCACCGAGATCGAGCAGTGCATCCTTTGCCGGAATCAGCGGCGCGCGCAGGCGCGCAAGATTGGCATCGCCATAGGGCACCACCGCGGCCATGCCGTCCAGCGCGCCGCGCAGCAGGACGACGACGAAGCGCTGCTCGGTCGGCGCCGACGCAAGGGCAAGCCGGGCGCGTCCGGCGGCGGCGATGGTGGCGAGCCCCAGCAGGCTTGCACGGCGGGTCAGCGCGATCGGCATCACCTTATCTCCGTTGGAATTCGGGTGCTGAGAACAGCATCGCCAGGGCTTCGCGCGGCGAGCCGGCGGTGCCGATCGCGGTCGCGGTCGCCGGGCGCAGCAGCGGTCCGAGCGCAGCTTGGGCGATATCCATCGGCGCGGCGCGATGATTGCGCGCGGCGATCGTATAGCCGAAATCGATACGGGCGAGCACCGCATCCGATCCGGTCCAGTCCGCACCGTAATCGGACCAACCATTGGGCAAAGGGGCCGCCCAGAGCGGCTGGCCGAGCTTGCGCAGGCTGCCGAGATAGAATCCGGCCGGCATGGTCGTCATGCTGGAAGCGCGCAGGAGTGAAATAACGTAATCGAATGGGGCTTTCACCTTGGTCAATGGCGTCCAGGCTTCCGGCATGTCCACTAACGCGGCCGACGTGGTGCCGAGATCGCCCTGCGTGTCGGCCAGCACCGATGTCAATTTGTCAACCGCACTCTGCGGCGGGTTATCGGAGCAGAAATGCCGGGCGAGCTTGGTCGCGAGCGATTGCCAGGTCGAGGGATGGGTGGACAGGAATTTCAGCGCATCGAACCCGCCCTGCTCGCCGGGCGGGAAGCGCCGGCCCAGCACGGTCTGCGGGCCGAGTTCATGGGCGAACGGGCGGAACATGAAGCCGGTCGGCTGTTTCGCCGGGTTGATCGACCAGCCGGTGAGCAGCTTGGCCATGCTGGTCACGTCCGCCTGGGTGTAATGCGCGCGCAGGCTGACGGTGTGGAGTTCCATGCATTCGCGGCCGAGATTCTCGTTCAGCCCGCGACGGGTGTGCAGCCCGACCCGGCTGTCCGGCCCCACCGAGAACGCGTTGGACAGATAGAGCAGCATCGCCGGATGGCGCTCGGCGGCGAGCACCATGTCGGTGAATTTTCCGGTCACGTGCGGGCGGATCGCCTCGCGCATGAAGGCACCGACCAGCGGCTGGATGCCGCCTTGGCGGATCGAGGTGGTGAAATGATTGGCCCAGAACCACACGAGCCGCTCGCGGAACGGTGCGGAGGTGCTGACCGTCCAATCAAGCTGGGTTTTGGCCTCGCGCAGAAAAATCGCGCGGGATCGCGGCTTGAAATTGCCCTTGAGCGGGTTACCCTCCGCGAGGATGCGCTTGCGTTCTCTAAAATCGTCGCGCCGCGCGGCGAGGGCTGACGCACCACCGGGCAGGCCGGCGAAGCTCGGGTCGGCAAGGGCCGGATCGGGATCTTTGAGCTGCGCATGGAGCCACGCTTTCGCATCGGCAGGTGGCGGCTGGTCTGGCGCAGTGCCGAATCCGAAGCGGATCATGGCGTGGGCGGTTTCGCTGTCCATGTGCGACCCATAGCCGTTTCGCCGGTTGCGAAGTGTTGCGAAGCGAAACGCGCGATCTCGTGTCTTGATCCGAACGGCAAGGACGGCATTCTGCCCCGATGATGACCATTGTGTTCGCTACCCTGACGGTCGCCGCCCTGTTCGGGGGGTGTCTGGCGATCGGTCATTTGCGCGGGACGGAAATGGCCGGGAGCGGCTTCGCCTGGGTCTGGATCGCCAAAATGATCCATGGTGCGATCGGTGCCGCGGGTTTTGCAGCACTCATCGTCGTCCTTGGTCGGCACCGACCGATCGCGTCCATGGGGCTCGGAGGTTTTGGCATCGGAGCCGAAATCCTGCTCGGCGTTGCCCTGTGCCTCGGCTTGAGTATGGCCGGCATGGCGTGGCGCGGTCGTCGGCCAGCCGGGTTTGTGGTCGCCGCTCATGCAACCGCGGCGATCGCGGGACTGACCCTGGTGCTGGCCATCGTTTCGCTCCGTTAGGGTGTGTATCCAATGGCGGCTCACGCCGCCATTGGATACACACCCTAGTTTTCGCTTTGCCGTTGTGTTGCGGGCGAGTAGGGTGTTGCAATCACAGGTTGAGGTTTCTCGTGGATGCAGGCCCGATTGTCACGTTTCGCGCGGCGCCCTTCGCCGAACGCCTGGCGGCGGGCTGGCACGCGCTGCTCGGCGCGGAGCGCGGAAGGCTGTTCCTGTTCCTGCCGGTGGCGATGGGCGCCGGGATTCTCATTTATTTCGATCTGACGCGCGAACCGTCTCATACCCTGACGATCGGCGTCGTTATCGCCGCATTCACCTGTTTCGCCATCGCCTGGCGCTGGAGGGTGCCGCGAGCCGTCGCGGCGCTGTTCCTGGCCGCGACGATCGGTTTCGGCCGTGCTCAATGGCGGGCGGCATCGCTTCCGCCGCTGATGAACGTGCCGTATCACGCGGTGACGATCGCCGGCCGCGTCGCCTCGGTCGATCTGTTGCCGACCGGGCGGCGCATCCGCATCGCCCATCCGACCCTGAATGGCGGCGTTCCGCAGGCAAGGGCGGTTCGGGTGAAGCTGCATCGCGGCGATGCCACGCCGGTCGAATCGGGCGACACAATTCGGGTGCGTGCGCTGCTGTTTGCCCCGTCGCGCCCCGCTTATCCGGGCGGCTGGAATTTCGGGCGCGACCAGTATTTCGCCGGGCTGGGCGCGGTGGGATTTGCGCTCTCGAAGCTCGACGTTACGGCCCGTGCGGCACCCGGCTGGCGCGGCGCGCTGCGGCGTTTGCGCGAGGCGATCGCGGCGCGCGTGCTGGCGGATTTGCCGATCGAAACCGGTTCGGTCGCGGCGACCCTGCTCACCGGTTTTGAGCAGAGCATTCCACCCGCCGAACGGCAGGATTTCGTCACCGCAGGGCTCGCGCATCTGCTCGCCGTGGCCGGTCTGCATATCGGCATCGTGATGGCGACGCTGTTCGCATTGACGCGCTTTCTTGTTGGGTTTTCCGAATTTCTGCTCCTGCGCGTGCCGGCGAAGATCATCGCCTCGATCGTGGCGTTTCTGGGCGGCGCGATCTATGCGGCACTGACGGGTTTTCACGTACCGATCCTGCGCAGCCTGGCGATGGCGGTGCTGGTGCTCGCCGGCATCATCGCCGGGCGGCGTGCTCTGTCGCTGCGCGGGCTGGCGCTGGCGGCGCTGGCGCTGATGCTGATCGAGCCGGATGCGGTGCCGGGGCCGAGTTTTCAGATGAGTTTTTCCGCCGTGCTCGCCTTGATCGCCGGCTACGAGGCGGTGGGACGGCGATTTTCGGTCGGCGGTGACACATGGCACGCGCGGTTGCTGCGCCATGTCGCGGCACTCGGCTTCACCTCGCTGCTCGCGGGCGGTGCCTCGATGCCGTTTGCCGCCTATCATTTCCAGCAGATCGAGCCGTATTACGTGCTCGCTAACCTCGCCGCGGTGCCGCTGACCGCGCTGATCGTGCTGCCGCTCGGCATGGCCGCGCTGGTGCTGATGCCGTTTCATCTGGAACGGATCGCTCTGGTGCCGATGGGCTGGAGCATTGGCCTCATTCTGGACGTTGCCCGCTTCGTCGATGGCCTGCCGCACGCGCTGATCGAGATCCGCCCGATTCCCGGCATGGCTGTCGCTCTCATCGCGCTCGGGTTGGCGGCGCTCGGATTGCTGCGGTCGCGGCTGCGTTTTGTGGGATTGGTGTCGATCGCGGCCGGGTTGATCGCAGCAGCGCTGACCCGATCGCCGGATGTGCTGGTCTCGCCGAAAGCCAATCTGATCGGTGTACGTGTTGGCGGCGTGGTGCGCATCGTCGAGGCGGGGCGGGTGGACCATTTCACCCTGAGCCAATGGCGGCCGGTCTGGGCCGGTGAGCGGGTACGCGCGGGTCGTGCCCGCGCGGTTTGCGATAACGGGCGTTGTGGTTTCGATCATGGCCGCGTGCTGTATCTCGCTGATCGCGCGGCGGCGCGGGACGGCTGCGGCGATGCGCGGGTCGTGGTGTCGCCGCGCCCGCTGCGCGGCGCATGCCGCAAACCGGGGCGCGTGATCGTCGATCGGTTCGGCGTGTGGCGCGACGGCGCGATCGCGTTGCGGTTCAGGGGGGCGCGAATCGCGGTGAGCACCGACCGGATAGTGCAGGGTGCGCGACCGTGGGTACCGGCATGGCCGCCCCGCTGGCATCGGCGCTAACCTTCAAGTTGCCGTCTCGCCGGCGCGTGCGGGCAAGGCGCACGGCTTCCGCGATGGCCGCGATCGTCGCCGTCAATCGCCCGGCACGCAGTCCGCGCGCGAGATAGAGGCAAGTGCGCGGAATCATGCCGATCACGCCGCGCCGGTCATGGGCGATCAGCAGCCGGTTGCGCACGAAATAGCGCCAGCGTTCGCCGTGCCATTCCACCCGCGCCTCGGGCGAGACAGCATGGATCACCGCGAGATCGCCGTGATGTTCGATGCGCCAGCCGGCGCCGATTGCACGGCGCGAGAATTCATATTCTTCCCAGCAGAAAAACAACGACGCGTCATAGCCGTCGAGTGTTTCGAAGCAGTGCCGCGACAGCGCGTGGCCGCAGCCGACGAAGGTTTTTGCCGCGAAGACCGCCTCCGCGCGGGGGAGTAAAATTTTCGGATAGCCCCAGCTTGTCGCATCCAGCGATACGCCGTCGGCGGCGAGAATCCGAAACCCGATGGCAGCGAGCGACGAATCTGCGGCAAGGCGCGCGGCGGCGCTTGCGGCGACGCGCGGCCCGGCAAACACCGCGTCATTGTCAAGCCCGATGATCGCGCGTCCCCGTCCCAAAGACGTCGCGAGGTTGCGCCCGCCGGGCACGCCGAGATTCGCCTCGATCGCGTAGAGCGAAACCCGGTCGAGCGCCACGACCGTCCCGATCAGCGCCGCGCGCATCTCGGGGGGCGAGTCCTGATCCAGCACGATGACATGGTGATCGCAGCCGATCTGCGCCGAGGCCGATCGGATCGCCGCGATGGTTTCGACGGTACGATGATGGCTGAGAATAACGATATCCGCATCGTAGTCATGCTCCGGCGGCGGCGAGCCCGCCAGCAGAACCGGCGCGGTCATTCCCCGAAGGCCGGAATCGTCAGATAGGCAAGGCGTTTCGCCTGTTTGCGTCCGCGTGCGACCGAATCGAGGATCAGCCCGCAGACGAAGGCGGAGAACGCGACCAGTTCGATCCCGGTGGCGAGCACCGCCGTCGGCAGGCGCGGCACCAGCCCGGTCGCGAGATAGGTCATCACCACCGGGGCGGCGAGCGCCAGTCCCGCAAACGCCAGCACGAAGCCGATCGCGCCGAAAAACGCCAGCGGTTTCTGATCGCGCAGGAGCGTCAGGATCATGCGCCCGATGCGCAACCCATCCGCCCAGGTATTCAGCTTCGATTCCGATCCTGCGCGGCGCGGGCGATACGGCAGCTTGCGCTCCGCGATCGGCAGGTCGAGTTCGAGGGCATGGACCGTCAGTTCCGTCTCGATCTCGAAGCCGCGCGCCAGCACCGGGAAGGATTTGACGAAGCGGCGCGAGAACACCCGGTAGCCGGACAGCAGATCACTCACCCGGTCGCCGAACAAGGCCCGCACCAGCGCGGTGATCGCGCGGTTGCCGAGGCGGTGAAAACTCCGATAGGCGGCGTCATTCTCGGCGATCCGCGCGGCGACGATCATGTCGAGCCGTTCGGCGCGCATCCGCTCGATCAGCGCGGGTGCTGCCGAGGCATCATAGGTGCCGTCGCCATCGACCAGCACATAGAAATCCGCCTCGATATCGGCGAAAGCGCGACGCACCACGTGACCCTTACCGCGCAGCGCCTCGCGGTGCAGCTCGGCGCCGCTGGCCTCGGCACGGGCGGCGGTCGCGTCGGTCGAGCGGTTGTCGAACACCACGATCCGCGCGTCCGGCAGGGCGGTCTGGAAATCGGCCACCACGCCGGCGATCGTGGCGGCCTCGTTGTGGCAGGGGATGATGACCGCGATGCGCGGTCGCAGTGAAACAAGACCGATCCGCCGTTCGGCCCGCGCGTCAATATGCATTGCGGCCGCCGAGCACCGCCGGCACCGTTCGCAGCAAGATCGCGAGGTCGAGCCAGGGCGACCAGTGCTCGATATAGTCGAGATCGGCGGCGACGCGCGCGGCGATCATCTCGGGCCGCTCGGTGGGGCCGCGCAACCCGCGCACCTGGGCGAGGCCGGTCAGCCCCGGCTTGACCCGGTGACGTACGCCGTAGAACGCGATCGCCGCCTCAAAGGTGAACGAGCCCGTGCTGGTTTGCGGCGCATGGGGCCGTGGCCCGACCAGCGACATCTCGCCGCGCAGCACGTTGAAAATCTGCGGCAGTTCATCGAGCGACAGGCGGCGCAGCATCACACCAAGCCTCGTGACGCGCGGATCGCCGCGCCGCGCCTGGAGAATGGCGCCCTTCGACGCGGCGGCGCGCATGGTGCGGAATTTGAGTACGGTGAAGGGCGTGCCATCGAGCCCGATCCGGCGCTGGCGGAACAGCACCGGGCCGGTCGCGCGGAGCGCGATCGCGATCAGCGCCATTATCGGAGCGAGGAGGGCCAGCAGCAGCGACCCCAGAACGAGGTCGGCCAGCCGTTTATATAGCGTCGCCAAAGGCGGGATCGGCCGATCCAATACCGTGACCATGCGCAGGCTTTGGCCGGTCGCGACGCCGCCGGCGCCGATTTCGGCAACCGCGTCGAAGGCGAGACGCACCCGCACCGGCTGATCGGCGAGCCGGGCGAGCAGCGCGTCGATTTTAGCGCGCGCGGCTTCATCGTCGGTCCGGCGGGTGAATACCACGATGTCGTCGATCCGCCCGGCGCGGATCATCGCCTCGAATGTCGCGACATCGGCGATCAGGCGCAGCCCCGCCGCCTGCGGCGTGCCCCAGGCGAACAGATAACCCAGCCGATACCCGGCCAGCCGGTCGAGCCGATCGCGCAGGCTTCGGTCGCAGGGACCGGTGGTCACCAGGGCGGCGGTGCCGCGCGGTCCGTCGCGCCGCCACCAGGCGGCGATCGCCAGGCGTTCGCCGAGCACCAGAATCGCTGCCAGGCCGAAGCCGGTCGCCGCCCAGCCGATCGAGCCGGCGAGCGGCGGGGTTGCGGGCGCGGCGCGGATCAGCGCGAAGCGTAGCAGCAAGGCCGCGTGTGCCGCGATCAGGGCGCGCAGGATCGGCCACGCGTGATCGAGCGGCGCGCGCGCGGGCGCGATGCCGTAGAGCCCGCACAGCAGCATCGCCACGACGGTCGCGGTCGCGAAGCCGATCCAGTTGCCAAGCCCCTGCGCAAGGGTCGGCGCCGGTCCGGCGATCAGGCTGGCGAGGCGGGGCGCGGCGAGCCCGGCGGCGAGATCGGCGATCGCCAGCAGAGGAACGCCATGCAGTGCCGCGAACGGGGCTTTGCGGCGAGCCGTGCCGGTGCGCCGGCTCGGCGCGCGCGGTTTCTGGATCAGATCGAGGCCCGGCGTCAGCATCGCGGTCTGGGGCATGGCGTTTCGGTTCCACCTTGGGCTTGCGGAATGCAACCCAAGGTTTAATCGTTGTTAACCGAAAACAACGCGCCGGGAAAGCAGAAAATTGACCAGAAACCCTGTCGCGGCGCCGGCCGCCACGGCCAGGACCGGATAATGCCGGGGCAGGACGAATGCCGCGATCAACGCCGAATACGCGCCACGGTTGAGCATGAACCCGAACAGGTTCACCGCGAGGAAGCGCATCCATTGCGTATGGGCGGCGCGATGCGCGCGGCCGCGGAACGTCCACACCCGGTTGAGCGCCCAGTTCGCACTCGCCGCCACGAAATACGCGACCATGCCGGCGGCATACAGGCCGATCCAGGGGTTGAGGGCATAGACCACCGCGACGTCGAGGGAGAAGCCGAAGGCGCCGACCAGGCCGAAACGCAGGAATTCACCGCCCGCTGCGCGGTGACGGGCGGGCAGGCGGGCGGTGACCAGTTCGATCGGCGAGGGCAGGATCGGCATCGGCGGGAGGGTTACCAGCACATTCCGCTGGTGCAAACGCCCGATTCCGAGGCTGACCGCATATTCGTAAAAATTTATTCGTTGGCGGGGCGGCATAATGGCGCGCTTCCCTTGACCAAATCCCGCGCTGGCCACCATCATGCGGGCAACATA
>NZ_JAIMBZ010000050.1:0-17656 GCF_025499445.1 Acidiphilium sp. AL
TGGCAAGAGATTTCGGCGGCGCGCAACAATCGGAATCGGAACCGGGCCGCCAGGATTCCTTCCGGAATGCCGACAGGCCTCAATCGATTCTTCGGCTAAATGGCGCCTGCGGCCTCAAAATGAGGGGAGACATGAGATTCTGGGGTCCAAGGCCATCGAGTATCCGACCGGATCGCCGCAGAACGGCTACAACTTCCTTGGAACCCCCGTTCTTCAGGGATACGTCACGCTGGCACCGAGCAAGAACTTCACGATTTCGGCCGGCATCATCCCGACGGTCGAAGGCATGGAGCAAGCGCAGGACTGGAATAACTTCAACTTCTTCCTCTCGCAGTTGGCCAATATGGAGATCACGTCGGAGCGCGGCATCGAGGCGACCTTCACCCATGGCCCGGCGTCGCTGACGGTCCAGTTCGACGATGGCTATTTCTCGAAGCGGTTCAACAACGTCCAGGCCGCGCTGACCTATAATCTGAACTCGTCCGACTATATCTATCTCTACGGCTCGGATACGATCGGCACCACCGATTTCACCAACGTGACCAATGGTTTCCCCGAGGTCAACAGCAATATGATCGGCGGTGGTGTCAGCTCCACCTTTGGTAAACTCACCATGATTCCGTATGTCCAGTACCAGTGGCTGCCGAAGAGCGCGCGGGTCGGCAACGTCAAGACCTATAGCAACATCGCCTTCGCGGTGTCCACGGACTACCAGTTCAACAAGCTGTGGTCGCTGGGCAGCCAGGTGAGCTATGTGAGCACCAATACCGACAAGCAGAATATCGCCAACGCCATCGCCTTCGGCAACTGGATGGGATATGGCGCGACCGGCCCCGGCGCGATCGGGCCAGGTGCCTCGCTGCTCGGGTTCCAGCTGACGCCGACCTGGCAATACAAGCAGCTCTTCGTGCGCACGACCTTCGCCTATTCCCATCTCTCCAGCTATCTGCCCGGCTTCGGCTACGGCACCAGCGGAAACAAGTCAGGCATGTTCGCGGGTGTGTTAGAGGCGGGATTCCTGTTCTGACGCCGTGCTTGTCGTCATCGAAGCCGAAAAGTTTAGTCTGCCTTGTCATCTGACAGATAAAATCAACCAAAGCACATTCTGGGGCAAAAAACAGGAGAAAATGAAATGAACAAAACAGCCGATACACCGGGCGTCCTGATGGCCCGGATCGATCGGATCCCGGTCTGGGCATTGCCTAGCCTGTTCGCTGGTGTTATCGGCGTCGGATTCTTGTTTATCTTCTTTGATATTTTCGACATAAACGTTTCTTTCATTGAAACCTGCTCACAGCTCGTGCCCGGCTGCACGCCGGTCAGCTCGGCACAATATATTGGCCTGCCTGTCCTGATGAATTTGGCGGGATATGTCGTTGGTGCACTGATTTTGAGCCCGCTATCGGATCGATTTGGTCGGCGCGATCTTCTGCTCATCACGATGGTGATCACCGGCCTCGGCTCCGCTCTCACGGCGGTGGTCGATAATTACACTTGGTTCGTGGCAGCGCGTGCCATTACCGGCATTGGTATTGGCGCCGATCTTGCGATCGTCAACACCTATATTGGCGAGTTGGCGCCACGCGGCGGCCGCGCCCGCTATACGTCGATGATCTTCATTTTCTCGGCTCTGGGCGCCGTACTCGGCATCTGGCTCGGACTCTGGCTAACCACGCCCGCGACGCCTCTGCCGCTCGGTCTACCCTTTGCCCTCGCCGGCAAGGGCTTCGCCTATGGTTGGCGAGTGATGTATCTCGTTGGAGCGGCGCTCGCATTCATCGGTGTTTTGCTCCGCTTCCAATTGCCGGAATCGCCGCGCTGGCTGATCTTGCGCGGCCGGCTCGACGAAGCTGCCTCGGTGATCTCGGATATGGAAGACCGCGCCCATGCGATCTCGCCCCTGCCGCCGGTGCCAGAATCGGTAGCGCCGCCACCTGCAGCAGACGAGGCAATGCCCTATTCAGCCATCTTCCGGAACGCGATCTATCGCAAGCGCACACTACTGCTCCTCGCGATGTGGTTTTGCGCCTATATCACTATCTACGCCTTCTCCGCCGGATTCACGACGCTCCTCTCGGCCCTGCACTACCCATTGCCCGAAGCCGGGCTAATCACCGCCATAGGCACCTTCGGCTTCGTGCTCTGCGCCGTCGTGGCCTATGCCTATGGTGAGCGGATGGAGCGCAAGACCTGGATGCCGCTCGGCGCCGCCATCACTCTGGTCGGTGGCATTCTGGTGGCGCTAAGCGGATCGGTGTTTTGGCTCGGCGTGCTCGGTTCGATAATTGTCTTCTTCGGCTTCAATGTCTGGGTGCCTATCGCCTACGCATGGTCGGTAGAAAATTATCCGACCCGCGCGCGCACCACGGGCTTCGCGCTGGTCGATGGTATCGGCCATCTCGGCGGCGGAGTGGGTTTGATCGTCATCGCACCCATGATCCCGCATCTCGGCGTGTTGTCCGCAATGCTGATCATCATCGGGTTCTTGGTGCTAGCGGCGATCATTGCACAATTCGGTCTCACTACACGCGACCGTCTGCTTGATGATATTTCGCCATAATCTCGAACGGTTGACCCAAAAGCTCGGAATCTAACACGTAACGGGCGGCTAGACGAAGCATCGTTATCAAATCAAGGAAGATACTACATGGATATGAGTGAGGATCTGATCAGCTGCAGTATACCGTTCCTAGGCGAGATCAAGGACAAGACGCCAGGCACCGAACTCGAAGGTTGGTTGAATACGAAATACGGGCTGGGCAGTGCACTGTACGATGACCTCGCTCGTCTGATCAAGGCTGGGGTCGAGGAAGGTTGGGCCGCCAACGTCGAGATCGACGGGCGGCGCTACCGGCGCAGCCGCATCTGCGAGCCAAGCGCAGGGACGTTCTACTTCAGCATTATGGCGGTCTATATGGACAGCCAGGAGCGCTTTCGTGGTGACTATCATTTGCACCCGTATGGCGAACTGAATATGGTGGTGCCGGTCGATGAGGGCGCCCTGCTCGCGGGGCCGAATGGCTGGAGCGGACCCGGTTGGACGGCGCCAGCTCCGGGCAGCCATCACTATCCGGAAGTCATGGGCGGCGCACTGATCGCCTTGTTCTTCTTGCCCGCTGGCCGCATCCGCTATGTCCGGCGTGGCCTCTAACGGGGCCTTGCCGGTGGACCAGATCGTCGCGGCCTCGGGCGGCGTTACGACGATCGGCCCGGATATCGCAACGGCGCTGCGCCGTCTCGCCGAGGATGACGCGCCCAAACGCGTGCTGATCTGCGGCTCGCTCTATCTTGCGGGAGTGATCCTTGCGCGCGCCCAGGCGTTTGCTTCGGTGTCAGGATAATACCAGAAAGCGATCAGGAAACCCCATGTTCATCACTGTTGACGAGATTGCGGTGCATGTTCGGGTGGAAGGTCCGGCGGGTGGAGTGCCTTTGGTCCTGCTTCATTCGTTAGGCACCAGTTCGCATATATGGGATGCGCAAGCGGAAGTGCTGGCGCGATCGTTCCGGGTGATCCGGCCCGATCTGCGCGGTCATGGGCTGACCGAGGCGACGTCGGGCGATTATACGATGGCGCTGCTGGCGGAGGATCTCGCTGGACTGCTCGATGCGCTGAATATCGGCCGCGTGCATCTCGGCGGCATTTCGATCGGCGGCATGATCGCACAGGAATTCGCCGCGACCCATCCCGAGCGCGTCGCCTCGCTGATCCTCTGCGATACCGCGATGGCGATTCCGCCCGTCGAGCTCTGGCGCGAACGGATCGCCACGGTGCGCGCGCAGGGCATCGGCGCGATCGAAGAGGCCGTGCTGGCGCGCTGGGTGACGCCGGGATTCGTCGCCGCACCCGAGGCGCGCGGCCTGCGCGCGATGCTGCGCACCACCAGCGTCGATGGCTATGCCGGCTGCGCCGCCGCGATCGCTGCAGCCGACCTCGCCGCATGCACGAGCACGCTGCGCACGCCTGCGGTGGTGATCGTGGGCGACAGCGATCTCGCCACGCCGATTGCCTCGTCGCAAGCCTTGCACGGCACGATTTCCGGCTCCGCATTGATCGTGATCAAGGGTGCGGCCCATATTCCGACGGTCGAGAAACCCGCTGCGGTCACCAAGGCGATCGTCGATTTCCTGACGCCGCGCGCCGAGCCTTACGAAGCCGGCCTCGCGGTGCGCAAGCAGGTGCTGGGCGATGCCCATGTCGCGCGTTCGTTCGCCAACGCCACCGAGTTCGACCGCGACTTCCAGCGTTTCATCACCGAAACCGCCTGGGGGAAAATCTGGACGCGGCCGGGGCTGGACCGGCGCACCCGCTCGCTGCTGACCCTGGCGATCACCGCCGCGCTGGGGCGCGAGGAGGAATTCAAGCTGCATCTGCGCGCGACCCGCAATACCGGCGCTTCGCATGAAGAGATCGCCGAAGCGCTGATGCACACGGCGATCTATGCCGGTGTGCCGGCGGCGAACGCGGCGTTTCGCATGGCCAAGGAAGTCTTCAAGGAAACCCCATGATGATCGACACGACTCCGTTCCGTGCTCTGACGCCGGATACCCAGCCGCCTTATCTGGCGCCGGAGTATCGCAGCACGGTACTGCGTTCGCCCCGTTCGGCCCCGGTCGCGATCCCGCAGACCATCACCGAACTGACCGGGCCGGTTTTCACTGCGCCACAATTCCCGCCGACCGACAATCTCGCGCTGACCGATGGACGCGAGGCGCTGGGCGAACGCATCATCGTCACCGGAAGAGTGCTGGACGAGGATGGCAAGCCGGTGCCGCATTCCATGATCGAGATCTGGCAAGCCAATGCCGCCGGGCGCTATGCCCATCCAGGCGATACCCACGATGCCCCGCTCGACCCGAATTTCAGAGGCAGCGGCCGGGTGTTCACCGATCAGAATGGCGCCTATCGCTTCGTCACGATCAAGCCCGGTGCCTATCCATGGGGCAATCACCATAACGCGTGGCGGCCGAACCACATCCATGTCTCGCTGTTCGGGCCGGGCTTCGCGACACGGCTGATCACCCAGATGTATTTCCCCGGCGATCCGCTGCTCGACCTCGACCCGATCTTTCTCGCAACCCCCGACGCCGATGCGCGCAACCGGCTGATCGCCGCCTTCGATATCGGCGTCACCGAACCGGGTCGCGCCCTCGGCTACCACTTCGATATCGTGCTGCGCGGCCGGCACGCCACGCCGATGGAAAACTGACGGAATGTTTGCCACCGCCAGCCAGACCATCGGCCCTTTTTGGCACCTGATCGACGATCCCGCCTGGTTCGATCTCACCCGCTTCGGCGCCGAAGGCGAGCGCATCGCCATCGAAGGCCGCATGACCGACGGCGCCGCTGCCGGCGTGACCGACGCGGCGATCGAACTGTTCCAGACTTCGCCCGCGCGTTCGGCAAGCTTTCCCGGCTATGGCCGCACCGCGACCGGAAGCGACGGGACATTCCGCTTCGTCACGATCAGACCGGAGCCGTTGTCCGGTCCCGCCGGTGCGCGCGGCAACGCGCTCCAGGCACCGCATTGCGGCATCGCGATCTTCGCGCGCGGCCTGCTGAAACCGCTGTTCACGCGGGTCTATTTCGCCGGCGAAGCCCTGAACGAGACCGACCCGATCCTCGCCCTGATCGACCCGCCTTCGCGCCGCCCCACCCTGATCGCGCGACAAATCGCCCCCGCGCGCTACCATCTCGACATCAGCCTGCAAGGCGACGCCGAAACCGTCTTCCTGGAGTTCTGACCGATGGCCGAAGCCTTCATCTGCGACTACATCCGCACGCCGTTCGGCCGCTATGGCGGGGCGCTGGCTTCGGTGCGCACCGACGACCTCGCTGCCATCCCGATCCGCGCCTTGCTTGCGCGCAACCCTTCGCTTGACCCCGCGCTGATCGACGAGGTTCTGCTCGGCTGCGCCAATCAGGTGGGCGAGGACAACCGCAACGTCGCGCGCATGGCGGCGCTGCTGGCGGCCCTGCCGGAAAGCATTCCCGGCGGCACGATCAACCGGCTGTGCGGCTCCGGCCTCGACGCGGTGGGCACCGCCGCGCGCGCGATCCGCGCTGGAGAGGCCGAAATGATCGTCGCCGGCGGGGTCGAGAGCATGACCCGCGCGCCCTTCGTAATGGGTAAGAGCGCGGAAGCCTTCGGCCGCGCCGCCGAGCTGTTCGACACCACGATCGGCTGGCGCTTCGTCAATCCGGTCATGCGCGTCCGGTATGGCACCGACTCTATGCCCGAAACCGGTGAAAACGTCGCCGCCGAATTCCAGATCAGCCGCGCCGATCAGGATAAGTTCGCCTACGCCAGCCAACAGAAATGCAAAACCGCGCAGAACGCCGGATTTTTCGCCGGCGAGATCGTGCCGGTCACGCTCAAGAGCCGCAAAGGCGAGACCGTGGTCGATACCGACGAACACCCGCGCCCCGAAACCACGCTGGAGGGGCTGGCCAAGCTGAAAACCCCGTTCCGCGATCCCGGCAGCGTCACCGCTGGCAACGCCTCGGGGGTGAACGACGGCGCGGCCGCCTTGATCGTGGCGTCCGAGGCGGCGGCGCAGCGGTATGGGCTGACCCCGCGCGGACGCATCGTCGCGATGACGACGGCGGGCGTGCCGCCGCGCATCATGGGCATCGGCCCGGTGCCCGCCACCGAAAAACTCCTGGCGAAAGCCGGGATTGCGCTGAACGCGATCGACACGATCGAACTGAACGAGGCGTTCGCGAGCCAGGCGCTCGCGGTGACGCGCCGGCTCGGGATCGAGGATGGCGACGACCGGGTCAATCCGCATGGCGGGGCGATCGCGCTCGGCCACCCGCTCGGCGCCTCCGGTGCACGGCTGGCCGGCACCGCCTTGCGCGCCCTGGAAACCGACGGCGGCAAACGCGCCATCGCCACCATGTGCATCGGCGTCGGCCAGGGGATTGCCATGCTGATCGAACGGATCTGACACGATGTCATTATCGCTGCCCGAGACGATGGCGTCCACGCCGGCGATGCGCGCCATCTTCGATGCGCGCGGCGCCGCCCAGGCGATGCTCGATGTCGAGGCGGCACTCGCCCGCGCCAACGCCGCGATCGGCGCAATTTCCACCGCCGCCGCCGCCGCGATCGCCAAAGCCTGCGATGCAACCACGATCGATCTGGATGCGCTCGCGCGCGATGGTGCGAGTGCCGGCACGGTGGTGATTCCACTGGTCGCCTGGTTGCGCGCGCAAGTGCCGGACCATGCGGATGCGGTACATCGCGGCGGCACCTCGCAGGACGTGGTCGACACCGCGCTGGTGCTGCAATTGCGGCGCGGCCTCGAGCTCCTCGACGCCGACATCGCCGCGATGGCGGATACCGCCGCGCGTCTCACCCGCGACCACGCGGCAACACCGATGATCGCCCGCACATTGCTGCAACCCGCTTTGCCGACGACCTTCGGATTAAAGGCGGCAAACTGGCTCGTGGCGCTCGATGACGCACGGTTAGCGCTACGCGACGCCCAGCACCCCGCCCTGACGCTCCAGTTCGGCACCGCCGCCGGCACGCTCGATGGATTCGGCACAAATGCCCAACACGCGACCGAAACCCTCGCCGCCGCGCTCGATCTCCCCGTCCCTCCGCTGCCCTGGCACACGCGCCGCGCACCGCTCGCCCGGCTCGGCTGCACTATCGCCGCGGCGATCGGCGGGTTCGGCAAAATTGCCACCGATAGTCTGCTCCTCATGCAGGCTGAAATCGCCGAGGTTCACGAACCGGTGACGCCAGGGCGCGGCGGATCGTCGGCGATGGCGCATAAGCGCAACCCGACCCTGTCGATCGCCGTGCGCGCCGCCTCGCTCCGCGCCCCGCATCTGGCCGCGACTTTACTCGCCGCCATCCCGCAGGAACACGAACGCGCCGCCGGCGCCTGGCAGGCCGAGCAATCGGTTTGGCCCGACCTGATGCTGACCGCGAGCGGCGCTTTCGCCGCCCTGCGCGAGGCGCTGGACGGTCTGACCGTCGATGCGGACGCGATGGCGCGCAATCTCCGCCACGCGCCCGCCATCCCGGCATCGGCGGCGATCCCCGCGCTGATCGCCCAAGCTCTCGACCATCACGACACGATCACGAAAGCCCTTCACCCATGATCGACAAATTCGTCCCCGATATCGATGCGGCGCTCGAGGGCATCGGCGACGGCGCGACCATCATGGTCGGCGGTTTCGGCGCGGTCGGCCAGCCGCACGCGCTGGTCGATGCCCTCGGCGAGCGCGGACTGCGCGACCTGACCATCATCGCCAACAACGCGGGCGGCGATTTCGGCGGTCTGCCCAAGCTGATCGCCCAGGGCGCGATCCGCAAGGTGATCTGCTCCTATCCGCGCGCCACCGGCAAAACCGCGTTCGACGCGCTCTACGCCGAAGGCCGGATCGAGCTTGAACTGGTCCCCCAGGGCACGCTCGCCGAACGCATCCGCGCCGCCGGCGCCGGCATTCCCGCCTTCTTCACCCCGACCGGCGCCGGCACCCAACTCGCCGAAGGCAAGGAAACCCGCACCATCAACGGCAGGCCCTGCATTCTGGAAACCGCACTCGCCGCCGAATTCGCGCTGATCGAAGCGTGGGAAGCCGATCGCTGGGGCAACCTCACCTATCGGCGCACCGGACGCAATTTCAATCCGCTGATGGCGAGTGCGGCAACCCTCACCATCGCGCTCGCCCATCGCAAGCGCGAACTCGGCGCGATCGACCCGGATGCCGTCATCACCCCCGGCCTGTTTGTCGACCGGATCTTTATCGTGGAGACCACATCATGAGCGAAACCCGGATCAAAGGCTGGTCGCGGACCGAGATGGCGGCGCGCGCCGCCGCCGATATTCCCGAGGGCTGGGCGGTCAATCTCGGCATCGGCCTGCCCACGCTGATCGCCAATTACGTTCCCGCCGAACGCGAGGTGATGTTCCATTCCGAGAACGGCGTCCTCGGTGTCGGCCCGGCGCCCGACGCGGGCGCGGAAGATATCTGGCTGATCAACGCCGGCAAACAGCCGATCACCTTGCGTCCTGGCGCCTCCATCGTCGGCCAGGCCGACAGTTTCGGCATCATCCGCGGCGGCCATCTCGATCTCTGCGTGCTCGGCGGCTACGAGGTCGCGGCCAATGGCGATCTCGCCAACTGGTCCACCGGCAAGCCGGGCGAAGCGCCCGCCGTCGGCGGCGCGATGGATCTCGGCGCCGGTGCGAAACGCGTCTGGGTGCTGATGGAACACACCACCAGGGATGGCCGTCCGAAACTGGTCGAGCGCTGCGCCTATCCGCTCACCGCGCTCGGCTCGGTCACCCGAATCTACACCGATCTCGCCGTCATCGACGTCACTGAAGTAGGTTTCCGGCTGGTCGAATGTGCGCCCGGAGTCGCCCTGGACCAAATCCAGGCTCGCACCGGCACACCACTTGTGTGCGAATGAGCCGGTCCGGACGACAATCAAGCCAACAAGAGCAATCAGTTAGCATCGAGGTAGAATTATTTGCCGCTCGTCGACCCTGAGTCAGCTAACCATGTAGCCGAGATTCAGAAGATCAATTGTGTCACGTCTTGAAACTGCCCAGTTGTTCGTCGATCAAGCGCGAGCCGCGCAAGGCGAAACCGAACTCTTCCGGCTCATGGAAGAAATCACGGTCGAGATCGGGTTTGATTTTTTCGCACTGATCACCCACGTCGATTTGCGCCGCCCACGGCATAACGTCATCCATCTGGACAATTACCCGGTGTCCTGGGCGCAGCATTTCGTCGAAGAAGGCCTATACACCCACGATCCGATTCTGCATGCCTGCCTGACTACCAATGTGGGGTTCGACTGGGCCGATGTGCCGCGAATGATCGATGTAACGGGCCGGCAAAGATCGATCCTGGAGAACGCTGCGAGGCACGGTATCGGTGATGGTTTCACGGTGCCGGCGAACATACCGGGCGAAAGCAGCGGTTCCTGCTCCTTCGCGATGCGCCCGGGTCACAGGCCGCCCGTCCGCAATTTTTTGCTTGCACAGCTGATCGGCGCCTTCGCGTTTCAGGCAGCGCGACGCCTAAACGGATTGGGTTCGATGTCCCAGAAACGTCCACGGCACCTAACACCGCGCCAGCGCGATTGCCTAATCTGGGCGATCAGGGGCAAGACGGACTGGGAGATTGGCCGTATTTTAGGATTGAGCGAGGAAACCGTCTCCCAGCATCTTGATATGGCGCGCGGGCGTTATGGGGTGACCAGGCGTTTGCCGCTCGCCGCCCACGCCATTTTCGACGGTCAAATCAGCTTCGTTGAAGCCTTGTCCTGGCAATTCCCCCCGAAGCGGGAATAGTCGCTGGTGAGCTAATCTGGTCTCCCTTGCTTGACGACAAGTGAGGAGACCGGAGTATGTTGGACATCATCACGGGTGCGAACAGCGGGCAGTTTGCCAAGGCACTGGACTCGATGTTTGAAGACCGCAAGCGTGTGTTTGTTGATCTTTTCAAATGGAACCTTCCTGTCAGTGATGGTCGTTTTGAGATCGACCAGTTCGACGATACCGCGGCAGTCTATCTTCTGATCTCGGACCAGAATGGCGATCATCGAGGCTCACTGCGCCTGCTGCGTGCCGATCGCCCTCATCTCCTCGGTAGCGTATTTCCCGATCTGTGCGAGCACGGCGTTCCGGTGGATTCCGGCACCGCCGAGATTACCCGCCTCTGCCTCAACCCCAGGCTTCCGGCGGCCGAGCGTCTTCATATTCGAAACCAACTGATTACGGCCACGGTTGATTACGCGCTGGCACATCGCATTCAGACGTTCACCGGTGTGGTCAGCGCACGGTTCCTCTCCCGGATTATAGCAATGGGATGGCGATGCGAGGTGCTGGGATCGCCGCGGATTGTCAACGGCTCGATGATCGGTGCGTTTCGCATCGATATCGACGAGGCGACCCCGCACCAACTTCGCGCCACCGGTATCTATTCCGCGACGGCGATCGGCGAGCGTGCCGACGTCGAACCAATTTTGGGAGACCCGTGATGACAATTTCACCGCAAAAACCGTCATCTACGGCGGCCGATCTTTGGATGGCACATCTCTTTGAGGATGGGTATTGCGTCATTCCTGAGTCGGTCCCGCGGACAACCGTGGAGACGTTGAATGAGAAGCTCGATGATCGGTTTGCGCGTACCCCATTCTGCGAAGGCGGATTCTACGGCCGCCGCACCAAACGCTTCGGCGCCCTCCTGCGGCGAGCGGATACGGTAGCCGATCTCATTCGGCACCCGCTCATCCTCGAGATCGCGCGGAACGCGCTGGGGCACTGGTGCGAGTGTTTCAATCTGAATCTGACTCAAGCCATCGAAATCCATCCTGGTGCCCCCGCCCAGTATCCGCATCGGGATCAGGATATGTGGCAGGGCGCCAGGAGTCAGATGCAATATCTGCTCAACGTCATCTGGCCATTGAGCGATTTTACCGCCGAGAACGGTGCGACGCTGGTCTGGCCGGGTAGCCACCATCCGGCAGCGCTTGACCTGCCGCCCCAGGGTGATCCAATCGTGGCAGAGATGGCGCCCGGCGCGGCGCTGGTTTTTCTTGGCTCGACCTTGCATGGCGCGGGCGCGAACAGGTCCACTTCGATCCGGCGTGGCATCATCATCAGCTACTGCCTCGGCTGGCTGAAACCATTCGAGAATCAGTGGCTGTGTTACCCGCCCGCGATCGCCCGGCATTTTGATCCGGAACTCGCCGCCCTCGTGGGCTACAGCCTGCACCGGCCCAATCTCGGCAATTATGAAGGTCAGTCACCAGCGGTGCTACTCGGTGACAATCCGCCCGATTATCTCGCCGCGACCGATGCTTTGCGGCCGGATCAGCAGGCCGCACTGGACGGATACCTAGCGGAACAAACGGCGTCTGACGATGCGACGCGGCCGGCCGCTCAGTCCGATCCATGACGCCGGATATTCGGGGCCGGAGCGGAAGCCACCGATGGACGAAGACGAAGTAGCTGGTGCAAAGGCAAAGCCCGACTGGCGTAATCCGGACGATTATCGGCATCTGCTGGATCTTGATCGCGCCGGCTGGGCCTGGGAGTGGCTGCGGCGCCATCGGGATCATGTCGGTGAGGGCGACCAAGGGAACGCAACCAGTTCGGATACCAATGCGGGGGCCGGCGCCATTCGGCCGATCCAACTCGCTGCGGCGGCGCATCATCGGGCTCGTGCCTGGGGGTTGTGCTTTCGCCGAAGCGGCCGATTGTCCCGCCGTGAGGGCGCGGCTCATCTGGGACGCGTGGCTTGACGCCTCGGTTCTGACCGTCGAGGCAATTCCGGCCACATCTCGGAATCCAGACGCGTTTGATCTCGCACGTTTCGCCGGCATGGCGACGACCGTCATTGGATCAGGTGGCAGCGAACACGTTGTTCTTTCGGACGGATATCGCCGCATTCGGATTGATGTCGCGCGCGGCACGCTTTGCCATGGTCCTGTCTGCCTCGGTTACCTGCTTGAGGGGCTTGGCGGCATCGATGGCAGGATCATGAGCTTACGCCGCCTGGTATCCCTGAATCGGCTGGGCCGGTTCGCCCGTCATCTGTACCCGCGTGAGCCACGGGCACCACGCTGGATCGCGTCATTGCGGGCTCATGACGCTTTGCAGGACGGGGCTCACCATCGC
The DNA here is from genome assembly GCF_025499445.1 of Acidiphilium sp. AL. NCBI lineage: Bacteria > Pseudomonadati > Pseudomonadota > Alphaproteobacteria > Acetobacterales > Acidocellaceae > Acidiphilium > Acidiphilium sp. AL. The sequence continues at coordinate 12,658 of NZ_JAIMBZ010000050.1, forward strand.
GACATCGCGATCGCACTCTTCGGCGCAAATATGGTCCGCCAGAACTGGGGCAGGGGATCTGATTGCCTTCGCTTGCGTGTCCAGCGGCTTGTGCGGGGTGGGCATCGGATGGTCAACGGCGGCTATCAGGCGCTGCTGAGCTGAACGCCTCAGTCTTTCTCCGACTGCTCTACAATCTGCTTGACGCCGGACGTCACGATCCATTTTGCGCGATCGAGATGCGCTTGCCAGCACCGACGCGCCCCGTCAGGGTTACTCTCGGGATCGAGCCGGAGGACGATGCGCGCGACGTCGCGCCAATCCGCATGCTCCGCTTCCGCGTCGAGGAGGCGGGCATAAGTGATGAAGTGCTGCTGGTCATACGGCGTCACCTGGTCCGACCAGATCAGCGGGTCAGTGACCGCAGGGCGCAGTTCAGCCATGGGAGATTGATCCAACATGAAGCTGTTCACCGATTTCATAATTACGTGCAACCACATGGAGCCACGCCAGACGTATTGCTCCGCTTCCTTCCTGATTCGACAGGTAGAATGTTCTGGCAGGGGACCCGTCATCGTGTCGACAACGCGGCTCGGCTCCCAGTGCCCACGCGTGCAGAGACTCGGTCGGAGCCGACGTTTGCCGTTGCTGTATCTCCCCACGTGACTTCATGATCCATGTGCTGACCGCGGGTCTGTTCATTTGCACCACTCCTATTGCGCGCTGATTGCTCCCGACTGCTGATGACCTGAGCTGCCTTGAGCAATCCACGGCAATTATGACCCGGCTAAAACCGCCGTACTGGCCGATTACACATTATAGTTGATAAACTTAGAGTGTGTAAACAGGCAACCCGTTGCGCATGGATATGCGTAAGCTGGTTGGCCGGAATTTCGCCCGCCTGCGTCGGTCGAAGGGCCTGACGCAGGAAGAAATTGAAGCTCGTTCGGGGTTCAGCCAACAGTACCTGAGTAGCCTCGAGCGCGGTCGTCGCAATCCAACAATAATTACGCTGTTTGAACTCGCGCAAGCGCTTGGAGTCAGCCATGTCGAGCTCGTTCAACCAGAAAACGAAAGCAGCGACTGAACGGCAGATCACAGAGTCCAACCAAGCTCCGAACATCGCGATGAGGTTGGGGAGGCTAATGGTCGCAGCCTGAATTATAGTTCGTGTCCCCGCGAATTCGAGGCTTGGTAACCGAGCCGATCAATTGTTTTCATGCGGCCCCGTCCATCGCTTTTCGCTAGGTACATTAACGTGGCGTTGGGCTGGGCACACGTGCGCATGATCTGTTATCGACCACTCGGGATAGAGGCACTCCTCCAAGGCCGCCGCAGCGTGTAAGTGTCGGTCCAAAAACAACTTGAATCGATGGAATCGTTTATGATTCGATGGCGGCGACCTCGATTCGCAGGAGTTGGCCATGTGGACTGTCGAGAACCGAGCCCGTTACGACCGCAGCCGACTGCGCTACCCCAGCGACCTGACCGATGAAGAATGGGAACTGGTCGAGGCGAAGATCCCGGCGGCCAAGCGCGGTGGCAACAAGCGGACGGTAGACGTGCGCGAGGTGCTGAACGGCCTGATGTATGTGTTGAGCACGGGCTGCCAGTGGCGGGCGATACCGAAAGACCTGCCGCCCCGCAGCACGGTGAACTACTATTTCTGCCGCTGGCGGGACGATGGCACGCTCGACCTGCTGCACCACGGGCTCTACGTGCTCTGCCGTGAGCAAGCCAGCCGGGAGGCCAGTCCGACAGTGGCGATCATTGACAGCCAGAGCGTCAAAAGCGCTGAAAAAGGGGGGACCGGATCGATCCGCCGGGTTTCGACGGCGGCAAGAAAATCAAAGGGAAGAAACGTCATATCCTCGTCGATACGCAGGGCTTGCTGATGGCGGCTCTCGTGCATCCGGCCGACATTCAGGATCGTGACGGCGGCGTGCTGCTGATGAGCACGCTGTTCGGGCTGTATCCGTTCCTTCTGAAACTCTACGCCGACGCGGGTTATCAGGGGCCGAAGTTTCGCCAGGGTCGGGCCCGCGTCTGTCGCAAGGTGAACATCGAAATCGTCCGGCGGTGCGACAGCAAATTCGTTGTCTTGCCAAAACGCTGGATCGTCGAACGGACCATCGCCTGGTTGAACCGCTGCCGGCGCCTCGCCAAGGACTGGGTTTGCCGTCGACCCGGCCTATAGACCCACCCCATAAAAGGCAGAGGACGGAGGGGTTTGGCTGACGGGTTTGGAGGCCGAGAGAGGCTCCGGCCGGCCCGTCCTGGAGATTGCCCCCATGGCTAACACCGACCCCAAAATCGTCCTGAGCCGGTCCGAGAATATTCCCTTCAACAAGTTGGTCCTGTCCCAGGCCAATGTCCGCCGCGTAAAGACCAGCATCTCGATCGGCGAACTGGCGGAGGATATTGCTCGCCGCACCCTGTTGCAAAGCCTGAGCGTGCGCCCGGTGCGCGACGCCGGCGGTGTGGAAACCGGCATCTACGAAGTGCCGGCCGGCGGCCGCCGGTTCCGCGCCCTTGAGTTGCTGGTCAGGCAAAAGCGCATGGCGAAGACCCAGTCGGTGCCTTGCGTCGTGCGCGAGAGCGGGATCGCGGAGGAAGATTCGCTCGCCGAGAACGTCCAGCGCGCCCCGCTGCATCCGCTCGATCAGTTCCGTGCCTTCCAGACCCTGCGCGATGCGGGGCTCGGTGAGGAGGAGATCGCGGCCCGGTTTTTTGTCGCGCCTGGCGTGGTAAAACAGCGGCTCAAGCTCGCTGCCGTCTCGCCCAGGCTTCTCGATCGCTACGCCGACGACGAGATGACATTGGAACAGCTGATGGCGTTTACCGTCACCAACGACCATGCGCGCCAGGAGCAGGTATGGGAGGCGCTCGCGCGGTCCTACAACAAGGAACCATACGCCATCCGCCGTCAGCTTACCGAGACTGCGATCCGCGCCTCGGACAAGCGGGCCCAGTTTGTCGGCGTCGCTGTCTACGAGACAGCGGGCGGCGTGGTGATGCGCGATCTGTTCGAGCAGGACCAGGGTGGCTGGCTGCAGGATACGGCACTGCTCGACCGGCTCGTCACCGAGAAACTCGCAGCCGAGGCCGATGCGATCCGCGCCGAGGGGTGGAAATGGATCGAAATCGCGATCGAGTTCCCCTATGGCCATACCGCCGGCCTGCGCCGTCTCGCTGGCCAGACCGTTGCATTCGCCGGAGACGAGCAGGTTCGCTACGATGCGCTGCGCGCCGAGTATGACAAGCTCGAAGCGGAGTACGCGGAAGCCGAGGAACTGCCCGACGTGATCGACCAGCGCCTCGTCCAGATCGAGACCGAGCTCGAAGCTTTCGACAACCGCCCGGTGGTCTACGATCCGGCCGACATCGCCCGTGCCGGCGTGTTTCTCAGCATCGACGGCGATGGCGGATCGCGGATCGAGCGCGGCTATGTTCGGCCGGAAGACGAGACGCCCGGCGCCACCGAAGCGGAAGCCAACGGTGATACCGATGGCGAAGCGCCTGCCAGTGACGCCACGGATAACACCGTCCGGGCTGCCGTGATCGCCACCGGCGGCGAGGCGGCGCCCGACGCCGAAATCGCCGAAGACGACGGCATCAAGCCGCTGGCCGACCGTCTCGTTACCGAGCTGACCGCCCACCGGACGCTGGCGTTGCGAGATGCGCTCGCCAACGATCCGGGCACGGCCTTCATCGCGGTCCTGCATGCATTGTGCCTGCAGAGCTTCTACTGTCATGCACCCCATACTTGCCTGGAGATCAGCGCGAAGAGCGCAAATTTTAGCGCCCAGGCGCCCGGCCTTGCGGATACCACCTCGGCCAAAGCGGTCGAAGAGCGTCACGCCAACTGGGCGCGACAATTGCCCGACGACCCTGCCAATCTATGGGATGTGCTCATGGCGTTCGACAGCGACAGCCGCGAAAACCTGTTCGCCCATTGCGTTGGCCTGACAGTCAATGTCGTGAAGGAGCCGTGGCATCGCCGGCCGGATGCCATCGCCCATGGCGATCGGCTCGTTCAGGCCGTCGGCCTCGATATGGTTGTGGCGGGATGGCGACCGACGGTCGACAATTATCTCGGCCGGGTCACCAAGGCGCGCATTCTCGAGGCTGTGCGGGAGGCGAAGGGCGAGGCTGCGACGCAACTCATCGACCATCTCAAGAAGCCGGACATGGCGAAGGAGGCCGAGCGGCTGCTCGATGGCGCCGGCTGGCTGCCCGAGCCGCTGCGCCCGATCGGCGCCGAACCCAGCGTCGAGCCGGCCCGAGAGGTTGCGAGCGAGGTCGAGGCACTGCCGGCCTTCCTCGCCGGCGAGAGCGAGACGGGTTCCGACACTGACGAGCCCCTGTCACACGCCTTTGGCGCCGAATAACGCGGATCTGTGAGGCGGCTCGAGCCGTCCTACGTCCTCTTCACCCATTCATTCCATCGCAAAAGCCCGGTCCGTACACCGGGCTTTCGCATTTCCGGAGATCCGACATGTCAGACTATTTTTCACCGACGGTCGTTCAACCGACGATTCCCAACGCCGACATGACTCCGCTCGAACGATTGCTGTTGACGCAGGTCTTCGACAGCGAACCGGACGGAGATGGAGTCTATTTCTTCGCGGAGACGTCGCCGTGCGATCAGATCGAATTACCGCTCGAGTCCGTGCGGATGGCGCTTGCGGCGTCGGATGGCGTCGACAGCGAAGCCGCCGCCTTCGTGCGCGAACAGTTGAAGGACCTCGACGACAACACTGTCCATGTCCAACTCGACCTCAGCCTGACGTCATGGGAGTTCATCCTGCAGGGCATCGTCCGCCGATCCAGCACCCTCGATCACGTGACAGTCGTTTCCGCCTTCACCTGCACGAAGATGCGGCCGGATGGCTCCGGTGGCGTTGCGGTGCTGATCGCGGCGGGTGCGATCCTCGGCAAATTCACGAAGGACATCCTCGTGGAGTTCCGCATGGAGAAGAAGTTTGGCGTCGCCGATGGTCCGCCTGAAGCCGGTGAT